>DCIE01000025.1:0-145 GCA_002315765.1 Ruminococcaceae bacterium UBA1734
GCTTGCGGTGGATGAGGTTGAAAAAGCTTGAATTTTCATTACTTTTTATTTAAGCAAAAACGACCTCATCCGCTTCGCTTAGGCTCAGCACCTTCTCCAACCGGAGAAGGCTTTTTGGGAAAACGAAAAAACGACCTCATCCGGC
>DCIE01000025.1:155-4160 GCA_002315765.1 Ruminococcaceae bacterium UBA1734
CGGCTCGTTCCTCGCCACCTTCTCCAACGGGGAAGGCTTTGTTTGACAATTATTTAAAATCCTACAAAAACGACAGCGGCCAAGATAATTAAACAAGTTGCCATTTTTAAGTTTTTGTGGTATAATACCAAAAGTGATAAAACAAAGGAGGAAAAAGGGTGAAAAAGATTACGGCTTTTTTGGTCAAAGTTAAAAACCTGTTTTTAAATAAAAAGTTTATGCTGTTTTGCCTTTTCGGTATTATAAACACAGTCAATACCGCCCTTTTTGCTTTTTTGGCAGGACTTGTAATACAAGAAAACATTTCGGCAATTCTCGGATATGTTCTTTCTTTGCAGGGAGCTTTTCTTTTAACCTGTAAATTTATTTTCCGTTCAAGCCCCACATGGGTAAAATATAAGAGGTTCTTGCTTTCGTATATTCCGAGTTTTATTTTATATATTTTAATTCATGCAGGAGCTCTTTCGGCACTTAAACTTCCGCAATTTTGGGCATCGTTTATTGCCGTAACATTCAGCGGCCCGTTAACCTATTTTATAGTAAAAATTTATGCTTTCGGAAAACTCGGAGCAAATATAGATAAAAAAAGAAGTCAAAATGAAGAGAATAACGCTTGAAGCAACAGATTCTACAAATGAATATGCCAAGAGATTTGCAAGGGAAAATCCGCTTGAGGACTTAATTATTGTTGCAAAAAGACAAACCGCCGGAAAAGGAAGATTGGGAAGAAGTTTTGAATCTCCTGACGGCGGTATCTATATGTCATTGCTGTTGCATCCTGAAAATACAGAGGATATTACCGAAATAACGGCAAAAGCATCGGTTGCCGTGGCTCGTGCCATAGAGAAAACCACAGGTATTTATACAAATATTAAGTGGGTAAACGACCTATATCTTAAGGATAAAAAGGTTTGCGGAATTTTAACGGAAGGTAGTTTTAATTCCGAAAAATCCTATTTTGACTACATTGTGGTGGGAATCGGAATAAATGTTTATAACGAAAGTTCATTCTCGGATAATATAAGAAATATTGCCACTTCTCTTTTTAAAACCAGAGAAAATAAAGTTTTGGAAGAACTTGTGGACAGTGTGGAAAACGAGTTCCTTAAGGTTATTTGCGAAAACAACAAAGACTATTTAGCCGAGTATAAAAACCGTTCTAATATTTTGGGCAAGGAAATCGAGTATCTGAAAGACGGTATTAGACATAGAGCCATGGCTTTGGATATTAATGAAAAAGCCGAACTTGTGGTGGAAGAAGACGGAAAAAAACTCTGCTTAAATTCAGGGGAAATTAAGATTGATACGGAAAAGATAAGGGGATATTTATGAAAAACGAAAAACTGAAATTGATAGTCTTTTCAGCGGTGTTTACTGCCCTGATTTGCGCTTTTTCGCAAGTTGCCATACCCATTCCGTCCATAGGCGTTTCCTTAACGCTTCAAACCTTTGCCGTTGCTCTTTGCGGATATTGTTTGCCGGAAGTTTACGGCGTGGCTTCGGTTTTTGTGTATATAGTTTTAGGATTGTTAGGGGTTCCCGTGTTTGCTAATTTCGGAGCAGGTCCCGGGGTTTTGTTTGGCTTTTCGGGTGGATTTATTGTTGGCTTTTTGCCCTTTGCCCTTTTGTGCTCGGTGAGCTTAAGGATAAAAAATGTGATAATTAAGGCTGTTTTGGGAATATTAGGCCTTATTTGTTGTCATGTTTTAGGGGCTGCTTGGTTTTCCTTTGCCTCGGGAAGCACATTTTTTAAATCCGTTTTGGTAGTGTCCCTGCCTTTTTTGGTTAAGGATATTGCTTCGGTTATTTTTGCTTTGTTAGTTTCAAGTAAACTTAATAAATACATTACAAAATTCAGGTGAAGATTATGAGAACAAAACAGTTTAAATCAGAATCAAAAAAACTTATGGATATGATGATTAACTCAATTTATACCCATAAAGAAATCTTTTTAAGGGAGATTATTTCCAATTCCTCAGACGCTATTGATAAGCTTTATTTCAAATCTCTTACCGATGAGGGTGTGGGAATAAAGGCGGACGAGTTTAAAATTGTTATTGAGCTTGACAAGGAAAACCGTACTGTAAAAGTTATTGATAACGGTATCGGTATGACCGAGGACGAGCTTGATAAAAATTTGGGTACCATTGCAAAAAGCGGTTCTTTTGACTTTAAAGCCGAAAATGAGAAAAAGGAAAATGTGGATATAATCGGTCAGTTCGGCGTAGGTTTTTATTCGGCATTTATGGTAAGCGATAAGGTTACCGTGGAAACCAAGGCTTACGGCAGCGATGAAGCGTTTTGTTGGCAGTCAAGCGGTGCCGAGGGATATACAGTTTCTCCTTGTAGCAAGGAAACAGTCGGCACGGTTGTTACAATGCATATTAAGGAAGACACCGAGGACGAAAAATACAGTGAGTATTTAGACCAATATAGGATAAGCTCCTTAATTAAGAAATATTCCGACTATATCCGTCATCCTATTGTGATGAATTTTGAAACAAAGAAGCCTATTGAGGGCAAGGAAAACGAATATGAAGATGTAACCGAAATTCGCACCCTTAACAGTATGATTCCTATTTGGAAAAGGGCAAAAAATGAGCTTAAAGACGAGGATTACAATAATTTCTATAAAGAAAAATTTATGGACTATGAGGACCCGTTAAAGGTTATTCATACCGCCACTGAAGGCAGTGCAACCTATCACGCATTAATGTTTATTCCAAAGCATCCGCCTTTTGATTACTATACCAAGGAATTTGAAAAGGGCCTACAGCTTTACTCAAAGGGTGTACTTATCATGGATAAGTGCGGTGAGCTTTTGCCGGATTACTTTAGTTTTGTTAAAGGCCTTGTGGACAGCGAGGATTTGTCCCTTAATATTTCAAGAGAAATGCTTCAGCATGACGGACAACTAAAGCTTATTGCAAAAACTCTCGAAAAGAAGATAAAGGGCGAACTTGAAAGAATGCTTAAAAACGACCGGGAGGCTTATGAGGAGTTTTTCGGTGCGTTCGGAGTTCAACTTAAATTCGGTGTTTATAACGATTATGGTATGAATGCTCAGAATATAAAGGATTTGCTTATCTTTAAATCTTCAAAAGAGGATAAGTTTGTAACCCTTAAAGAATATATTGAAAATATGTCCGAGGGACAAGACACCATTTACTATGCTTGTGGTGAAACGGTGGAAAGAATTAAACTCTTGCCGCAATTTGATGCAGTTAAGGATAAGGGCTTTGAAATCCTGTACCTGACCGAAAATGTAGACGAATTTGCCCTTATGATGCTTCGTGAATATGACGGCAAAAAGTTTATGAATATTTGCGATGAAAACCTGAATCTTGATTCCGAAGAGGAGAAAAAAGCCCTCGAAACCGAGAACAATGATGCCAAAGATATGTTTGAGGAAATGAAAAAGGTTTTGGGTGAAAGTGTAAATTCAATACGATTTACAAACAAGCTTAAAAATCATCCCGTTTGCCTTACGAGTGAGGGCGGAATTTCTCTTGAAATGGAAAAGACCCTTAATTCTATGCCCGGAAGTGAACAAAACAAGGTTAAAGCACAGCTTGTTTTGGAAATCAGTGCAACCCACCCTGTAGCAGATAAACTTAAAGAGTTGTACGGCAAGGATAACGAAACTTTAGGTAAATACGCAAAGCTTTTGTATGGAGAGGCTTGTTTAATCGGCGGAAAGCCAATTGAAAACCCGGTTGAGCACAGCACAATCGTATGCGAACTTATGACAAAATAATAGCGGCTTTTCAAAATTTTAAGAAATTTATGTTTTTTTAAAAATAAAACTTGAAAAACCGTCCGATTTGTGATAGAATACTATGGCGGTCAATTAAACCGCCGTATATTTGCGCTGATAGCTCAGTTGGATAGAGCATCTGCCTTCTAAGCAGAGGGTCGGGGGTTCGAATCCCTTTCAGCGTGCCAATTAAGAGAAAACGCCTTTACGGAGTTTTCTCTTAATTTTGGCTCTTTGTCAATAGTTGG
>DCIE01000045.1:0-21621 GCA_002315765.1 Ruminococcaceae bacterium UBA1734
TAAATATAAATGATTTATAAGGGGTGATTTTTTTGGGCGATGAGATAGTAAAGGGGCATACCGTAATTTTGGACAGTCGCAAAGCAATTGAAATGTCAGGTGTAAAAGAGGTCCTTAGTTTCGATGATGAAACGATTTTAGTCGATACGGTAATGGGAAAAATCACCGTAAAGGGTGAAGAACTGCATATAAAAAATTTCAGCAATGAAATCGGAGATTTAGGGGCAGTAGGGAAAATACACGGTGTAATCTATCATAATTCCGGTGAAAACAGGGGATTTATTTCCCGATTATTAAAATAGTATGTGGGAAATAAGTAATATTAATCAATTGAAGGCATTTGTCTATTCGGTAATATTAGGCGGAATATTGAATGTTGTTTACATACTGTTTTTTTCGGTAGCGAAATTGACAACCAAAAAGATAAAGAAAGATGTAATAGATATTCTGTTTTGGATATTGGTTACTTTGCCGGATTTTTGCTTTTTACTTGCCGTAACAAACGGAGAGATAAGAGGATACATTTTAATAGGCGAATTTTTCGGTTTTTTCATAGGGTATTTGGTTTGGTGGAAAAAATTTAATAGGTTCTTTTTGGTGATTTTCAGGGGATATTATAATATTTCAAGAAAGGTTTTAAGCAAAAGTAAGAATTTTTTGGTAAAAAATATAGAGTTTTTAAAAAAATATGCAAAAAAATTCTTGAAAAATTTATATAACTTGTTGTATAATATTAAAGATAAATTGCATGATGAAAAGAAGTGATTTTTCGTGTCAAAACCTAAGCGTAAACGCAGTATTTTTGTAAGACTTTTGGTTATTTGTGTTTCTGCTTATATGATTGCAACACTTGTTTCTTTATGGAAAAATTTGGATGACAAGCAAAAAGAACTCAATGCTTTGAATGAGGAATTATCCACAAGAGCCAATGAAGTAAGCGAACTTAAAGATTTGCTTGAAAACGGCTCAAAGGAACAAATAGTAGAAAAGGCCGCAAGACAGCGATTGGGTTTTGTGTATTCAAACGAAGAAGTTTACATTGATATTTCCGGCAATTAATAAACAATTATTTGAAAGGTATTAACTTATTTATGCAGTTAAAAGTAGGGGACATTGTTGAGGGAAAGGTTGTATCCGTAAAGGATTACGGAGCTTTTGTGGCGGTTGATAACGAAACTTCGGGTATGGTGCATATTTCCGAGGTTGCCAATGATTTCGTCAATAATATTAACGAGTTTTTAAAGGTTGGGGATTCTGTAAAGGTTAAGGTTCTCACAATTAATGATGACGGTAAAATTTCGTTTAGTATTAAGAAAGCTTTACCTCCTCAGGAAAAGAAAAGAGAGAACTTTAAAAAGAAAGAAAAAGAGGCTTTTCTTCCGAAGTCGGACAATTCTTTTACTTGGGCACCTAAAAAATCCGAACCTGCTTCTTTTGAGGAAATGATGAATAAGTTTAAAGCATCATCAGATGAAAAGTTTTCGGATTTGAAACGCAAGAACAGCGAATCAAGAAGACCGAGAAGAGGCGCCAATCATTGATAATATTAGGGCGGGTTTCACACTTCGTTGTGAAAATCGCCCCTTTTTAATACTAAGCGAAAGGATATGTTATTATCAGAACTTTAGATGTTTCTTTAATAAGGGATAAAATTGCCGAACTATGCATTATTTCAAACAAAGAATTGCCAGAGGATATTAAAAACAGTATCAATTTGCATTTTGAAACCGAAACAAACTGCCTTGCCAAGGATATTTTGGGAGAACTTAAGAGAAATCTTGTTTCCGCAAATAAACTTGATATTCCCATTTGTCAGGATACGGGTATGGCTGTTGTTTTTCTTGAAATAGGACAGGATGTTCATCTTGTAGGCGGAGGGCTTGAGGAGGCCGTAAATCAGGGTGTACGAATAGGCTATGAAAAGGGACTGCTTAGAAAATCTGTAGTCGGCGACCCCCTTAACAGAGTTAATACAACCGATAATACTCCGGCTGTAATACATACGAGAATAGTTGACGGTGAAGGTGTTTCCATAACCGTAGCACCAAAGGGATTTGGTAGCGAAAATATGAGTGGTATTAAAATGCTTAAGCCTTCTGACGGGGTTGAAGGGGTAAAAAAAGCAGTGCTTGATATTGTAAAGACTGCTTCAAATAATCCCTGCCCACCTATGGTTATCGGTGTGGGAATAGGCGGAGACTTTGAACAATGTGCCTACCTTTCTAAAAAAGCTCTAATAAGAAGCGTGGAGGAGCCTAACGAAAATCCCTATTATAAAAACCTTGAGGACGAGTTGTTAAGGGAGATTAATAGGCTTGGAATCGGTCCTCAGGGTTTTGGCGGGGATACTACGGCTTTAAGCGTAAATATAGAAACAGCACCTACACATATTGCAGGTTTACCGGTTGCGGTAAATATCGGATGTCATGTAACAAGGCATATTAAGGCGGTTATTTAATGGATAATATAAAAATGATAGCGCCCTGTATTTTCGGCATTGAAAGTATAGCGGCAGACGAATTTAAAAGAATGGGATTTACCGATGTTCAGGCTGAAAACGGTAGAGTCTTGCTTTCCGGAGATTATAATATGTTGGCAAGAGCAAATATTTGCTCAAGATTTGCCGAGAGAATACTCATAAATATGGGACAGTTTAAAGCACAAACATTTACCGAGCTTTTCGATAATATAAAGTCTTTACCTTTTGAAAGATTTATAGGAAAGGACGATGCTTTTCCGGTAACCGGTTCAACGATTGATTCGGATTTACATAGTTTGCCCGATTGTCAAAAGATAATAAAAAAAGCAATAGTAACAAGACTTTCGGAAAAATACGGAATTTCCTGGTTTAGCGAAACCGGTCCCGAGTATAAAATTAAATTTACGATTATTAAGAATAATGTAACCGTAATGATTGATACTTCGGGTGAGGGACTGCATAAAAGGGGATATAGAAGAAAATCCAACGAAGCACCTCTTAAGGAAACACTTGCAGCCGCTATGTGCGATTTGGCGAGGATTTATCCCGATACAAAGCTTTATGACCCGTTTTGCGGAAGCGGAACAATACTCATAGAGTCGGCAATGATGGCAATGAAAATGGCACCGGGTTTGCGCCGTTTTTTTGCCGCCGAAAGATTTTCCTGCATACCTGAAAATGTATGGCGAGAGGAAAGAATGAGAGCACAGGATTTAATTATTCATAATATTGATTTTTGTGCCAACGGATTTGATATTGACCAAAACTGCATAGATTTAACCCTTGAAAATGCTAAAAAAGCCGGAGTTGAAAAATATGTAAAGGCAAGTATCGGAGATGTAAAGGATTTTGCGGTACAGGACGATAGATGTCTTATCATCACCAATCCACCCTACGGCGAAAGGCTGTTAGATATAAGAGCCGCCGAAAAGTTATACAAAACCATGGGCGAAAGATTTGTATTGGAGCAGGGCAAGAAGTATTTTGTTATAAGCCCTCACGATGAATTTGAAAATATATTCGGCAGCCCGGCGGATAAGCGAAGAAAACTTTATAACGGAATGATAAAATGTCAGTTGTTTATGTATTTCAAGCATAAATAAAAATAACGGGGACAGTTATGAAACATATATTTTTTATTAACCCCACTGCGGGGAAAAGAACACTGCAAAACGGAATAATAAATGGGATTAAAGAATATTTTAAGGATAAAAAGAACGAATTTGAAATATATATTACTAAGCACGAGGGCGATGCCGAAAAGAAGGCAAAGCATTATGCCAAAACCGGAGATGATATTTGCATATATGCCTGTGGCGGTGAGGGTACTGTATATGAGGTGCTTAACGGCATTGTAGGTTTTGAAAATGTAACTTTAGGTGTAATTCCCTGTGGTTCGGCAAATGATTTCCTGAAATTCTTTAATTCTAAAGAGTCTTTTTTCGACATTTCTTCACAAATAGACGGTGAAGCGTTATATATGGACATTATTAAGGCAGGGGACAGATATTGCCTTAACGGTTGTTCGGTGGGTATGGACGCTATGGTAGCAAGGGATATGACTTTATTTAAAAATATACCTTTTGTCAGCGGTCCAATGGCGTATAAACTTGCTATCATTAAGAATTTTGTTTCAAAGGTAGGAGTAAAAGTTAAACTCAGTGTTGACGGAAAACTGCCTCAGATAAAAAATTGCCTTTTTGCCGTAATCGCAAATGCACCCTTTTACGGCGGCGGATTTATGGCGGCACCAAAGGCAGTACCAAATGACGGAAAACTTGACTTTACCCTTGTGGATATAATATCAAGATTTAAAGTTCCTGCGTTTCTTAAAAAATATGAAAAAGGCGATATATACGACCTTTCGTATTGTACAACAAACAGTTGCTCAAAAATGAGTTTTACAAGCGATACTCCTATTCCCGTAAATCTTGACGGAGAAATAGTAATGAGCAGAGAAATGAGTTTTGAAATAATAAAAAATGCCGTAAAATTTGTCATTCCAAAGGGAGTAAAGCCGAAAATATTAACAAATGTTTAAAATTTTTTGACTTTACTTGACTTTTAAAAAATAAGGGCTATAATATAGATATAAAATTTAACCGATATTTTCCTATATCGGTTTTTTGGAGGTAATTTTATGATTATTAAACCACTTGCCGATAATGTGGTAATTAAGTCTTGTAAGGCTGAAGAAACAACAAAAAGCGGAATTGTTTTAACAAGTGCATCTAAAGAAAAGCCTCAAATTGCCGAGGTTGTGGCAGTAGGTCCGGGAGGACTTGTTGACGGAAAAGAAGTAAAGATGACCGTTAAGGTTGGCGACAGGGTAATTGCCGCAAAGTATTCCGGCACCGATATAAAAATAGATGACCAAGAATACACCGTTCTTCATATTGCGGATATTCTTGCAATAGTAGAATAATTTTTGAAAGGGTAGATAGTAATGGCTAAAAATATAATTTTCGGCGAAGAAGCAAGAAAAGCTTTGCAATCGGGTGTTGATAAACTTGCCGATGCAGTTAAGGTTACATTAGGACCAAAGGGAAGAAATGTAGTTCTTGATAAGAAATACGGTTCTCCGCTTATCACAAATGACGGTGTTACAATTGCTAAAGAAATAGAACTTGATGACCCGTTTGAAAATATGGGTGCACAGCTTGTAAAGGAAGTATCGGTAAAGACTAACGATGCTGCCGGAGACGGAACAACTACCGCAACGGTTTTGGCACAGGCACTTATTCGTGAGGGTATGAAAAATGTTGCTGCCGGTGCTAATCCGATGGTGGTTAAGAAAGGCATTAAAAATGCCGTTGATACAGCAGTTGAAACAATTATTGCCAATTCAAAAAAGGTTAGCGGTTCGGATGATATTGCAAGGGTTGCAACCGTTTCTTCCGGCGATGAGGTTATCGGTAAGTTGATTGCCGAGGCTATGGAAAAGGTTTCTGCTGACGGTGTTATTACCGTTGAGGAATCAAAGACCGCTGAAACATATTCCGAGGTTGTTGAGGGTATGCAGTTTGATAGGGGATACATTACTCCCTATATGGTAACCGATTCCGATAAGATGGAAGCCGTTATTGACGATGCATATATTCTTATAACAGATAAGAAGATTTCAAACATTCAAGAAATATTACCCCTTCTTGAACAAATTGTTCAGTCGGGTAAAAAACTTGTTATTGTTGCCGAGGACATTGAGGGAGAGGCTCTTTCAACCCTTATTGTTAATAAACTCCGTGGCACATTTACCTGCGTTGCCGTTAAGGCTCCGGGATTTGGCGATAGAAGAAAAGAAATGCTTCAAGATATTGCCACTTTAACCGGCGGTCAGGTTATTTCCGAGGAATTGGGACTTGACCTTAAGGAAACTCAGGTTGAGCAATTAGGCCGTGCCCGTCAGGTTAAGGTTACAAAAGAAAATACAATTATTGTTGACGGTGCCGGTGATAAAACGGCAATCAAAGACCGTGTTGCACAAATCCGTAACCAAATTTCCACAACAACATCTGATTTTGACCGTGAAAAGTTGCAGGAAAGACTTGCAAAACTTGCAGGTGGAGTTGCTGTTATTAAGGTTGGCGCCGCTACCGAAATAGAAATGAAGGATAAAAAACTTCGCATAGAAGATGCTTTGTCAGCAACAAAAGCAGCAGTTGAGGAAGGAATAGTTGCCGGAGGCGGTGTTGCACTTATTAATGCAATCCCTGCCGTAACCAAGGCTTCGGCTAACCTGACAGGCGACGAAAAGACCGGTGCTAATATAGTATTGAAGGCACTTGAGGCACCGCTTCGCCAAATTGCTCTTAATGCAGGAATTGAAGGGTCGGTTATTATTAACGAAATAATTTCAAGTCAAAAGGTTAATTACGGTTTTGATGCTTATAATGAAGAATATACAGATATGATTAAGGCAGGAATCGTAGACCCGACAAAGGTTACCCGTTCGGCATTGCTTAATGCTTCAAGCGTGGCATCGATGGTGCTTACAACCGAAAGCTTGGTTGCCGATTCAAAGGAAGATAAAGCCGCTGCAAATGCCGCCGCAATGGCAGCAGCATCGCAAGGCGGAATGTATTAAAAATAAATAAACTTTGATAACAGTCGAAATTGTTTTGATTTCGGCTGTTATCTTTGTCTTAGAGATAAAACGGTTTAAAAATTTATATTTATAGGACAAATTTAGGGTAAAAAATATAAAAATATAATTCTTGAAATTGTAAGAACCGTTTGTTATAATATTATATGTAGAATTTTGTCTTAATTATATATTAAGAACGAAAATGAGAGGTAGTATATATGGAAAAATTCATCCCGGTAGTGGTTATAAAAGAATTATCGGAAACCGATAAGATTTTAACTGCTCTTAAGAACAACGGTATTAACTGTGCCGAAATCACTTTCAGAACAGCTTGTGCCAAGGAAGCAATCGAATATGCGATAAAAAATTATCCCGAAATGTCAATCGGTGCCGGAACGGTAATTAACGGTGAACAGTGTAAACAAGCACTTGACCTTGGCTGTGAATTTATTGTTTCCCCGGGACTTTCGGTTGAGGTTGCGAATATTTGTAAGGAAAGAAATATACCGTATTATCCCGGTTGTGTTACCCCTACCGAGATTATGCAGGCACTTGACCTTGGGATTACCACGGTTAAGTTTTTCCCGGCTAATGTTTACGGCGGTTTAAAGGCTCTTAAGGCTTTATCGGCACCATTCCCGCAGGTTAAGTTTATTCCTACCGGCGGTGTTGACCGTTCTAACATTGATGAGTTTTTGGAATTTGATAAGATTGCCGCAATCGGCGGTAGCTTCTTTGTAAAAGAAGCTCTTGAAAAGATGGAGGGTTAAAAAATGAAGGTTGTTACTTTTGGTGAAATTATGCTCCGTTTGGCTCCAAACGGATATTACAGATTTTTTCAGGATGACCAAATGCAGGCTACTTTCGGTGGCGGAGAGGCAAATGTTGCGGTAAGCCTTGCCAACTTCGGTTTACAGTCAAGATATGTAACCAAACTTCCTACACACGCTATCGGACAGGCTGCCGTAAATTCTCTTAGATATTTCGGTGTTGATACCGATTATATTGCAAGAGGCGGAGAGAGAGTAGGTATCTACTATCTCGAAAAGGGTGCATCTCAAAGAGGCTCTGTTTGTATTTACGATAGAGCACATTCCTCAATTCAAACCGCAAAAAGCGGAGATTTTAATTGGGACGAAATCTTTGAGGGTGCCGATTGGTTCCACTTTACTGGTATCACACCTGCATTGGGTGGAGATATGGTAGAAATATGCAAAGAAGCTTGCGTTAAGGCAAAAGAGCATAATGTAAAGATATCCTGCGACCTAAACTACCGCGGTAAGCTTTGGACAAGGGAAGAAGCCAACAAGGCTATGACCGAGCTTTGCAAATATGTTGATGTTTGCATTTCCAACGAAGAAGACGCAAAGGATGTTTTCGGAATTGAGGCTGAAAACACCGATATTAACGGTGGAAAACTTAATAAAGAAGGATACAAGTCGGTTGCAAAGCAGTTGGCTGATAAGTTTGGATTTGAAAAGGTGGCTATTACGCTTCGTTCCTCTATTTCGGCTAACGATAACGATTGGGCAGCAATGCTTTATGACGGAACCGATTATAATTTCTCAAAAGAATACCACCTCCACATTGTTGACCGTGTAGGTGGCGGAGATAGCTTCGGTGCAGGACTTATTTACTCCCTGCTTTCGGGAAAGAACAGCAAAGATGCTATTGAGTTTGCTGTTGCCGCGTCGGCGCTTAAGCATTCTATTGAAGGCGACTTTAACCGTGTAACCGTAAGCGAAGTTGAAAAACTCGCCGCAGGTAACGGTTCGGGCAGAGTTCAAAGATAAATTTTCTCAAATTAAATATGCGATTGATTCCCCCGCGAGCAGTTTTCTGCCCGTGGGGGTGATTTTTTACGGTAATAATTTGAAATGTCATTTTTTAGTAGTGCCTCGCTGATTTTGGATTACAAGAAAAGCACCTACTGAAAATCAGCAGATGCTTTATGCAAAATTGGTTAAATGTTTAGTTCGTTGAAAACGCCGTACCAATATACTTGGTCTCGTGTTGTTTGTGTGGCTTCGGCTGAAACAGCTTCTCCATGTTTTCTTCTATGATAGAGATTTATCATCGCTTCGTATTCTGAAGGTTTCAATATTCTGGTTTGAGTAATTTTGCTTGAGGGATTATGATTTTTTGCTATGGTTGCGCAGAGAGTATCGTTTTCAACCGAGATGTAAAACCATTTCGGTGTTCTTCCATCGAGTGGAACAGTGTGTATATCTCTCGGATTGGATTTGAAATTGGCTACAAAATCTTCGTATCTCATCGGCTTCACCTCAAATGTATTTATCTACAATGGTATTCAGGGCAATCATCGCTTTATCGTAGTCTTCGGCTGTGGTGGGATTATTGTTTGCATCAGCTTCAAACCGATATGCATGGCTCAGTTTGCCATCGAAAATTTCGTACAGATTTCCGTTGATAAATTCGCATAAGTCGTCATAAATGGGATGACCATGCAAATCGAAATACTCTTGGTCCAAAAGGAGAAGAATCGGTGCCATCGTATTCTCAACTAATTCGTATGAGTCGTGTTCGGGATTTTTAGAGCCGTTATTTTCCGGTTTGTGCCAAAAACTTGTGAAGCCATCGGTTTTATTGAACTCATTCAAAAACCATAAGCATTTGTCGTACAGTCTTTTTGCTGCGTCTTTTTGCCTATCGGTTAATTGTGTCATGCTATTACCTCCGTCTGTTTCGGTTAACAAAAGCATAAAATCGGAGATTTCCAAAGCGGCAGCAATATTTTTCACCTGTTTATCATCTATTGGACCGTTCTTTTTACAATGCCAATTATGGACGGTGTCTATAGATACGCCGAGTTTTTCCGACAGGAATTCTTCCAGTTCGCCAACCTTCATTTTATGTGCGCGCTGATAAGTAGTAAAAATCCTATTGAAGCCCGAAAAGCTAAACACCATTTGCTTTCCATTTATATTGTATTTTCTATTCATTTCATGCCCTCGTTTCTAATTTTTCTCACCGCATTTTTCCGATTGACAGGCTTTTTATCAATTGGTATTATACCACACGTCTGTGAATATAACAAGGATGCGCGAGTGCTTTCTCATCCGGACTGACATCATTATATCGGAAAGGGAATCAAATGAAAAGGGCGATGTTTTGTCTTACACTAACTTACCCTAAATAAATAAAAATTCCTCGGCTATCGTACACCGATTCAGAGGCATTATTTCCACACCTAAAGGCACCCAAAAAGGGAAATAAGGGACTCGAACGGACGAGTCAGCAAACCTGCATAAACACTGAGTTTTTCCACAGGTCGAAAGCGTACTTAATTCCGAGACTCGGGACTAATGACTTTACTGGCTGTATTTATTTTCAGTTGTTTTTTCAGTGGAATGTATAAAGAATTGTAAGAAGTTGCAAGAATTTACGGATGTAGCCCTTTTGGTAAAGATTGTACTTCAATTGATAATTCCGGTATTTATTACGCTGTTGCTTTATTCGGTAATACGGCACCGGAAGTATGCTATATATGATTAGTATGCTGATTTATAAAGCTATTTCTATATTCAAGCGGAGTGGAGTCGGTATTGTATTTAAAAAATTTAATAAATAAATTTGCATCTTGATATCCCAAATCCTCTGCTATGGTGGAAACTGTATAATTTGTTGTTGACAGCAAATACTTTGCTAAGTTTATTCTGCCTTCAATAATGCATTCATTCAAATTTTTATTATAGGCTTTTTTAAGAATTCTTGAGATGTAATTAGGGTTATAGCCAAAATGATTTGCAACCGAAGAAACGGTTAATTTTTCGTTCGAGTGAGAACGGATATATTCGTATGTTTTTGAAGCCAAAGAGTTATTAGAAGAAGAGTTTTGATTTTGGAAATCTATTTCGCTTAAAATTACATAAAAAGCACTATCGGCGGTTTGAGGTAAATAATTTTCGGTAACCGAGATTTGTAAAAGGTGTTTGATTTGTTGAATAATAAGCGACAGGTTGGTAAGTTTTCCTAATACAGGAAAAGAAAAGTTGTTGTCAAAAAAATGCAACCAATAAAAAGAAACGGTCGAGGTGGATTTTTTATAACCTTTATGTTTTAATCCCTTCCTGAGTATGCAAAAATCTCCTCTTGTAAGTATAACTTGGTTGCCGTTTTCTTCAATGAATAGTTCACCGTTTATTACAACTATTAACTCGTTTGAATCTATTATTCTTTCGGGATGAATCCACTCTCCGCTTGAGGTAAATAATCCTCCGTTTGAAAAAGAAATATCTAAAAAGTCGGATTTTCTCATTTATTATCGTTTATTCTCCTTGTATTAGTTTGATATTCTCATTATAATAATATTATAATTTCGAAAATAATTCAAGGAGGAATTGTTTTGAAACAGGTTGGTTTTGAAAATGTTACAATAACTGATGGTTATTGGGCTGAAAAACAAAAGTTGGTTAAAGAAAAAACAGCATGGGCGGTTTATAATCGTTTTTATGAGACAGGCAGGATAACTACTCTTGATTGTTCCTGGAAGGAAGGCGAACCAAACAGACCGCATCATTTTTGGGGTAGTGATGTTTTCAAATGGGTTGAAGGTGCGGCGTATTTATTGTCAACCAAAGATGATAATAGACTAAAAGATGCGGTTAATGATATAATAAGCCGAATTGAAAAGGGAGTATGTGAGGACGGATATTATAACTCCTACTATAACTCAGTATGTGAAAAGCGCTTTTCTGATAGAAGAATGCATGAGCTTTATTCATTAGGCCATTTTATTGAATGTGCCATTGCGGTAGACAAGTATCTAAAGGATGATAGACTTTTAAAGATTGCAATAAAGAACACACAACTTGTTGACAAGATATTCAGAATGGAAAACTCCGCAGCATTTGTTACGCCCGGACACGAAGAGATAGAACTTGCTTTGTTTATGCTTTACAAATATCTTGACGATGAGCAATATCTCACCTTAATGAAATATTTTATTGATATGAGAGGAAATAATACCAAGGATGCTGAAAATGACTTTGATATGCTTGAAAGTCAGTCGGATGAGCCTTTAAGAAATATGGTAAGCGCTAAAGGTCATGCAGTAAGGGCGGTATATTTATACTGTGCTATGGCTGATTTGTCAAAAGAAATCGGCGATAAAGAATTAGCTGATGCAACGAATAGATTGTTTGACGATATTTACCATAAAAAAATGTATATTACGGGTGGAATAGGCTCTTGCAATCAAGATGAGAA
The DNA here is from genome assembly GCA_002315765.1 of Ruminococcaceae bacterium UBA1734. Classification (GTDB taxonomy): domain Bacteria; phylum Bacillota; class Clostridia; order Oscillospirales; family Acutalibacteraceae; genus UBA737. The sequence goes on from DCIE01000045.1 coordinate 11,793, forward strand.
ATTTACCAATCCTTATGATTTGCCAAATAGAGACTCTTATACAGAAACCTGTGCAGCACTTGGATTGGCGCTGTTTTGCGGAAGATTATATAATCAAAAATTAGATGCCCGTTTCGGAGATGCTTTTGAAAGGGCGATTTATAACGGTATGATTTCCGGTCTCGGTCTCGACGGCGAATCGTTCTTTTACACTAATCCACTCTGTATAGACCTTCAAAAAAGCAATATTAATAAAACATATCAGCCCAATACCGCAAGACAAAAGGTTTTTGATTGTTCCTGTTGTCCTCCAAATCTTGTAAGAATGATTCCCTCTATCGGAAACTGGATATATAGTTATGATGATGATAGAATTTATGTGCATCAATTTATTGCAAATGAGGCAACAATAGGCGAAGATAACATCTCAATAATTACCGATTATCCTCATTCCGGTAAAGTTGTTATTAAAGGAAGCAATAAAAAATTAGTAATTAGAAAGCCGTCTTGGTGTAATGAATTTGACACAAAATCTAATTTCAGGGAGAAAGGAGGTTATTTATATTTTGATACGGGTACAGTAGAAATAGATTTTAAAATGATACCGAAATTCATTAAAGCAAATTCAAAAGTCCATGCCGATAACGGACGGGTGGCTTTAATGAACGGACCTATTGTTTATTGTGCTGAAGGCAAAGACCAACTTGACGATTTATTTACTAATTTAGGAGTTACATATAGCAGATGTCTCTCGTATGGCACATTTAGATTGATTGTTACTTGATGTGGAACATTGGGCTTAAAAATAACAATTTGATAGGGCTTGATTGTATAAACCTTATTTGAAGCATAATATTTTCTGTTTCCGGAATCGAGGAAATAGAATTCGTAATCATCGTGATGATGTGCAGACGACATACCTTTAGGGTCTTCAATTCTGGCATAATTTATTGCGCATCCGTATTTAAGTTCATAGAAATGGTCAAACTGAGAAAAATAAGCCATAAAATCAAACCGCCTTTCTAATGAGTATATTAACACGCTTTAGGTGTTTTTTCAACGATTTATTTGAAATTTGGAATAAAATTATTTGTAATTTTTTGAAAATTATGGCATTTTATTGCCGATTTTCTCAAAAATATGCTGTATTTTTTTAACTTGCTTTTAATTTGATTGATAATTGATATACACTTTTTTAAAGATATGATATGCTAATATCACAAAAATGATAATTGTGCTAATTGTGATTTTGTGTAAAACGATTATTTTTGTAACTAAATAGTCTATGTAATTTATTAGTTGAAAGGTTTAGAAATATATGAAAAATAGTCCGTTATACTATGGAGTTTCGGTGTGCGATGCACTTATTAAGAAATACAGCGCTGAACAACTTCCGCCGGTCGGAACATTTTTTTACCATCAAGGTGTTGCGTTGTCCGGTATGCAACATATATATTTTTTGACAAAAGAAAAAAAGTATTTTAATTACATGCAATTATGAAAGGTAAAGGCAGAGCAAATGCATTTACACCTGCCGAAGGACTTAAAGATTTTCTTTATACACTAAAGGAAAAAGGGATAAAGATAGGTCTTGTAACAAGCGGACTGTATGAAAAGGCAATGCCTGAAATAATATCAGCATTTAATACACTGGGTATGGGCGACCCGAAAGACTTTTACGATGCAATAATTTCCGCAGGATTTCCACTGGGAAAGGGAAGAGTCGGAACCCTTGGCGAACTGTCTCCGAAGCCCCACCCATGGCTTTACGCCGAAACCTCTAATGTGGGACTCGGTATTCCGTTTAGTGAGAGAAACAGTGTTGTAGGTATTGAGGATAGCGGTGCCGGAGTATGCTCCGTACGACTTGCGGGATTTACCACAATCGGTATTTCGGGCGGTAATATCGAAAGCAGCGGAACAAAGGATTTTTGTCAGCATTATAAAGAAAATCTAAGCGAAATCGCAAAGCTTATTTTAGGTTAAGGTGATATAAATGGAAAAGACAAATGTGCATATAGTGCCTCATACACACTGGGATAGAGAATGGAGATATCCTATTTGGAAGAATAGAAGTCTCTTGGTGGACTTTATGGATAACCTTTTGGCAATTCTTAAGGAAAAGCCAACATACAGTCAATTTCTGTTAGACGGTCAAAGTGTTGTAATAGAGGATTATTTAGAGGTAAGACCTGAAAAAAGAGCAGAAATAGAAAAGTATATAAGTGAAGGAAGAATAACCTGCGGACCTTGGTATACTTTGCCCGATTTATATCCTCTTGACGGTGAATGTTTGGTTAGAAATCTTTTAAAGGGATATAGAGTGGCGGCAGAGTTCGGCAAGGTGATGAAAATTGCCTATACATCTTTCGGTTGGGGACAAACTGCACAGTTTCCTCAAATTTATGCGGGATTCGGTATTGATTTTTGTATTACGGCTAAAAGAGTAAACGAGGAACACGCCCCTGAAGCAGAGTTTATGTGGGAATCTCCTGACGGCACAAAGGTATTAACATCTCGTTTAGGCCATGAGGGAAGAGCACAGTTTTTCTTAACTACCGTTATTCCTGCAAAATATAATGTTGAAAATGATAAGAATTTCCATATTGATTGGAAAAACAGCGGTATGGTATATCATAAGGCAAATGCAGGAGAGGATAATGTTGATTATTTCAGATTTTCTGAGGATAACGACTTTTATCCGGAAACAATAAAGAAAAATATAGAAAAATGCCTTGACGGAACAAGCGATACAACCGTGCCATCTGTTAGATTTTTCCCTGCCGGTTGTGATTTTTCAGGTTGCATTGAAGAACTTGACAAGATAATAGAAAAAGCAAACGAAGAGTTTGAGGATATTGAATTTTCTCATTCGACAATACAAGATTACATAAAAGAGTTTACCCAAAAGGTAGATTACGATAAACTTCGCACAATTAAGGGAGAACTTAGAGACGGTCCATCTTCCGCAACATCCGGTAATGCTCTTTCTACAAGATTATATATTAAACAGGCAAATAAAAAGGCTCAAAACCTATTGTTATATAAGGCCGAGCCTGTAAACTCTGCTGTTATGATGATGGGCGGAGAGTATGAAAAGAATTTTCTTGATAAAGCATGGGAGTATTTACTTAAATCTCATGCCCACGATTCTATTAACGGTGTAACGCAGGATAAAACTGCAAGGGATAATGTGAACCGTATAGAACAAGCAACGGAAATTGCGGATATTGCTTTTGATAGAGGTATGTCAGCACTTATCGCTAAAGCTGATTTGAGTAAATATTCAGATAATGATGTATTGCTATTTGCATATAATCCGCTACCTTTCCCCGTATCACAAGTGTTAAAGGTTGCCGTTGATGTGCCTACAGAAGAGGATGCTTGGGACTTTACTATGGTAGACGAAAAGGGAACTACTATGGATATCAACAAAAAAGCAGATGATTTTTTAGAAAGCTTCGGGTATAAACACGATAGAGAAAACAGCGTATATCAGGCCGAAACACCTTCGGACAAAAGAATAGCATTATTTGCACATGATGGCTTCGGCAAGGCGTTTTTAAGCTCAATTCTTGATATTCCGTATCCCTTATTTACAACACATTTTTATATGGGACATACCGGTTTTACTGTCATTGAGTTTTCAGGTACAAAAGATATTGTTCCGAGAGTTGTCTCTTTTTCTAATGATTCTCATTTGTATAAAGACGGATTGCCTACAATGTGGAATAATAATTATTATTTTTAAAGGAAGTATTATATGTTTTCTTGGCCTATTTGGTTGTTACTTGCTATATCTGTTATTACAAACTCCTTAAACGGCATTGTAAAAGCGTCGTTTTCCAAAAGGATAGAAATGACCGATAGAATAAATTGGAAGTTTAATTTTTGGCAAAATATCATAACATTGTTTTTAACTGTAATAATCTATTTTGCTTCGGGTAGTGATTTTAGTTTTAGCGTTTATTCGGCATTTTTCGGAATGGTAATGGGTATAACGACAGTAACAACGGCATTTTACGGTCTAAAAGCTCTTAGTGTGGGACCTATTTCCTATACAAGTATACTGATTTCTCTATCTGCCATTATTCCTGCTTTTGCCGGAGCTATAGCATTTGGAGAAAAAATCACATACATTCAGTTAATCGGAATTGTATTTATGATTCTTTGTGCGATTTTTTCTCAAAACAAAGATTCAAAGGAAAGTAATGCCGTAAGTTTAATTTGGTTGTTTTTTGTCAGCATTACTTTTTTGAGTAACGGTATATGCGGTGTTGTTCAAAAAATCCACCAGAGTAATACCTTGCACAAAACAGAAATGCCGACGCTGATTATTACTTCATTTTTGTTTTCGAGTCTTTTTTGCGGAATTATGTGGCTTGTTGCTTCAAAAAAAGAAGCAAAAGAAAATACTAAAGATAAAAAGAAATTCGATTATTCAAGCGCCGTTGTATCCGGAGTATGCTTGGCGTTTCCTTTTACGCTGAATTTGTTTTTGACGGGGAAAATGGATTCCATTATTTTCTTCCCAATGGCAAACATTTTGCCTCTTGTACTTGTAATTTTGTTTTCTGTTATATTCTTGCAAGAAAAACTTGAAATAAAAAGATGGATTGGCATAGGCTTCGGATTTATCTCCGCATTTTTGCTTAGCGGAATAATAAGTGTTTAAAGGTGAAGATATGGAAAAATATGCTTGGAAAGCAACTATCAAAGATGGTTGCTTAGAGGAATACAAAAAAAGACATAATGAAATATGGCCAGAACTTGTAAAGATTTTAAAAGAAGCAGGAATTTGCAACTATACTATTTGGAATGTAGACAATGAACTTTTCGGTTATTATGAATGCGAAAAAGGAACAAAATTTGCCACAGAAACCCAAGCAAACAGCAAAATAGTCGATAAGTGGAACGAGTTTATGAAAGATGTAATGGTTATGGAAACGGACCCAATAACCGGTGCCCAACCATTACTTACAAAAGTTTTCGAACTTGATTAATTAGTTTATTAAATCTTGTGTGATACAAGATTAATAATAAAGGTCAGCCAAAGACCTAAAATTGTTGTTTTTACAAATTCGGTTTTTTTAGGGCAAACAAAACTTGAGTTTGAAAAAATAACAAAATTTTTGCCGAGTGATTTCATATAAACTCGGCATTTTTTCTTACTAATTAGCAGAACATCGACAATCACTTTTGATTGCCGGTGTTCAATTGCTGATAAAAAGACCAATGAGTTTGGTCAAAGAAATGAGTAGTGTCCGAATTTCTTTGACTTGAAATTTGATATCCTAACATAATAAAAAACCGCCTAACAAAGCGCTTTTTCAGTGGTCCGAGAGAAAATAAGGGACTCGAACAAACGAGGTCGCTTGCCCTCTTGCAGTTCCCGAAAGTTGCTTCCGCTTGGAGCGCGGGCAACTTTCGACCGCTGCGCTTCGTTACGCTCGCTGTTTCGCCCACTGGGCGCGCTCGCGACCTCACCCACATAAACACTATGTTTTTCAGGCACGAGCACACGGGTTTCTCACTAAATTCAAGGAGAAACAGTCATGAAAAACTTTATCGAAGAACTCTATTACGGAAATCTTGAACCGCAGGCAAGAGCAATTAAGCCCAATACCGAAGTCGAACGGCAGATGGACTTCCTCGCCAACTCCGAGACAAAACTGAAATCTATGCTGAACGGCGAAGCAAAGGATTTGTTCCGCCGATACGTTCAGGCATGGGCAACCGTCCATGAAGATGCTACGCTTGACAGCTTCATCACCGGCTTCCGCATGGGCGCACGCTTTGCATACGATGTCTTTGAATCCGAAGATGCCCCGTTTGATGAGCTGACGGAAGAATAAAACTATCCGCCTCTATCACACAAGATAGGGGCGGATTTGCATATTACGCATCCTCTTATAGTTCTCTTAAATAATCTTCCACATTCAGATACTTAACATTGTGTTCTGAAAAAGGTTCTCCGCGATAAATGACATATTTGCCCGTAATCTTTCCGAATTGGTGTTCGGTTTCTACACATTTCTGCTCATTAATTAAATGTTTATACTGTTCAGCAACGGCCTCGGTTGAGTGTTTTATCTCATATATTTTGCATGTGAGTGTTTTCGGATCACATACCACCATATCAAATTCGCCAACAGCGAACTGTAGCTTAAATACCTCCATCTTGGGCATTGCAAGTTTTGTTTCAAGAAGAACGATATCTTCCATCATCCTTCCTTTAATCTCATTACGAATCCGGTTAAGAACCGCATTTCGCTCTGCAATATCGAGTTCGTTGAATGTGTTGTCATCAACGATGCTGCGTACAAGTTCTGCAGCTTGCACGTATCGCATGCCCGGCTGAGTTATCACAGAAATCGTTGTATTACGGTTAATATTGGGAATATGCTTCACATCAATGTACTTGATTAGATCCAACAGTTTCAAATACTCTTTGATCTCTGTGGCATGAATATCATCAATCTTAACATTCTGTTCCTCTATGTTGAGTATTTCTAATGCCATTTTGAGCTTTTTAGTCACAACATCAACGTCAATACGGTCAAGAATATCGTTTGGATGGTTGCGGTCACGACGCAGATTGGCTGCCGAACGAGATAAGTCGGAAGAGCTGAATGTCCGAGTTAACGTCTCTTTTGTGAAATAATGATTTTCGTCTTCAATGACGCGATTTATGGCACTTGTCAATTCATTATTATCATATAATTCTCGGAGATTTCTGAAGTGCCCGCCATTCTGATAGCACTGCAGTGAATGTTGAATGTTCTTTGCAATAGCACTGTCAATGTATTCACTTGTTTTTTTTGTATTAGCAAACACGGAATTTTCATTGTAATTAACACCGCTCAAACTCATTGTTCCGCCGTAACTGATGTATTCATCGATACCTCTTATGCCGAGAACCGATTCAAACTCCTTGTAAGAAATGAAAGTGGTGTGAATCATGATACAGCGATCAAAAAGCTGTTCGTCTTCTGAAAAAATAAAGCCAAGAGAATCTGTACCGGAGAGAACAATTTTCATACCGGAGGCGGCAAAAATATCCGAGAACAAAGCCGCTCCTTCGATGAAGTCTTTCATCAATGTTACTTCATCCATAAAGATATACTTATATCCTGCGGATTCTAATTTCTTCAAATCAGCATTTACTTCCGCCAAGGTATTTGAAGACCTGATCTGAATAAATGCTGTACGGCTCAAATCATCCTCATGCATATTGGCAATAACCTGACGGATTAAAGTGGTTTTGCCCGTCCTGCGCAAGCCATAAAGAATCAAAACTTTTTCGGTTGTTGTGTCAAAAATAAAGTCGTTGAGTTTATCAAAACAATCTCGTTTTTTATATCGTTTTACTTGCGCTACATATTTTGTCAGAGTATCGCCTATACGAATATAGGTGCGGAATGCTTCTTTTGAATCTGTACTTGGTGTTGCTGCTTTGGGCAAAGATGCCGTTAATGTTTTCAATTCTTTTTCCAGATTTTTTCTTTTATCAATTTGCGCCTTGAGTTCAATGGCTTTATCCGAATCCAAATATGTTTCCTTTCGCTTACCATTGACGGTTAAACGATGATAGTAATAAATCCCGTTTTTTATTTTCTTAGTTGTAACGCTACCTGCCGGCAAAACAGAAATCTCACGTTCGATTTCGATAATTCGTTCTTGCATTTCGTTAGTATTCATATCTGCACCTCCATCACTACTATACCCAATTATACTCGTATTATTCGTTTTGTCAAGGGTATAACTGGGTATAACCCGAAATAATTATTGCCTATATATCTCTTTGCTCGATTCACCGGTGTAGAAATGCCAATAGCGATAGAGGTAACCCGTCAAATATAGCGGATAACATATCTATCGCATAAAGCAAAACTGTATATCAAATAATATAATACATTCCCGGCCTCTTGACAAACTATCACTCTGGTGATATAATGACAGCAAAGATGGAATGAAGGAGAATACTATGGATAAGTTGATTACGGTATATCACGGCTCTGAACAGATTGTTGAAGTGCCCGAGTTCGGAAAAGGAAAAAAGAATAACGATTTCGGGCTTGGTTTTTATTGCACACAAAGCGATGCTCTGGCAAAAGAATGGGCTGTATCATCTCTTCGAAACGGCTTTTCCAATCGATACACATTGGATACAGAATATCTTAATATCTTGAATCTAAACGGACCCGACTACACAATATTAAATTGGATTGCAGTTTTGGTTGAACACAGATTGTTTTCAATAAAAACACCGGTTGCAAGAAGGGCAAAACGATATCTGCTTGATAATTTCGGCGTCAATGTAAACGCATATGACTTGATAACCGGGTATCGCGCAGATGATTCCTATTTTGACTATGCGGAATCTTTCCTGAACAACGGTATTTCGGTTGAGCAATTATCAAGAGCTATGCGACTCGGAAAGCTTGGAGAACAGGTCGTAATCAAATCAAAATTTGCATTTTCAAAATTGAAATTCAATGGATTTGATACAGCTGAGAAGGATACGTACTATGTCCTTCGCAAATCTCGCGACGATGAAGCAAATCGCATGTATATTGAAATGCTTGAAGAGGAAGATGATGGATTATATATCCAAGATATTATGAGAGGCGGTATCAAAAACGATGATCCACGCATACCAAGAAATATATTTAAGTAAGGCACAGGCAGTGCTTGGTGAAGCATTTGATTATGCGATTAATACTTGCAATATATCCGGAGACAGCTTTATCAAGCAGTTTATCGTAAGTTCGGTAAGTAAAAAAATGGAGAATGGTGAGCCGGCATATCTGGCAGGAAAAAGCGGAATTGAACTTGCTTCTGATGTTGTATCGGAAACTACCGAAAAAGAACTCACGAAAATGCCTGTAGAACGGCTTGACCGTTCGGTAGAGTATTGGATTGGTTGGGTTATCGCCTATTATCAGTGGTGGTCAGGCAGGAAGTACAGCGCTATATTTCATGCTTTTACTTTTGATGAATTACAAAAGATGTACTATACGCTTCACGAAGCAGATGTTTCAAAATTTGCAGATATAGCAGATGAGCGTATGAAGGAGTTATATCCGGAAACAAACTTGAAGCGAATTCGTACAGTGTACGGATGCACACAAGCAGAGCTTGCCCGGAAGTCAGGCGTCAGCCTTCGTTCCATCCAAATGTATGAGCAGCGAAACAAAGACATCAACAAAGCTAATGCTGATACCCTATACCGTATTGCAAAGGTGCTCGGATGTTCAATGGAAGACTTGATTGAATAATATTTGTGGGTAACAACCCCGAAAACACGAACAAAACACGAAAACTATCCGCCTCTATCACATAAGATAGCGGCGGATTGATTTATCTTTAGTGGGACTAAACCGATTATCTTGCATAGTATTTTGAGTGTAATGACATAGATGCAATTGTTGAAAGAAAGTCCATTTTAGCACCTCTCGGATTATTCTTCATACGGCACTCTGAAATAGTCCAGATACTTCTTGAAATTATCCTGTGCAGCGAGACAGGTATCACGCAAGAAACCTCGCTCGTTTTGCCACTCCTTTAAGCCACGATAGTAAAACATCTTTATGTCGTCCTCAATGATAAATGGGACGATATTATTTTTTAGGCATTCCTTAAAAAGAATTAAGCGACCGATTCTTCCGTTACCGTCTTGAAACGGATGGATACATTCAAAACGGTAGTGAAAGTCCAGTAGATCGTCAAATGTTTTGTCATCAATAGCATTGTATTCGGAAAGTAGCTTCTTCATCTGGGTGCCAACATTCTCAGGGGCGGTTGTGTCCATACCGCCAACTTCATTCGGTACTTTTTTGTAATCCCC
>DCIE01000045.1:21688-35103 GCA_002315765.1 Ruminococcaceae bacterium UBA1734
CGTGCAACTGCTTGATAAACGCCTCGCTCAGCACATGATTTGCGTTGTCGATAACCATATCAATGCACTTGAAATGGTTGGCTGTCTCAACCACATCGTCCACCTTGACAGTTTCGTCAGATACACCGATGGTGTTCGTCTCGAAGATGTAGCGGGTTTGATCGTGAGTGAGGCGACTGCCCTCAATGTGGTTAGAGTTGTAGGTCAGATCGATTTGAATTTTATGATAAATACCGCCGTGTAGTTTCGCTGTTTTCTCGGCTTTCAGCACCTCAAAAAGCGTTTTTGGTATATCGGTATGCTTATTGATGCGGTCGGGCTTCTCCGCAGTTTCGGGGATATTCCATGTCTTTCCGGTCAAAAATGCGCCGTCAATCTTTCCTTCGGCACAGTAACCACGCGCACTACGCTCGGACACACCCCATTTTTTTGCCGCATCTGTAACAGAAATATATTTCATAATTCGCCCTCGCTTTCTATACGAATATAGTATACCACATTATCGGCAAAATATCAAGATATATCAACTATTTTTTGTTATGCTTTTTGCCGATATCGGCAATAATAAAAATCGCACATTTGTCGATATTCCTCCCTTGCGATACAATGGTATTGCAAAGGAGGTATTTGCATGATGAAACCGTTTCCAAAATGCCAATAGCGACAGAATCGTCCGAGACGGTTGCTATCACCGCAACTACCGAAATCGCTGAGCCGACCGTTCACGAAACAAAGCAAGAAACAACAGTTAAAACACCGAAAGAAACCATTGCCGAAACGCCAAAGCAACAAACCGAAGGTATTACTATCGGCAACTACACACAAGAACAAACCTACTCTTGCGGTGCTCTCGGGCACCACTGTGCCGGTCCCGAAACGCATTTATATATCTGCGAACTCGAGCAGAAAGGTTGCGAGTATTGTGGTTCCCACTCCTGCCCCGGCTTCTATGCCACCGACGAATGGGGACAAGGCTGCTACAACCCAAGTAACTGCCCACAGTACGATATCCACAAAGACCCGTGCTACTATTGCCAAACCTGCGGTAAAAAGTGCGGTGACGGTTTGGGCGGCACTTGCGTTCAGTTCGTAATCGCATGCACCTGCCCCAACTGCGGCGAACAAGTCCCCTCTTGGACTTGCCATACTTGTAAATAGAATATACCCATCATCATCAGCGGAGCTTCGGCTCCGCTTTTTGTTTGTATTATAATGGAGTTCTCGACTTTTTCCAATAAAATTTGAATTAGTCTTGACAATAAAACTTGGAATTGTTATAATAAGTACAATAAAACTTGGAAAGGTGGTTTTGTTATGAAAACCGAAGATATTCTGGTAGCTGCTCAAAAAGAAAAAACATAGGCAAAGAATTTGAAAACAAGGCGTCCGTAAAAAGTTCTCTATTCGGCTCACTTGTGGCTCTTTTTGTCGGTATTCTGCTTTTTATGCTTGAATATTTCATCAAGGATTCTGTGAATGTTGGGCTTATCGCTGTCGGAATGGCTGCCTCCGGGGCGCAGTCTCTATTTGAAGGAATAAAAGTTAAAAAGACATATTTGATTATTGTAGGCATAGTTCAGTTGTTAATTGCTCTTTTTGCTATTCTTGCATTTATTAGTAAGTTGGTGACAAAATGAATTCACATCTCAAATTAAAAAACCGATTAAAAGAATTCAGACAGTCGAAGGGACTTACGCAAACTCAGCTTGCTGAGACTGTCGGGTCGTCTAAGAATACTATCAGTTCAATTGAAACTGGACAGTTTTGCCCGACGGCATATCTTGCTGCGCTGTTGTGCGTGGCACTGGATTGCAAATTTGAGGATATGTTCTATTTTGAAGAGGAATAATTATGCTATTCGCATTTGATTATTATGACAACAGAATCCATATTGACGACACTCAAAGCAATAAGGAATACTTCTGTCCTTACTGTGGCGCCCCTTTGATTACAAAAAAAGGTGATGTGCGTCAGCATCATTTTGCCCATAAATCCAACCATCTTTGCTCTGATTCATGGGAACAGGCAAAAAGTTATGATATTTCCACTTGGCATAATGAATGGCAGGAGCGTTTCCCAAAAGAAAATCAGGAAATTAAGCTATCGTTCGGTGAAACCAAGCATCGTGCAGATGTTTTGATTGGCAGAACTGTTGTTGAATTTCAGCATAGCATTATGCCAGTTAAGGCATTTGATGACCGAAATAACTTCTATTTTAATCTAAACTATAAAGTTGTTTGGTTGTTTGACCTTTCGGATATTATAGAAAGCGGTAATTTAACTTATTGCTCAGAAAATGACGGGCTTCGCTTTTCTTGGAATAATCCCAAAAAAGCCTTTAACAGTTATGACGTCAAAACAGGTTGTATTGACCTTTTCTTTCAGATTTCAAACAACGATTCGGATTGCATTATCAAAGTGACAGACATTTCCGACTCTGGATTTGAGAACTTTATGGGTTCTGACTTAATGAGCAAAAAGCAGTTTCTTGAGTATGTGGGTCTAAGTGGTGGTGTTTGTCCTGCTCCTGATAGGACTGATTTGGAATTAAACGAAAGTTACTTGTGTTTCAAAGAAAAGTATCATATCCATCTCAACAAGCAACAAGAGCGCACGGTTCAGAGCGTGGAAGGAGCCGTATTACTTCTCGCCGTACCAGGTTCGGGAAAAACCACCGTTCTTGTTGACCGTTTGGGCTATATGGTCAAAGAAAGAAGAATTGATTCTCAAAGTATTCTCGCAATAACGTTTAACAAAAGTGCAGCAGAAGAGATGAGAAGCAGATATATAAGCATATTTGGTGGTGAATACGGAAATAGAATGAATTTTAGAACAATAAACAGTCTGTCTTTGGAAATATACACTCAATACTGTAAATTGAATAGTAAAGAAAAACGCGAGCTTATTCAAGGAAAAGAACAAAAAGATCTGTTTGCAAAAGTATATCGAGAGTATCACCCGGACGAATATCCTTCCGAAGGTGATATTATTGAGTTAGAAACTGCTATTGCGTATGCAAAAAATATGATGCTGAGCAAAGAACAGATTTCTGATTTTGATTCTGACTACCCGAAATTCAGTTTGATGTTCCGAAAATACAATGAAACTCTCAAAGAACAAAACAGAATGGATTTTGACGATCAGATGGTTTTTGCCCATTGGATTCTGACGAATGATAGCTCACAGACTACATTTTGGCAGAATAAATATCATTATATTTGTGTAGATGAAGCGCAGGATACATCAAAAATACAGCATGAGATCATAAAGATTTTTGCACATGGCAATAATATATTTATGGTTGGAGACGAAGATCAAAGCATCTATGGATTCCGTGCCGCATATCCCAAGGCACTGCTTAATTTTCGTGCAGATTATAAAAATCCTTATATTCTACGCATGGAGCGCAATTATCGTTCTACCCCGCAAATAATAGAAAAAGCGCAAGGATTTATCAGCGAAAACAAAGGAAGATTCGAAAAAACGATGGTCGCAGATCGTGATGACGGAAAACCTGTCGAACTGATAGCTGTAAAATCTGTTGAAGAACAATATTTAAAAGTACTCTCCATCGCAAAGAACACGGAAAAAGAAACGGCATTTTTATATAGGGACAATGAAAGTTCAGTTGCTTTGGCTGATTTATTTCTCCGTAATAATATTAGTTTTCGTTTAAAAAAGCCAGAGATGAATTTCTTTGGGAATTCCGTTGTGAGGGATATAGTTGCCTATCTCACTCTTGCCAGGGATCCACGTAACGTGAATTCATTAAAACAGATTTGCAATAAGGGTATCATATATCTTAAAAAACAGCAGTTGGATTATGCTGTTAAAAATTGCTTTTCAAGGAAGATGAATGTATTTGAAGCTGTAGAATCTCAAATGCAATATCTTCCTTATCGTCAGCGAGACCGAGCAGAGCGTTTGAAAGATACAATTGATGAGTTGTCAGATAAAACCACTGAAAAAGCAATTCTTTTTCTATTAGAACATGGGTATGGCGATTATCTCAAAGAAAAGCAACAGGATTACGCCAAAATTGAAACACTTTTGATTTTGGCAAAGCAAGAGCCCGATATATTCAAATACCTTGATCGGTTGAAGGAACTTGAAAACTTAATTCAAGACGGCTTTGAAGACAATGGGCAAATTACACTTTCGACCATTCATTCCAGCAAGGGATTGGAGTATAATACGGTCTATTTGGTTGATGTGTATAATGGAAGATTCCCTTCGTCAAAAAAGAATATATTCAGCAGGTCAAAAGATAATGCTGACGGAGAACAGGAGGAACGCCGCCTTTTTTATGTTGGTATCACGCGAGCCAAAAATGAACTATATCTATTTGACATTGAAGGTAAGCCGAGCTCGTACATATATTCTCTTTTTCCTGAAATCATAAATCAAAGAAAAATTTCCAAGCAACAAAAAGAAAAAGAGAGCCGAGAAAAAGCCGAAAAAATACGTTTGGAAAATATGAATCGTATTGCCGAAATGCAGCGCGTAAGGCAGGAAGAAGCACGGCGTGAATATGAACAGCATATCAAAAAACTTGAAGAAGAACGTAAAAAGGGTGAAGAACGACGTAAAATTGAAGCCGAACAAGAATATCTTGAAGCGTATAATGAAGTTAAGGATCGGTTTACTCAGCAAGACGCACAGATACATGACTCTCGAGGCGTGAGATGGATTAAGTGTGAAATCTGCGGCAAAATACTACCATCGGAAAAGTTTGCGTCATACGGTGGACTTAATCATATTAACTTGGGAACATGTTCCGAATGTGGCAGAAAATGTAGGTGATTGATTATAAAAGGATAAGTTATACAAACTCTAAAACTCTCATAAATGCTGATTTGTTTGGCGCAAACAAAAAGATTTATTGAGCGGAGCTTCGGCTCCGCTTTTTTGTTTGTAACAATAATTAGCAAGATTTTTCGAAATTCAGCAAATTTCGGCATTATCCCGTTGCTTTTTCGTAGAAAATATGATATGATTATTTTGTATAAGTATATTTATTTCATTTCGGAAAGAGGTTCACTATGGAAAACGAAAAAGTTGAGCGTTGGTACTCAATGAACGAAATATCCAAATATCTTGGTATTACTCGCGATACAGCTCTCACTTGGATTGAGAAACGCGGTATGCCCGGCGTGAAAATCGGCCGCACATGGAAATTCAAGGTCAGCGAAGTCGACGCTTGGATGAGAGCCGGCGATACGGACAGAAAAGCAGTATTAGAAAAAGGATCAGTTCACGAACCGTAGGAGAAATATCATGCCAAATCAATTTTTAACAAACTATACAGAGACAACATTTTTAGAAAAGATAAAGGACAACTTGCGCCACTGCAGTTCCTTTGATTTTTCGGTCAGCTTTATTAAACGGGCTGGCCTTGTACTGTTGTATAAAGATATTGAGGCGGCAGTTGAACGTGGTGCTAAAGGTCGCATCATAACTTCAACGTATCAAAACTTTACTGATATTGAATCATTGAAAAGCTTCTTTGCTTTGCAGAATCGTTGCATTAATTTTGAATGTCACTTGGATTATGAGTGTTTCCATGATAATGGTTATTCAACGCTTGGTTATCACTCAAAAGGGTATCTCTTCGATTTCAATGGCCAAAAAGAAATTATAGTTGGCTCTTCAAATATTACACGTTACGCATTGCTTAAAAATATTGAATGGGATGTTGTATTGCAAGACGACAGTGTATATACAGAAGCAATGGCCGAGTTTGTAGAAAAGTGGCAAGCCACCCATTCCCTAAACCAAGATATTCTCAACCTTTATGCTAATAAACTCAATTTTGCTATTGAACGTTGGGACATGGACTATGATTTAAGTGCGGCCAATATTAAGCCAAACTTTATGCAGAGAAAAGCATTGAAAGAGCTAAATAGATATCGTGCGGTTGGAACAAATCGCGCGTTGGTTGTCGCCGCCGCCGGAAGTGGTAAAACATGCCTTGCAGCTTTTGATGCTCTTAATTTTAATCCCAAACGTCTTTTGTATATCGTTCATGAAGGCTCAATTCTTAGAAAATCACTTGAAACTTTTCAGGATGTATTTGGCGGAAATGTAACTTATGGTGTATACGACGGAAAGAGCAAAGAATTTGATGCAGATTTTCTGTTCTCTACAAATGTCACAATGGCAAAAGCGATCAAAGAGACGCCTCAGTTGTTCCCGAAAGATTGCTTTGATTATATTATTGTAGACGAATGCCATCATGCAACCGCAGAAACATATAAAAACATTATTGGATACTTTGAACCGGAGTTTTTGCTTGGTTTAACAGCGACACCCGAACGAATGGATAATGAAGACGTATTCGAATTATTTGATAAAAACGTGCCTTACGAATTAAGGCTTCGTGATGCAATTATCAAACAAGATTTTTTTAACTTTAAAAATTACATTAATTCAAACACATATCCAACCCATATGGATTACTTGAACAACGACTGTGCACCAGATTTTTTGCGCTTTTTAACCCTAAAAAATTCATATTATTTGTTTTTGGAATATGTTTTGACGGATTTAAATGAGGCGAATTATCTACCCGTCTTTTCGGATGAACAAAAAGATTTACTTGAGCATCTTTCAAAAATGCTACCATTGGTTAGAGAATATGAATTTTTAATATTCAAATACTTGATTGATGCGCCAAAAACAAAATCCGAACTTAGTGAAACTCTATCACAAGAGATACAAAACTTCGATGTTGAAAAATTTGAGCATGCTCTGAAATTTATTAATTATAAGGACAATGATTTTGTGGCATTTTGCGATAAAAAATACACCCTAAATATTGAACTTAATTTAGAATTTCAAGTACATATCTTAGATTTAATTAAATATGGTCTTACAAGATATAACACGGAACATACAACCGATACCACGTTTTCTCTATGGTCTAACTATTATACAAAAGAAATACAACGTTTATTGTTACGTACACCAGCAACATATCAAAAGGGAACAGAATTTATTAATGATTTTGTGTATATTTTTGCCGAGTTAAAAAAGGATTTAGATGACGCAAACCGTAGAAACTATAAAAACAAGTATTTAAGTGCTAGTACTTTTCAGTGGGAAACAGAAGCTGACATTAGTGACAATGACTATAAAAAATTATGTGATTCAAAGCAAGTTTGTCTTTTTGTAAGAAAAGTCAAAGTTGAAAATGGGATAACAATGCCTTATATTTATTGTGGCATTGGCAAACTGACAAATTCAAGACAACAAAACAAAACAGATCAGACCGGAAATTCGTATATTACATATTTGTTTGATGTGAAAATGGAAAATGAACTGCCGGATTATTTGCAGTATGACTTTGGATTGAATAAATAAAGAGGAGAATTATCATGGAAAACAGTACAGAACGCGCAGTTTGGGGAATTCATACACAAGACGATTATCTGTTCTTAAACAACAATGTAATAGCTATTGGATGGAAATCAATAGGTGATATTAGCAAAATTGGTGTGACGAGAGAATCTATTAAGGCACACTATGCTGATGTATACCCCGATGCCTCAAAACAAAGCATTGCAAACAGCGCAGGAATGCTTTATCGATTTGTTTACGAAGTTAAAATTGGTGATTATGTGGTATTCCCTTCTAAAGTTGATAGAATGATTAATATCGGAGTTATCGAAAGCGATTATTATCACGATGAAAATGCTGCCGAATATGTTCAGCAAAGAAAAGTTAAATGGCTTAAACACTTACCTCGTACGCTTTTTTCACAAGGGGCACTGTATGAGGTTGGATCATTTTTGTCATTTTTCTCTTTGAGAAATTATGCCGATGAATTTATTTCTGCAATCAATAAGGATTTTAATAAAGCTTCTTTCGCAGAGGAAGATGAAACAATAGGTGCCACAGCAGAGGAAATTGTTGAAGCTACAAAAGATTTCATTTTAAAAGAGTTAAGCAAAAAGTTCAAAGGATATGATTTGGAAGAATTTATTGCTGATCTATTAAACGCTATGGGTTATCGCACAAAACTTTCCCCTCATGGCGGAGATAGTGGCATTGATATTACTGCCTATAAAGATGAATTGCCACCGAGAATTCTTGTTCAAGTTAAAAGCCAGGATGGAGATATCAAAGAATCGACTATTCAGTCATTAAAAGGGGCAATGCGAGAAGGCGATTACGGACTTTTTGTAACACTATCAAATTACACTAAAAACGCAGCGAAATATTTACAAAACACGCCTATTATTCGTGGAATCAACGGAACCGAACTGGTTGATCTAATTCTCAAGTATTACGAGCAATTGGACGAAAAGCACCAAAAAGCAATACCATTAAAGAAGGTCTATATTCCTATACAAAACGAAAAAGACGAATAAGGAGCAAAAAATATGGAGATATCACAAGCGAAACAAATAATTGAAGCTTTATCAAATGGTATTGACCCGACCACAGGAGAGATTCTTCCGAAAAATCATCTTTTTAATGATCCTGATATTATCAGAGCATTATATGTTGCAACTGAACAACTCACGAAGGCAGAAAAGAATATGAATCGCAAGCTTCCTGAAAATGCAGGAAAGCCATGGAATGAAGCCTTGGACAACGAACTCAAGAGTATGTATTTGGCAGAAACAGACAAAAAAGAAATCTGCCGTCATTTCGGAAGAACAGCAGGCTCTATTTCCGCCCGTTTAGTGCGGTTGGGTTTAATTCAATCAAGTGATGAGTTTAGGTATTTCTCAGAAAGTTCTTTTAGTACTCGGCGAACCATAGCATCGAAACCGCCGTGGTTGCCGACATAAAACAATTTAACATCGTAATTTTCAATCAAATCTAATAGAGTCGACCGCAGTGTCGGCTCTATTTCTTTTGGCACGGTTCGGTGTCCGAAAAATGTACAAGTCATAATAATACCACCCTAAAAATAAAGTACACTTAAATCAAGTATACTTACAACATTATAGCACAAAATAATCTTAAAATATACTTAAATTAAGTTTATTTTGAGGTGGCACTATGCGAAACAAAGAGAATAAGCATCTCGGTATTGAGATTGATCCCACTCTTCATAGAAAGTTGAAATATATTTCCGCTTACGAAGGCCGTTCAATGAATAATCAAATTTTGTATTTAGTTAGAAAATGTGTAGAGAAATACGAAAAAGAAAACGGTGAAATCCCGGAAAACCAATGACCACGAAAGAAGCGATTGCACAGAGAATTATTGACCTTTGCAACGAGCACGATATGGCGATTAACGCCCTTGCCAATATTTCCGGCGTTTCTCCCTCAACCGTTTACAGTATGCTAAACGAGAAGAGCAAGAATCCTGGTGTAATTTCCATCAAAAAGCTCTGCGACGGTCTTGAAATCAGTGTTCGGGAGTTCTTTGATTGTGACTTATTCGACGACTTGGAGCAGGAAATTAAATAATCATAAAAATCTATTTAAGTCGGCTTCTCGTGGCCGACTTTTTTGTTGGTGTCCGTTTTTTAGGACTATGGGTGTGTTATTATATAGACATGAAGCCCCCTTAATTGCCAAAGTGAATGTCGGATTTTTGAGGTGATTTTATGAAAAACGATATGAATGAACAAATGGTTGACGGAATTATGGGAAAAGAAAGCGAAAAACCGTCTCAAAAAGAAACGGATTTGCGCAAAAGACTTGCCGGAAGAGCAGCCGAATATCTAATGTTTATGGACGAGGAAGAATACGAAAGCACGTTAAATTTAGACGAAATATTTGAATTTGCACATAGCGGAGTGCATTTTGAATACGATAAATCGTTTGATGTTTTGATAATCGGAAACGGCGCCGGAGTGTATAAACAAATAGGAAAAAGAGATTTTCACTTAAATGATTTGGAGGATAACGGCGGATATATGCGGGCGATTTATCTCGGGCAAGGGTGCTGGGAACGGCTTGATAACATTTCAAAAGAAAAAGCGATAGAAATACTGAAAACTTGGGAGGAAGAACAATGATTTATTCACCACTTGTAAAGAAAGCTTGTAACTTGATTTTTGAAGCCCACAACGGACAACTTGACAAAGGTGGATATCCCTATGTTATGCACCCTATTCATTTGGCGGAACAAATGGATGACGAGTTTTCTACTGTTGCGGCGCTTCTCCACGATGTTGTAGAGGATACCGATATCACATTTGAGGATTTATCGAAAATGGGATTTCCGAAAGAGGTTATAGTCGCATTAACCCTATTAACACACAAAAAAGATGTGCCTTATTTAGATTATGTTTCGGCAATAAAGAAAAACGAAATTGCGATGAAGGTCAAGTTTGCCGACCTAAAACACAATTCAGATATTACAAGAATTGAAACCTATGACGATAATGCAAAAGAGCGCATTGCAAAATACAAAGAAGCCATAGAAATATTGGAAAAATAAATGAAAGGAAATGATAATTATGCCGGGAATTTTCGGGAATTTATTTGATTTTAACCGTGACGGAAAGATGGATGCTTTGGAACACGGAATTGAATTTATGGCATTACAACAAATGATGGTTAACGAAAAAGCCGAGGACGATATAGACGACCTCGAGCTTGATAATATACTTGATGACTGATTTTTGAAAGTGAACGATATTATATGATTATTTTCATTTGTTTAGCTGTACTTTTAGCAGGACTTATCGGTGCTATGATTTCACAAGAGTCGACAAAAAACAAAAAACCGCACGATACTAATAATATAAAAATGAGTAAAGATGATGAGGATTTTTATTACTACGAAGATGAGGAATGGTTTAATCACCGTAATTCAAACAAGTAAACATAACCACAGGAGACAATTATGATAGGAAAACAAATAACAAGAGATGGTCTAAAGTATAAAATTTCTGCATACGACGAGGATAAAAAACTGATGTTACTTGAAGAAGTGACCGATGATGAAAACGGCGATATCAGTTGCCTTTTTGATGCGGAATACAAAGAAGGTACTGTATCAGCTTCAAAATGCGAAAGTTATTTTATTTCAAAGAGAAGCTTTTTTGAGCAGGCGGAAAAATCAACCGACAAATGCATTGAAAGCATTTCAAGCAAAATCAGAGAAAAATATTATAGAATTTCAATCCCAATATGCAATTTAATAGCCAAAGCATATATTAGTGAAACATAATAGTTTTTCATAATTTTTCAAGCAAAGGAAGTGAGAAAATGGCGGAAGTAAGAGATAGAAAAATATTTGCCGGATATTATCGTAGGCATGACAAAAAAATATATTATGTTGTTTGTGAATCCGTTGACTATGACACGGGAGAGCCTACGGTTATTTTGCAAGAATACCATTTAACCGGTACCCGCCCTTTTCTTACAATGCCAAGAAAATCGTTTTGCGAAATGGTGCCGGATAAGGACGGCAAGCTTGTTGATAAATTTACCCGAGACCCTCATATTCCCATAACCGAGTGCTTTATCGATGATTTGGAAGATAAACATCTTCGCGGACCGGTACGACACCCTAAAAACGACGAGGACGAATACTGTGTTCGAGATTATCAGCATTGTTATTCGTATTATGACTATGCCAAAGATATAATTGACAATTATGTGCTCGACCGAAAACGTTTTGAGCTTTGTGCTGCGCATAAGCGTGCTATCGGAGTTCGTAATGCCGCCGATTTCAACAAATTGAAAAATGACATATACTTTTTTGAAAAGATGCTCAACAGTCTTCTTTCGGAATACAAAGACTTTTTCACCGAGCGTGTTATTGAGAAAAAATCCATTCGCAAGTATGCCTCTGAACACAACCTAAATCGCGGTAGTGTCAATCATATGCAAAAGAAATTCTATACTGCTTTCGCCGAGCAGCTGGCATCCCGCGATAACTATGAGGGTGTTTGTCGACTGTTAACGCCACCGAAAATATTAGCCGACGAGCAATAAGACCCGTATCGCAGGGTACATATAACGGTGGATTTTTTCACAAATATATGGTATAATCACATTGAATTATTATAATGATGAATGATAAAGGAGTCGCATCACATGAAAACCATAGGACTTATTGGCGGAATGAGTTGGGAAAGCACGATTCCGTATTACAGTATTATCAATGAATATATTAAGAAAAAACTCGGTGGACTGCACAGTGCAAGAATCGTACTTTACAGTGTTGAGTTTGATGAAATAGAAAAATGCCAATCTTCAGGCGAATGGGAAAGAAGCGGTGAAATTTTGGCGGACGCAGCTCACAAACTTGAACTTGCAGGTGCGGAACTGATTTTGATTTGCACTAATACCATGCACAAGGTATTTAGACAGGTTCAGTCTGCAGTTTCGGTACCGCTTATTCACATTGCCGAGGCTACTGCCGATGAGTTGGCAAAAGAGCGCATTAATTCCGTTGCATTACTCGGCACGAAATATACGATGACGCAAGACTTTTATAAGCAGAAGTTGATTGATTACGGACTCAATGTTCTTATTCCGAATGACGATGATATGGAAGTGGTCAATAATGTGATTTACAATGAATTATGTGTCGGCATTATTAATGATAAATCCCGCAAAGAGTTTTCGAGAATTATTTCACAGCTGAAGGAACGGGGAGCTGAAGCGGTAATTCTTGGTTGCACCGAAATAGGTCTACTTATTCATCAAAAAGACTCTAAACTGAAAATCTTTGATACCACGGAAATACACGCAAAGGCAGCTGCAATTATGTCATTGGGAGAATAATAACTTGATGAAAATAGAGTTTCGTAAAATCAGAAAAGCAAAAAATGAAATATGTATTGATGATGCTAAAAGACTTCTTAAAGAAAAACGCAGAGGGATACTATCGGTCAACGGCGACGACGGATACCCATATGCTATTCCCATCAATTATTTGTATTGTGAAAAAGATGGTAAGATATATTTTCACGGTTCACGAGTTGGGCATAAGGTTGATTCAATAAAAAAGTCCGATAAGGTATGCTTTACTGTTTTCGGTAATGAAATCATAAAAAACGAGTCTGGGGCACCATTTGTTAGCAGCGTTGTTGCTTTTGGAAGGTGTCGGTTGATAAGTGAACAGGAATTAAGTTTAGAACTTGTAAAACAATTTGCCGAGAAATACTATCCAGATAAGAAGGCAATAAACGAAGAAGTACAAGCAGCAGGCAAGGCTGTCCAAATGTTTGAAATTGAGATAGAACATTTAAGTGGAAAAGAAATTCAAGAGAAATAGCCATCAGTTTACAAATACTGAAATCGCACATTTGCAGAAATAAGTAAACCTCCGTATAATTGTAGTAGATACAAGAAGTACGGAGGTTTTTCTTATGAAATTCAAAGATGAAAAACGGCATTTAACCATAAGCGGTAACGAAATAGGCAGATATATTAAACATATTATGGTAGCACGCAATGCCTACTTAGAAGACGGAAAACCGATTGAAGATA
>DCIE01000033.1:0-2006 GCA_002315765.1 Ruminococcaceae bacterium UBA1734
CATTGCGGAAGAATCTTTTATTCGCTGACCTATTTCCGAAAATATTGTCATTTATCCGATTGCCGAGACGCCGCAAAACAAAGGAGAAATGAACAACGCAAGCAGGAGCATCATTCGGCGCATATATGTTCCGTTTGCGGCTCTTCTTTTATTTCCAAGAGAACCGATGCCAAGTTTTGCAGTAATGCTTGTCGGCAGAAAGCTTACCGCATAAATGCAGAAGTGAAGTAATCCGAAGCTGCTACAACTGCTACCGAGATGTGCTTTTTCAGTCGGTTATGTATTTATAAATACTACTATCATATTGTAAATTCAAGTTATCATTTTGATTCCTTGCTTTTGGGAGCGTTACAGATAATCGGTTTAAGTAGTAGAGGAACAAAATGTTCCAATACAAAGTAAATCAAATAAACGTAACACAAGTCAGCTATCACACAATTTGAATGGATAACAAAATCTTTTGGTGCGCCTCACTTTGAGGCACACCAAGTTAAAAGTACATAAGCGTAATCATGACCGGCTGAAAAGTCGGTTATTTTTATGCTCAAAAAAGAAAGGATTGATGCCTATGATTGTATCAAAGCAACCGCAAATTTAAACAAACAAAAAACAGACATCCCGGAAAGACGGGAAGAAAGCGAGGTCTTATATGATTAAGACAAAAAATCAAATCATCATCGGAATCGACCACGGCTATGGTAATATGAAAACCGCCAACCACTGCTTCAAAAGCGGTGTGATGTGTTTCGACTCCAAACCGCTGTTCACAAGAAATATGCTTGTGTACGGTGAAAAGTATTATCTCATCGGCGAGGGACACAAGGAGTTCGTTGCCGAAAAGGTAAACGACGAAGACTATTATGTTCTCACCCTTGCGGCGATTGCAACCGAGCTTGAAGACAGCGGTATCACCGAAGCGGATGTGATTCTTGCAGTAGGACTTCCGCTGACATGGACTTCGGGACAGACGGAAAGCTTTGCTAAATATCTTTCCAAAAACGAAACCGTGGATTTCAGCTATCACAAGCAGGAGTATCACATCAAAATCAGCGGTGTGAAGGTTTATCCGCAAGGATATGCCGCCGTTGCCGGTCTTGTTCCTCAAATGAACAGTGTCAATATGATTGCCGATATCGGAAACGGTACTATGAACATTTTGCAGATTGTAAACAAGGCACCGATTACCAAAACGATGGCGACGGAAAAGTTCGGCACTTATCAGTGCACCCTTGCGGTTCGTGAAGAATTCATGAGACGGACAAGCCGAAGCATTGACGATTCAATTATTGAAGAAGTCTTTATCAACGGCACGGCGGATATCGTGAAAGAGGATTTGAAGGTCATCAAGGAGGTTGCTGCCGATTATGTAAAAGACATCTTTCGCCGACTTCGTGAACACGGATACGACGAAAGCACTATGAAGCTCTATGTTACCGGCGGTGGAGGTTGTCTTGTAAAGAACTTTTACAAGTTCAATCCGAACAGAGTGATTTTCGTCGATGATATTTGTGCCGCCGCAAAGGGATATGAAACTCTTGCGGAAATTCAGTTGAGGAAGAATGAGACGATATGAAAAACACCTACCGAATCAATGTTCGGTTTGACTTGGACAACCCTGCCGAAAAGCACTGCCTTGAATATCTGCAATCCTTATCCGGCTCTTGGAGTAAGTTTATTATAGAGGCGGTGAAAGAGAAGGTACAATGCGAGGAATCGGGATATGAGCGGTATCTCGGTGATATTCGCAATATCATCCGTGAAGAACTTGCCGGTGTGTCCTTTGTTTCAGCCGAGAATATACAAGAATCCGAACCTCAACAATCAACCGAAGACAGCGAGGCAGATATTCTGAACTCTTTATCTGCGTTCGGACTGTGAGCCAAAGAACGGAAATATGGCTCAACCAATAAATCCAAATGAAAAACAGAGCCAATATGGCTCAAAGTGTGAGCTGCGTTTTGTAAGAAAAAATACGGTTTACAGTGCTTTATCGTGGTGTTTTCACT
>DCIE01000033.1:2141-2493 GCA_002315765.1 Ruminococcaceae bacterium UBA1734
TGACATCCTGTCCCCTGAAACCCCTTATCAATAAAGTCAGTTCAAAAATCACCAAGTCGCCGCTTGACATTTGTTATCATTTGTGATAACATAAATACGATGTCGAGGTGAATACTATGACTAATGAAAATAAGATATTATCCGACCGTCAGCGAATCATCTCCACGCTTACGGCGGAAAGATTAAAAAAGGGATTATCTCAGCAAGCACTTGCAGATATGATTGGAACAAAAAGGTCAAATATATGTCGCCTTGAATCAGGCGGGCAAAATATTTCCCTTGATACCCTATTGAAGATTTCCGATGCATTGGGGAAGGATGTTTCTATTATTCTAAACGAAAGGAACAAAGA
>DCIE01000033.1:2581-2711 GCA_002315765.1 Ruminococcaceae bacterium UBA1734
ACAAAGAAGGACTTGCCGGATTAAAAGCAACGATAATATCCGTAAATGAAAGTCTCAAACCGCTCTTTCCACTTGATCTCACCGTTACCGATGACGGTATTGCAAAATGGCTTCAAGGGCGTATTATCCC
>DCIE01000033.1:2777-3973 GCA_002315765.1 Ruminococcaceae bacterium UBA1734
ACAAAAGGAATTATTGATGTTTGCAAAGGTCTGTCACTGAATGACAGCTACTGGGTAGTGCCACTCGGCTTTGATGGGAAATATGCCGATTACAATCTTTATGAAAACCGTTTCTCCGAGGTTTTGTCTCTCGTGGCTTATACCGGAAACGTCGGAAGCAATGAGGTGTTTACAACTTCGCCGGAATTTACGACAAACGGTATGCTCCCGAAAGCATGGAGATATATCGAAGGCGACGGTATTTATCTATACAAGGGCGGAACATCCGGCGGTGCAAACACCGGTAAGGAACCGTATAGCGAGTATTACGCCTATCAGATAGCCGAACGTATGGGAATCAATGCCGTGCGATACGACCTCGAAAACTGGAAAGGAATACTTGCCTCGAAATGTAAACTGTTCACGGATATTGATACAGCATTTGTGCCGACCGGCAGAATTGTGAAAAGCGGAGGAATTGCGGCGTGTCTTGATTTTTATGAATCTATCGGTAAACAGGCACTTGAAGATTTTAAGGATATGCTTGTATTTGATGCTGTTATCTACAATGACGACCGACATTACGGTAATTTCGGAGTAATGCGCGATAATCACAGCGGGAAAATTGTTGCGGCCGCACCGATTTTCGATAACGGTCGTTCCTTGTTCAGTGAAGCAATGCCGAGCTATTTTGATAATATCAAAGAATATGCAAATACACGCACCAATCCATACGGAGTTTCTTATGATACAATCTGTAAAGAAATCATGGGAAACAGGCAACGCAACAATCTGCGTAAACTGATTGGCTTCAGCTTTACACGCCATCCCTCACTTAATTTGCCGGAAGAACGGCTTATTGCAATAGAAAACCAAATACAGGAAAGGGTGCGGGAACTCTTGTCGTTAACGAGAGTCAAAACAAAACCGCATAACGAGCCGGAACGATGACAGAACGCTTTGAGGCGTTTCTCCCGCCATATTTGAAAACATCAATAGAAAATATGGAAAAATCGTGGCTTCTCGAAGACAGTGGCGAGCACGATATACACTGGGATTTGTGTTGGGGAGAATTAAACGCAGATATTAATTCCGCAGAAGCAGACCGCGTGATTACAAGCGAACAGGCGTGGTGCCTTAGAGAAAAGTATTTAAGACTCTCAAAAGAATAGAATAACAAACGATGCCGATGGGATGTAAAAGTCCTGTCGGCTTTT
>DCIE01000033.1:4049-4340 GCA_002315765.1 Ruminococcaceae bacterium UBA1734
GACAGCTTGGCGAAATACTGCGGACTGCCGAAGGGCGAATATGTTTTACGAAGGGCACTTGGATACGAACCGAAGCCGGTTCCGACAAGTGCCTTTTTTCATTTCTACGACAAGCTGACCGAATTACTCAATCTGCCGTTATCTCCCCAAATGGAGAATGCGGCGCTGAAATTGTTTGATGAAATATCGGCTGAGTTTACGGATATGAAAAAGCAATCAAAGAATGAAATCCAAGAGGAGGTACAGAATTGGCAACCACAGGACTATGGCCCGTAAAAAGCCGACTCAAAG
>DCIE01000059.1 GCA_002315765.1 Ruminococcaceae bacterium UBA1734
CTTCTCCAACCGGAGAAGGCTTTTTAGGAAAATTTCACTATTTTGCCTTCTCCAAGTAGTAAAAGGCTTTGTAGGTATAATCGGTGCATCCGGAGGCTACAGCTATGGATTTTACAATACATTTTTTAACTTATTAAGCGAATAATATTATTATACCGAAATTTGAAACGGTTAATTTTCATTTAAAAGATAGGTGTGGTAATAAATGTATTGGTGGATGATTGTACAAAAGGGAATAGAGATATTGCAGAGAATACGGCTGAAATACAAAAATAAGCATTGAATAATAATATATTTTTTATAACAATTTACATATTACACAAAAAAACATCAAAAATTTCTACAAAAAGGCTTTTTAAAACAATTGTGTTTTTGTGCAGAAAGTAGTATAATAGTATTTGAATGGAAAATGAAGGGAGAAAAAGGTTTTGGAACTAAAAATAGAGGATTTGGTTTCGTCAATAAAGAAAGACGGTATTGACGCCGCTAATGCCGAGGCTGACAGAATTATTAATGAAGCAAAAAATAAGGCCAAGCAAATTATTGATGATGCAAAAAAACAACAGGAAATAATTAAACAGCAGACCGCAAACGAACTTGAAGTTTTGAGAGACAGTGCCAAGGTCGGTGCTGCTCAAGCCCAAAGAGATGCAGTTTTGCTATTTGAAGATAGTGTAAAAAAAGAGTTTAAAAAGATATTGGATGCCGATATTGCCAAAACTGTTAAGGGTGATAATTTGGTTACTTTAATAAAAGCTGCCATCGGTGAAGAAAATCCAAATGATTACTTTGTTGAAATTTCGCAGGTCGAGGAAGGAATTAAGGCTCAACTTGCCGAGGAAATCAAAAACGGTCTTGAGATTAGAATATCTCCTTCGGTTAAAACCGGATTTAGATTAAACTCAAAAGACGGTTCCGGATATTTCGATTGCTCAAATGAGGAAATTGCCGAAATGTTGGCACCTTTTCTTCCGGAAATTAATTTTTAACGGGTGAGTGGTATGGCTTCATATTTTTATTTGATGTCAAGTTTGCCTATGCTTAAAAGCGATGCACAAGCACCTATAAGTTATGAAAAGTTTTTAGACTATTGCAGTAACGATGTCAGTCCTGCAAAATTTCTTTTGCTTAAAGATTTAACGGTGGATTCTATAGAAGGACCTCTTATTAAAGAATGGTCTGACTATTATTCTCGGTTTAAAGAAGAACTTACAGGCAAAAGAATTAAAAGGCTTGGAGATAATACCTATTCTTCCAATGTATCAGGAAATTCTTTTTCCGGTATTATTTCAACTGCTATGGCTGAAAGCAATCCATTAACTGCCGAAAAAATGCTGATTGAGTATCATTTTGAGGTGATTGATTCCCTTGTGGGATATCATGTGTTTGATGATTATGCGCTTTTTGGCTATGCTTTAAAGCTGAAAATTTTAGAAAGAAAAAACATTTTCGATTTTAAAAACGGTAAGAATGAATTTAAAAGACTGATTAATTGTCTTGAAGAACAAATAGAAAGAATACACTGATTTCTATTTAATTAATAATAGGAGAAAAAGCAATGGAAAATACAGTAACCGGTGTTGTAACCGGTGTAAACGGAAACCTTGTTTTTGTTAAAGTTGACGGTTCTATTAAGAAAAACGAAGTTGGATATATCGTTGTGGGTGATAAAAAGCTTAAGGGCGAGATTATCCGTGTTAACAACGGAATAGCAAGTATGCAAATATATGAAATGACCGAAGGTATTAAAGTAGGGGACAATGCTGAATTCACCGGAGAATTAATGAGTGTTAAGTTAGGTCCCGGATTGCTTTCAAAAGTATTTGACGGTCTTCAAAATCCATTACCGGAACTTGCAGAACAATGCGGTTTCTTCCTTGAGAGAGGTGTTTATTTAGACCCTATTCCCAATAAGGATTGGGAATTCACACCTAAGGTTAAAGTGGGAGATAAGGTTGGTGTTTCGGAAACAATAGGTACTGTTCCCGAAGGATTATTTGAACATAGAATTATGGTACCTTTTAGTCTTGATGATGTTGAGTGGACGGTTGAAAAGATTGTTGATAAGGGTGTCTACAATGTTAATGATACTGTGGCGGTTATTAAGGATGAAAAGGGAAATACCGAAAATCTTTCAATGGTTTTCACTTGGCCTATTAAAAAGGCAATATCCTGTTACGATAGAAAACTTCGTCCTGATGAGCCGCTTATAACAAAAATTCGTTGTATAGATACATTTTTGCCGGTTGCCAAGGGTGGAACCTTTTGTGTTCCGGGACCTTTCGGTGCGGGAAAAACCGTGTTGCAACATATGGAAGCAAAAAATGCCGATGTTGATATTGTTATAGTTGCCGCTTGTGGAGAACGAGCAGGAGAGGTAGTTGAAATTCTTAAAGAATTTCCCGAGCTTACCGACCCGAGAACAGGTCGTTCTTTAATGGAAAGAACCATTATTATATGTAATACATCTTCAATGCCTGTTGCTTCCCGTGAAGCTTCGGTTTACACCGGAATTACATTGGCTGAATATTACCGACAAATGGGACTCAATGTTCTTATGCTTGCAGATTCAACTTCCCGTTGGGCACAGGCGATGCGTGAAATGAGTGGACGACTTGAAGAAATTCCCGGTGAGGAAGCATTCCCGGCATATCTTGAGTCGGTAATTGCAAGTTTCTACGAGAGAGCCGGTAAGGTAAAACTTCACAGCGGAGAAATTGCCTCGGTAACCATCGGCGGTACTGTTTCTCCTGCAGGTGGTAACTTTGAAGAGCCTGTTACTCAGGCAACATTAAAGGTTGTAGGTGCTTTCCACGGACTTTCAAGAGAACGCTCCGATGCTCGTAAATATCCTGCAATTCATCCTATTGATTCCTGGTCAAAGTATAAGGGAATAATAGAAATGGACAAGGTAAACAGCGCAAGAGAAATACTTATAAGAAGTACCGAAATTAATCAAATGATGATGGTTGTAGGCGAAGAGGGAACATCTAACGAAGACTATATCGTCTATCAAAAAGGTGAACTTTTAGATGCGGTTTATTTACAGCAAAACTCCTTCGACCCGATTGATGCTTCTTGCGGTACCGACAGACAAATTTATGTATTTAATTTGCTTTACACAATTTTAACCGAAGAATACAGTTTCAAAACCAAAAGAGATATTCGTTTGTTCTTTAACCAACTTCGTCAGGAATTATTAGATTGGCACACCACCACATTTGATACCCCTGAATTTTATAAACAAGAAGAAGTTATCAAAGAGTTTTATACAAAGAATGTAATAAAATAAGGAGGTGCCAAATGCAAAAGATATATACTAAAATAGAATCTATTGTGGGAAATGTTGTAATAGTAAAAGCCGATGGTGTCAGAAACGGCGATTTAGCACTTGTGGGTAATAGCTATGCAAATGTAATTAAGCTTGATAAAGATTTAGTTTATCTTCAGGTATTTTCGGGAACCCAAGGTATCTCCACAACCGACCCGGTAAAATTCCTAAATAAGCCCATGATGGTTTCCTATAGCGATAAATTATTGGGCAGGGTATTTAACGGTGCCGGTGTTCCGAGAGATAACGGACCGCAGCTTAATGATAATATGATACCGATTGGCGGTCCTTCGGCCAATCCGGCTAAAAGAATCGTGCCGAAAACAATGATTAGAACCGGTATTCCGATGATTGATTTGTTTAATACATTGGTTGAAAGTCAAAAGCTTCCTATTTTTTCCGTTTCAGGTGAGCCCTACAATGAACTTCTGGCAAGAATTGCTATGCAGGCGGAAGTTGATATTATTGTGCTTGGCGGTATGGGACTTAAGCATGACGACTATTTGTTCTTTAAAGAAACCCTTGAAAAAAGCGGTTCTATGGGACATACCGTTATGTTTATTCATACTGCATCCGACCCCACTGTTGAGTGTACACTTGTTCCCGATATGTCCTTGGCAGTTGCGGAAAAATTTGCACTTGACGGAAAAAAGGTTTTGGTTCTTTTAACCGATATGACAAACTATGCCGATGCACAAAAAGAAACGGCAATTACCATGGAACAGGTACCCTCTAACCGTGGTTATCCCGGTGATTTATATAGTTGTCTTGCTTCCCGTTACGAAAAGGCGGTTGCGTTTGAAGGCTCAGGCTCTATTACCATTCTTTCGGTTACAACAATGCCCGGAGATGATGTAACTCACCCTGTACCGGATAACACAGGATATATTACCGAGGGACAGTATTATTTAAAGAACGGAAGAATTGAACCGTTTGGCTCTTTGTCCCGTTTGAAGCAAAATGTTAATAAGGATACCCGTGATGACCATCGTGCATTAATGGATGCAATGATTAAGCTTTACAGCTCATATAACGAAAGCTTGGAGAAAAAATCTATGGGCTTTATGATGAGTGAGTGGGACGAAAAACTTTTGAAATACGGTGAATTATTTGAATCCAAACTTATGGATTTATCCGTTAATATCAGCCTTGAGGAAGCACTTGATTTGGGTTGGGAAATTTTAGCCCAATGTTTCGAACCTAACGAAACGGGACTTAAAACCAATCTTATTCAGGAAAGATGGCCGAAAAAGGCTTAAGGGTGTGAAATATGGCATCTGTAAAACTTACAAAAAATGAGTTAAAGGTGCAAAAGGACAAACTTAAACGATTTGAAAGATATTTGCCGACTTTGGAACTGAAAAAACAACAGCTTCAAACCGTTATGATGAAAATCACTGCCGATTTGGAAAAGAAAGAAAAGGAATTATCGGCGATGGTTGACGGACTTGATGATTGGGTTGCTGTTTTTGCTGAAAACACGGTATTTCCTGATGATATGAAACTTGAAAACTTGGTTAAACCGAAAAATGTTATTTGTACGGAAGATAATATTGCCGGTGTAACCGTACCTGTTTTTAAAGAGTTATCATTTGAAGAAATTAATTATGATATTTCTCAATATCCGTTGTGGGTTGATGAAGCAATTTATCGTTTAAGAGATATTGCAAGACTTAATATGCTCCTTAAAACTCTTAGAATTCAAAATGAATTGTTGGGTAAAGAACTCAGGTTTACTTCCCAAAGAGTGAATTTGTTTGAAAAGGTTAAAATTCCCGAGGCAAAGAACAATATTCGGGAAATCGGTATCTATATCGGCGACCAGCAAACAAGTGCTGTTGTTCGCGGTAAGATTGCCAAGAAAAAGCGACAGGAGGCAAGTGTATGATTGAAAAAATGAACTTGGTTTTCCTTGTGGCTAAGGAGTCTGACAGAGAAAATACGCTTTGTGCTTTGCAGGACTTGGGAATTTTACATGTCAGCGAAAAAAGAAGTGCCGATGAGGCTGTTTCAAACAGACTTGAGAATTTACAAAAGCTTTCTTCGGAACTTAACGACTATGTAACAAAAGATGACAAAAAGCCAAAAGTTCTTGATGATGAAGATTTTGAAAAACTTTTCGAAGACACAAATAAAGCACTTCGCCGAAAGGCAGTTTTGGAAGAATCAAGAACAAATAAACTTGCCGAAATTGAAAAAATAAAGCCTTGGGGTAATTTTGAACCCGATGAAGTGAGAAAAATCGCATCAAACGGACTTGATTTTCATTTTTACCGTTTGGAAAAAAGTGAGTACAAAAAATTAAACGGTTATGAAGATTTAGATTATATCAAGCTTGATTTTGTTGATAAAATGTATGCTGTTGCTGTTTTAGGAACAATGCCGAGTGATATATTTGCGGTTGAGTTTTCACTTCCCGAAAAGGGAGTAAAAAAGTTACAGGAAGAAATCAAACTGTGCGAAGAAGAAATTTCGTTTATTGAGAAAAATCTTCAGGCTGCCGCACGACAACTTGAGGACTACAAAACACAACTTCTTAAAACCCAAAACCAACTTGAGTATTCTGCCGTAAGTAATACTTTTGACAGCGGGGATGGGATTATTTGGATTAAGGGATATATTCCTTTAAGTGAAACCGAAAAATTCATTGGTTGTGCAAAAGAAAACGGTTGGGCTTATCAATACGAAACGGTTGAGGTTGATGACGGGCTTGTTCCTACAAAGGTAAGATACAACAAACTCACGGGACTTATGAAGCCGATTTTTGATATCTTGGGTACAGTACCGGGATATGGTGAATACGATATTTCTTTTTGGTTTTTATCCTTTTTCACTTTGTTTTTTGCAATGATAATCGGTGATGCAGGTTACGGAGTTGTGTTTCTTATAGGCTCGGCAATAATTGTGGGCAAAATGAAGAAGTTTAATAATGCTACACTTCTTTTAACGGTTTTGTCTATTGCTACAATAATTTGGGGCTCTGTTACCGGTACATGGTTCGGACTCGAAAGTGCTATGAAGGTTCCTTTATTAAGGGCTTTGGTAATACCTCAGTTTGCGAATTATCCCCAATATTTCGGAGTTGAAACCGCCTCTGTTCAAAACTCGGTAATGAAGTTATGCTTTAGTATCGGTGTTATACAGTTGTCTTTGGCTTGTCTTATGAATATCAGGCGGAAAATCACTAATAAAGATTTAAGTTTACTCTCGGATTTAGGATGGCTTATTGCAATTTGTGCTTTGTACTTTATGGTATTATTCTTGGTAATTAACCAGCCCATAAATATTAAAGCGGTCGGTTTTGCCACCGGCGCAGGATTTATTCTTGTTGTACTGTTTGGCGGTATGTCCCCCGACAAAACATTTGCACAGGGACTAAAAGCCGGTCTTGCAGATATATTTACAACTTTTTTAAATACCATAAGTGCTTTCGGTAATGTAATGAGTTATATTAGATTATTTGCAGTGGGAATGGCATCTGTTGCAATAGCACAAAGCTTTAATGATATGGCATCAGGATTTAGCGGTGCTCTTGTTATTGTTGGAGCTATTATAATGATTATCGGCCACCTTCTTAATATTGTTATGGGCTTCTTGTCGGTAGTGGTACACGGTGTACGACTTAATCTTTTGGAATTTTCAGGACAACTCGGAATGGAATGGTCCGGAACGGCTTATGAACCCTTTAGTAAATCAACTGAAATTAAAAAATAAAATGTATAGGAGAATAAAATTATGAACATTCAAACAATTGGTATGGTATGTGCCTTGGGACTTTCGGCAATAGGTTCGGCTTTAGGAGCAGGATATGCTGCAATGGCTGCTGTCGGTGCTTGGAAAAAGTGCTATGCAAACGGTAAACCTGCATCATTTATTATGGTTGCTTTTGCAGGTGCACCGCTTACCCAGACAATCTACGGTTTCCTACTTATGAACTTTATCCGTTCGGCATTTGAGTCAGGCGCAGCATCTAAAATGCTCTGTATGGCAATTGGAATTTTGGGCGGAATAGCTATTGGACTTTCAGCACTTTTCCAAGGTAAAGTTGCCGCCGCATCTGCCGATGCTTTAGGTGAAACAGGCAAGGGAACAGCCAATTACTTTATGGTAATCGGTATTGTTGAAACTGTTGCTTTGTTTACTTTGGTATTTAGTTTATTGTTGTTACAGTAATTTATATCAACTATTACTTAAAGGTATCCTTTGCAAGAGGGTACCTTTTTAAACTATTGTAAATAATAGGGTGTTAATTTTGGATTATAATTCTTATCTTGAACAAAGAAAAATACTTGAAAACGAAAATGCCAATCTTGTGGGAAATGTAATTAACGACTCGGAAAAAAAGGTTGATAGCTTATTAAACAACTATAAAAATGCCGTTTATTCCGAAAACGAAACCGACCGGCTTTTCAAAATGAATTTGCTTTCAAATGATAAATTATGGGAAAGCGATTTGTATAAACTTATTTGCGAAATGCCCAAAGGTGCCGATTTGCATGTTCACGCAACTGCTCTCGTTCCGGCACATAAATTAATCGGTTTTGTAAAAACTCACACCGAACTTTTAGTGGATATTAATGACGGTCATATTTATCATATTGATGAGGAAACATATAACAAAGAAAAATGTTTTACACTTTCGGAAATATTGGATAAAGGTATGCTTTCGGTTGCCGATATTGAGAAAAAATGGTCAATGCTCGGCAGAGTACATAACCAAAATGTTTGGGAATATTTTGAAAATCTCCTTTGCATTTTTGAGTCCATCGAGTATTCTTATGATACCTTGTTTGATTATTATGTTTTTGCCTTTAAAGACTATTTAAGCCTCGGAATAAATCATATTGAAATACATGCCGTATTATCCGAAGACAGGGAAAAGGCTTTTGAATTAACCAATGTGATTAAAAAAGCATATTTTGCAGTGAAAAAAGAGCATACCGAGCTAATTGTTTCTATTATTTGCGCAGGTCTTAAATATTTAGGTGTCGAAGAAAGCGTTCCGAAAACATATCTTGAAAATGCTTTGTGGCTAAAAGATAAAATCCTTGATGATTTTTATCCGGAGGAACCGCATCGGTTTATAATAGGTTTTGATTTAGTTAATGAAGAGGATAAGTCGGTACCCTTAAAAGATTTTGCACCGTTGCTTTTGGAATGTAGAGAAAAGTATCCGGATTTCAATTTGTATATTCACTGCGGCGAGTCCCTTGATGCGCAAAGTGATAATTTAATAGATGCATATTTGCTTGACTCCAAAAGGGTAGGGCACGGAATGAATTTATACAGGTACCCGAAATTGTTGCAACGGTATGCCGAAAGGGAGATTTGTTTGGAATGTTGCGTTATTTCCAATCAAACACTAAAATATACCAAAGATATTCGTTTGCATCCCGGTGCCGAATATTTAAAGCGCGGCGTTACTATTGCACTTTGTTCGGACGACCCGGTTTGTCAAGAGCACGAACAACTTTGCGATGATTTTTTTGCTTCGGTAATTTGTTGGAATTTGAATATTTCGGATATAAAACAGCTTTGCATTAATTCCATACTCTATTCCGGCGTTGATTCAAAACAAAAATCTCAAATGATTGGTAATTTCAAAAAAGCTTGGCAAGAATTCATTGAAAAATATTCTAAAATGTGATAATTTAAGATTTTTTGTCATAAGTATTAAGTTGACGAAATTATTTTAGTGTGGTATAATGTAGCAACCGAGAAGGAGGAATTGTTTTGGAGGGTACAAAGTTAATTACAAAAAACCGTCAGGCATATCACGAATACTTTGTCTTGGAAACCTTTGAAGCAGGAATTTCTCTTTGCGGTACCGAGGTTAAGTCCATAAGGCAGGGTGGAGTTAATCTGAAAGATGCTTGGATTAGTATTGATGACGGTCAAATGCTAATTAAACAAATGCATATCAGCCCTTATGAGTTTGGTAATATTTTTAATCGCGACTCAAAGAGAAATCGTGTTTTACTTATGCATCGCAGGGAAATTTTAAGGTTGTTCGGTGTGGTGAAACAGCAGGGTTTGACTCTTATTCCTTTATCTCTTTATTTTAAAGGTTCAAAGGTAAAGGTTGAAGTTGGCCTATGCAAAGGTAAACAACTTCACGACAAAAGGGCTGTGGCTGCAAAAAAAGATGCCGACCGTGCCATTGATAGGGCATTAAAGGAGCAAAATAGATAATAATAAGTTCATACTTCTATGTTTCTCCACCTATAATATGGGGGCGTAAAGGTTTCGACAGGGATTTTGAACTTACAGAAGCGAGTAGCGGTGCGGAACCGCTTAAAAATCCGTATTAATAAATTAACTAACAACAATCAAGTTAGATTAGCTGCCTGATTATAGGCGGCCGTC
The DNA here is from genome assembly GCA_002315765.1 of Ruminococcaceae bacterium UBA1734. Classification (GTDB taxonomy): domain Bacteria; phylum Bacillota; class Clostridia; order Oscillospirales; family Acutalibacteraceae; genus UBA737. The sequence continues at coordinate 9,698 of DCIE01000059.1, forward strand.
CGATTAGATAGTACCGCGAATCTAAAAGGGCGTCATTTAGCGGTGAACGTGAACGATTGTTTGGCTCTGCATTCGTCACGGCTTGGAGCCTACCGAGTTATTAAGCTTGACAATTAGCGTAATAATTTCGGGAATTTAAAGAATTGTCTGCACTCGGAGATGCTGTAAGGAATAGATTTTTGGACGGGAGTTCGACTCTCCCCGCCTCCACCAGCGGCAAGCTGCCGCGCCCAATTCGAGAATAAAGTTGGTACAATGAGCAAGTTTTTATACCCGACCGTGAGCTTGTCTATTGATGTCAGTGCTCCACCAGCGGCAAGCTGCCGCACCCAATTCGAGAATATAGACGGTTCAAATATAGAAAGATTAAACTATTATATCAAAAAAAGGCTCTTTGTCAATAGTTGGG
>DCIE01000006.1 GCA_002315765.1 Ruminococcaceae bacterium UBA1734
ACCCCAACATTTATTATAGAGCCCAAAAAAACACGGGCTTAAATTAATAAGCTCGTGTTTTTGTTTTGTGTAGCATTATTTAAGTAATTCAGGACAGTTTTTTCTTAATATTCTAACGGCTGCATCTATTGCGGATTTGCTGTCTCCGTTTTCAATCATTTTTTCAAGTTTTTCGGTTTTCTTTTTATCCTCGAGTTCTTTTTCCTCAAGTTGACGAATAGCAAAAGCATTAGCGAGATTTTCAATATCTTGTGGTGTTTTCGGGAGTTTTTTGGTTAATAAATATTCCTCATAAGCATCGCAGTAAAGCTCAACATCATCGGTAAATGCAATCTGATTTCCGTGGTCAAGCCATAGAATTTTATTACACATTTCTCTTACCTGTGCGATTGAATGGGAAACCAAAAGACCGGTAACACCGCTGTTAAGAATTTCTTTCATTTTATCGCCGCTTTTTTTGCGGAAAGCACCGTCTCCCACACTTAATACCTCATCAAGTATCAAAACATCGGGATTAACAAGACAGGCAATAGAAAAGGCAAGTCTGCTTTTCATGCCGCTTGAAAGTTGTTTAAAGGCATATTCCTGAAAGTTACCGAGTTCGGCAAATTCGATAATTTCGTCATACATTTCATTCATAAAACTGCGGGTATATCCCAGCATTGCTCCACGAAGATATGTGTTCTCACGAACAGTTAACTCGTTATCAAATCCACTTGCAAGTTCAAGTAATGCGGCAATACTTCCATTAACCGAAACGGAACCGTTTGTCGGCACCATTATACCGGTAATTGCTTTAAGCAGGGTGCTTTTTCCGGCACCGTTTGCACCGATAATACCTAACATATCGCCCTTTTCAAGCTTAAAGGATACATTATGGTCAGCCCAAAATTCTTTGGTATGATAATTACCTTTAATTTTACGGACAACAAACTCTTTTAAACCGATAGATTTTAAATCACCCGTGATATATCGGATGCTAACATTATCACATGATATTACAGACATCTTAAGACTGCACCTCTTATACATAATAAAGGAATTTTCTGTTATACTTTATATAAACAGAACAACCTATAATAAATAAAAACAGACAATAAAATGCACAAAGCAAATGATAAGCAGGTGAGGGGATTTTACCGTCAATAACAACTGTACGGAAATATTTAATGTAAACATAAACCGGGTTGCATAAGAACAATCGTTGCATATTTGGTGCAAATCTATCGATTTGGTAGAATATTGCCGAAAGATATGTCAGCAAGGTTAAAAATACATCATATAGATATTGGATATCCTTGAAAAAAACATAAAGCGCAGAAAGAATCATGCCAATTCCGATATTCATTATCAGTAAACATAATATAGGAAAAATAAGGGAAAGCATATGAACGCCGAAATGTATTTTGTCAAAAGCACAAAATATGAAATATACCACTAAGGTTAAAACAAAATTTACAAGCGCCGAAACATTTTTTGAAAGCAAAAACATATACTTCGGAACATTAATCTTAGTAAAAATCTTTGCATTGTTTACAAGACTGCTCATACCGCCTTTGGTGGATTCTTTATAATAAGACATAACCAAGGTTCCGCTGAACAAATAAATCGTGTAATGCGGTGTGTTTCTGCCGAAAAATTCAGTAAAAACAATTTTCATTACCAAGAGAGTAAGCAAAGGGGAAAGAATACTCCATAACATTCCCAAGGTTGTTCTCTTGTATTTTTCTTTAAAATCACGCTTAACAAGTTCTTCAAATAAAAATCTTTGAGTTGGTAAGCTTTTTACAAATTTAATTACTCTACTCATTTGTTACCTTTCAATTAAAAAACCACGAATGTATAATAATGCTTTCGGAATTACAATTCTGATAAGCTTGGAAATATACATAATCGCAAGACCGGTTAGTATGGAAGCGGCCATATAAACAATAAATACTTTTTTATCTCCAAATGTCGGAAATAATTTTCTAAAATAGTGGGCATAAAAATTATGACCGAGATAAAGAGACAAACTGTATTTACCGAGCCAAATACATACTTTATTTTGGAAAATACCAAGGTCAACACTTTTACCGCTGAATGTAATGGAAATTGCTAATGCAAAAACAAAAATCATTACAAAATCGGTGCGTGTTGCGGGATAAAAAAACATATATAATACTTCGGAAAGATAGGCAAAGAATTCGACTATCGTCAAAAAAACCTTTCCTTTAAAAGTAAAATTGATTTTTGATAGCCAAGAAACAAAAACAAAAGCAACGATACCTAAGCAAATATCACCTAATGCTCTTATATTGCCCTTATAAGTGAAACCCAACCAAACTGTGGGATTTCTCGGGTCGGTAAAATTCCTGCACAAATATCCGTAAGACAAAAATATCAAAAGGGGAACAATAACGCACAGCATAAAATCCTTATATTTTCGTATTAAAGGATAAAGCACAGCCATACATAGTATCATAGAAGAAATATACCATACCACGCCGTTTACACTTCTATATGTAAGTCCGGATTGAATAAAAGGTGTAATATCCCAAATGCTGTCAATAAAAAACTTAACAACCGACATACCCCTTAATCCTTCGGCAAGTGCAATAAAGGAAGCGGATATAAAAAATCCGACAAGTATTTCGGGATATAGAACCTTAATCTTCTTTAAGAGAAAATGTCCTGTTTCTTTTCCGAGGGACAATACACTGTTGTTTTCAGCCTTGGTAATGGAGTGCATCATCAAATATCCGGAAACGATAAAGAAAAATTCAACAGCAAGTGAACCGCCTAAAAACCAACAGTTATTATCGCCGAGTATTTTTCTTGAATGATGAATTACAATAATTACCGAAAAGAAAAATCTTAAAAATTCAATTTTCCCGTTTCGACCGCCACAAGTTTTTGTTTTACTCAAAATTATTTCTCCTTTGCCATAAGTTCAAGAACCTTATCAACAGCTCTTTCACTTGCATGGCCGTCTTCAATACAACCTTTGTCAACCAAGAATGCTTCTAATTTATTCAGATAATCTTGGTTATCAAAATTAATAACACTTTCGTTAAGTTCGTCGTTATTGGTTGAAATGGGGAAGGGGGTTGTTTCTAAAGGATAGCAAAATCCTCTTTCGTTATTATAAAGCGAAATATCGGTTGCAAAAATAAATCCCGGAAGTCGGCGTAGCATAAAATCGTATATCCAGCTTGAATAATCGGTTATTGCTACATCGGCAACGGCAATTAATTCCTGCATATCAATGTGTGAAGTAACATTTATCATGGGATAATCGGTTGATTCTAAAATGCCACGGGCTTTGTAAACCTTAAGAAGGGAAGGGTGATAACGCATAAGCACACACCATTCACCGCCGAATTTTTCTTTTAAAGATTTTAAAAGACGCTTAAAGTCTATATCGTAACAATCAAAGTTTTTATTATCTCTGAAAGTAGGACCGTACATTACGAATTTTGTATCCGGAGAAACACCCCATTCTTTACAAAGGCGTTCTCTGAGTCCTTCTCTGATTTCTTTGTTTGTGTCAAAGAAAAGGTCGTTACGGGGATGACCGTACTCAAGCATTGGCGTTTTAGGCCAATAGGTTGCGCCGAGTGAAGAAGATACAAAAGAACTGTTGGTAATGCAATAATCGGTTAGTTTTCCTGTTCTAATCGCAGCTCTAACCCAATGCCAACCGCCCTTATAATCTTTTTTACCAAAGCGTTTTATACCGAGAGAACCGTGCCAAGTTTGGAAAAGTACCTGATTTGGCTTAAGAGTAAAACCTTTTTTGCAATACAAAACCGAATTTGCAAAAATATATTTTGAGGAAAACAGTTCCCTAAAATACTCAAATGTTCCACCGGTAACAGTTTTAACATCAGCGGGTATACCGCCGTTATTGCCACCTGAGCAACGCCAAACAAGTTCGACATCTTCTAAATTTCTTCGTCTGAATTCTTCACAAATATATTTTTGGTTACAGGCATATCTATCCTCTTGAGTGTGGAAAAAAACCTTCTTCGGGTTTACCGGAGTAACGAGCAAAAGTATAAATCTTCCGATTCTGCCCAAAATTTCATCAAGTTCTTCTCTGATATGGCGTAAGAATGAACCCTCCACAAGATATTTTAGTATTTTGTAGAAAACAATCTTTAAAGCTCCCATTCACTGTCCCCTTTATTATAAAAAACTTTCAACAGTATAACGGAAAGCGTGTTCAATGTCAACCTGTGGTTTCCAGCCTAATGCTTCCATTCTTGAAGAATCCAAAATGCCGAGTTTGAAGGGGAGATATAACAACTTCTCACCTTGAGGAAGGGCATATTCAACCTTTGTTTGCTTTTTGGGGTCTAAGGATGCGATAAGATTTGCCAAATCACGAATGCTGATTTGATTTTGAGTTGCCGCAACATTATAATATTCATCTTTTCCGTCTAAAAGTGCTAAGAACATAGCACCGACAGCATCGGCGGTATAAGTGTATGTACGAACGGCACTGCCGTCAGATTGCAACACGATATTTTTGCCTTCAAGCATATTGCGGATAAACTCGGCAAAAGCACGGCCGTCATACAAACTGATTCCGGGTCCGAAGGTGTGGGACATTCGAACAGCCGTATAATCAACACCGAATTCTTTTTTATAACAAGCAAACATTGTTTCACAAAGACGCTTGGCTTCAGGATAACAAGCACGGGAGTTTGTATGAGAAATAGGTCCCATATCATCCTCTTTAATTCCGTTTTCACTCTTCCAAGTTCCGTAAACCTCAACGGTTGAAACATAAAGAACCTTTTTTGTTTTTTTCTCTTTTGCAAGTTCGAGAACATTTCTTGTACCCATAACATGTCCCCAAAGGGTGTCGGTAGGGCGATGTGTGAAGTCGTCAGGACTTGCAAGTCCTGCGGTGTGAAAAATGTAATCAACATTACCCTCTACGGATATAGGTGTAATAACATCCTGCTCAAGAAAAATAACATTTTTCGGATTGTCAGGATAAGCCTCGGCAATCTTCTTAGGATTTCTTGCAAGTGCAAAAACTCTAATGTTAAAATTATTTCTATTGTTAAGTTCAACCAATGCGTTGACAATGTAGATGCCGAGTCTTCCGGTAGCGCCGGTTACAAGAACGGTTGTATTCTTTAATTTATCCCAAGAAGCGGGGTTGTTGAGAATAAAATCAATATCTCTTATTTCCATAATAATCACCATTTCTTTCTAAGACACAAAATGCAATAAAAAATCACTAAAACGGTGATTTTTATATCGCATCTGTTTCGGTTGCCTCCAAAGAGGCGGGAAACAGGCGCCTTTATATTTTAGCGTGATTTTCACGCTAATCATCTAAATTATAATCCTAAAATGTTTTTGCTTTCTTTCAACTCTAAATACGAACGCATATAATAGTAATCTTCCGGCGTGGTAATCTTAAGATTAAGGTTACTATCCTTAACGAGATAAACCTTTTTGCCTAAATATGCATACATTAAGGAAGCATCAAGCAAAGGCATGTCCTTATTGCCTAAATCGTCAATTTGTTTATATACATCTAACAGTTCTTTAATTTTAAATGTTTGCGGTGCGGTTAAGGTATAGGAATTATCACGGTTTTTAAAGTCATCAAAATCAGCAGTATCATTGGTGGTTACGACTATGGTTTCAATGCAAGGCTTTACAGTCATTGCATTACCGTGTTCTTTTGCAACAGCAACATTTTCGGAAATAATTTCCGATTTGATAAGAGGACGAACGCCGTCGTGAATAATAACTATATCATCATCGGAAAACTCCCCTAAAACATTAAGTCCGTTAATTACGCTGCCTTGTCTATCGGCACCGCCTTCAATAACGGCCTTTACTTTTTCAAAGTGGAATTTCTTAACAAGCTCTTTCATATAATCGATCCAACTTGCATTGCAGGGGATAATAACCTGGTCAACATCAGGGCAGTTTTCGAAAACCTCCAAAGTATAACAAATAATGGGCTTTCCGTACATTTCTAAAAATTGTTTAGGCAAACCGTTGGTCTTCATACGAACACCGGTACCACCTGCTAAAATGATTGCACTTGTCATATAAGTAACCTCACATTCTTATTTCGAAAAGTAAATGCTTTTCTTTTTTATCTTCATCAGGAATCTCTTTCCAATTACCGTAACAATGAGTTAAATAGGTGTCAACATTTACGGGAACATTAAATCGCCTTCCTGCAAAGTTTTGTTTTTTTGTGGTGAAAAAATCCTTTCTCGGATACATTTCGCCAAAATAATGTAATCTTCCTGCACATCCGGTAACAAATTTTGAGTTGTTGTTCTTGCAAAGAGAATTTACATTGTCAGTCCATCTGCACCAAGTATCAACGGAAAAAAGAGAAATAACGGCGCCGATTACAATTTTCATTTTAATGGTATTTTTAGCGGTTGGAGCCAATTTTGCAAGTTGCAACATTTCTTTTCTGTCCCTAAAAAACTTACGGCAGGAAAGAAGATATCCCATTGTCAAGCAAAACACACCGTGTAAAAAACGAAAAGGAAGAAAATTGTATGTATTCTCAATAATAAAAATATCTACACCGATACCGCATTCATTAGAGTGAAAATCATCTCTTCCTCGCATAATGGTGCCTTTTTTCCTGATTTTCGCAATAGAAAGGGCATAGTTCTTTGTGTCTTGCGGAGTATGAACCCAATACTTATCGCCGAACTTTTCCTTAAAAAGAGGAATGAACCGGTCAAAATCTATTCGCGGCATATTTATATCAACATCATCGTCCCAAGGAATAAATCCCCGGTGGCGCATAGCACCGAGAGCACTGCCACCACCCAAAAACCAACAAATGTTGTTTTCTTCGCAAACCTCGACAACATCATCGAGAATTTCGAGAAGTATGCTCTGTAGTTTTTTTAACATATTTTCATCAAGGTTAACAAATTTGCCGGAAGATGATAAGCTTTTTAATGCATTAAAAGTAAATAACTTCATATTTTAAAGGCATTCTCTTTCTGGAAAATATCCAAACATATTTTATTGCACAAATATACTCATACATTATAATCTATTTTTCGTGTTTTTACAAGTATAAAATATCAATTATGAGAAAAATGTTATTTTTTGTTAAATAAAACGAATATGATAATAAAGTCGGTGTTAAACATTTCGTACAAAAGTGAGCCTTTCCGGATTTGTATTACGGCTTTTGTCCGTTAAGAGGTTTGTAATCTTTAATTATTAAAAAATCCCCCTCTTTCTTTCCTTTGCGGAAGGTAAGGGGGGAGAAAAAACTTGCAATTTACTTTAATTAAAGAACATAACAAATAATACAAACAGCCTGTAAAATACTGCCTATATCTACAAAAATATGAAATACTGTGTGGAAAATGCTTTTTTTAGCTCCGATTACATATAGAACCGCACCGATGGTATAAGATATACCGCCGGATAGAAGCCATAGAAATCCCGCAAGAGAAACTGCCGAAATTGTGATTTTTAATATGGATATAATGCACCAACCCATACATATATAACATATTAATGAAAATGCATTATACTTTTTTAAATCAATAGCGGTAAGGGAAGCGGCAATTATTGCAACACCCCATTGGATACCGAAAATTGTCCAAGCGATAGCAGGATACTTAACTCTTATTGCTGAAAGCAAAATCGGTGTGTATGTTCCGGCAATTAAAAAGTATATGGTACAATGGTCTATTACCTGAAATACTTTTTTAGCCATTATCGGTTTTAGTCCGTGATAAACACTTGAAACCGTATAAAGTGCTATAATTGTAAAACCGTATATTCCACTTGATACAATGCCGTAAATATTTTTGTGAAACACCGATACAAGTATAGCAATAACAGTAATAAGTACACCGATACCGCCGCCGATAATATGTGTAATCATATTTGCCTTTTCTTGGGCAGTAGAATAATCTGGTAATAATCTTTTGTTTAACGGAATTCTTTTCATAGTAAGCCTTCTTTCGGTAAACATAATACCATATCCCGTTAAAATTGACAATCTACTCTAAAATAATCAACTCTACTGTAAAAAAATATAATTCTATTTGTTCTTAAATAGGAGATATAGTTGTAAAAAAGCCAACTCGTTCGGATTGTTAGAATATTAGTTGTAATCAAAATGGAAAAGGCGGGACTTAGGGTGTTTTCTCTTTTTCACGAGCTTCCACACGGTTGAGTTTAACAGTAATAAACATGGTCAGCGGAAGCAACACGGTTTCAAACAACACCTTTGTTACCACCTTCGCTATGCCGTGCCTTTGAAAACAATTTTTGAATTTCTTTAAGATTTCTTGACAGGTAACCAATTGGTCGCTATAATAACAGTAACCAATCGGTTACTACTATTT
>DCIE01000029.1:0-213 GCA_002315765.1 Ruminococcaceae bacterium UBA1734
CCAACCGGAGAAGGCTTTTTGGAAAAAGAAAAACGACCTCATCCGCTTCGCTTAGGCTCAGCACCTTCTCCCACCGGAGAAGGCTTTTCGGGGAAACGAAAAAACGACCTCATCCGCTTCGCTTACGCTCAGCACCTTCTCCCACCGGAGAAGGCTTTTTGGGGGAACGAAAAACGACCTCATCCGCTTCGCTTAGGCTCAGCACCTGTCTCG
>DCIE01000029.1:368-6849 GCA_002315765.1 Ruminococcaceae bacterium UBA1734
CCTTCTCCAACCGGAGAAGGCTTTTCGGGGGAACAAAAAACGACCTCTTTATATAATATTTGTAAAAGAAAAAAGCAATAAATGCCTTACAAAATCTTCCTTGCCTTAACGGGTAGGGGAGATTTTTTCGCAAAAAACACGAAAAAAGTAAAAATAATGAGATTTATGGTTTACAAAAAAGATAAAAAGTGTTATTATATATTCGTATGAGAATGTCAAGAAATAATTTCTTTTTCATTATCTCTTATAATATTTTTTTAGGAGGAATTTTCAATGGCCAGAAAATTCAAGACCATGGATGGTAACAACGCTGCAGCACATGTTTCTTATGCGTTTACAGAAGTTGCCGGTATCTATCCGATTACCCCATCCAGCCCTATGGCAGACTATGTTGATCAGTGGTCGGCACAGGGTTTAAAAAATATTTTCGGCACAACCGTTAAGGTTGCCGAAATGCAGTCCGAAGCAGGTGCTTCCGGTACAGTTCACGGTTCATTAGCAGCCGGTGCTCTTACCACCACCTTCACCGCTTCTCAGGGACTTTTACTTATGATTCCGAATATGTATAAGATTGCAGGTGAGCTTTTACCGTGCGTATTCCATGTATCAGCTCGTTGCGTTGCATCTCATGCACTTAACATTTTCGGCGACCATTCAGATGTATATGCTTGCCGTCAAACCGGTTTTGCTATGCTTGCTGAAACAAATCCGCAGGAAGTTATGGATTTAGGCGCAGTTGCTCACTTGGCATCAATCAAGGGACGCGTTCCGTTTATTAACTTCTTTGACGGTTTCCGTACCTCTCATGAAATCCAAAAAATTCAGGTATGGGATTATGAAGACCTTAAAGAAATGTGCGATATGGATGCTGTTGAAGCATTCCGTAAGAGAGCATTAAATCCTGAACGCCCGGTTATGCGTGGTTCCCACGAAAACGGCGATATTTTCTTCCAGCATAGAGAGGCTTGTAACAAGTATTATGATGCAATGCCTGCTATTGTTGAAGAATATATGGATAAGGTTAATGCTAAACTCGGCACTGATTATAAGCTTTTCAACTACTACGGTGCTCCTGATGCTGACCGTGTAATAGTTGCTATGGGTTCTATCTGCGATGTTGCAGAAGAAGTTATTGACTATTTAACAGCAAAGGGTGAGAAGGTAGGTCTTGTAAAGGTTCGTCTTTACCGTCCTTTCTCTGCCGCAAAGCTTGTTGAGGCTATCCCTGCAACAGTTAAGAAACTTGCTGTTCTTGACCGTACAAAAGAGCCGGGCGCATTAGGTGAGCCACTCTATTTGGATGTTGTCGGTGCATTGGCACAAACAGGCAGACATATTGATGTTGTTACCGGCGGTAGATACGGTCTTGGTTCTAAGGATACTCCTCCTGCAAGTGTATTTGCAGTTTATAATGAACTTAAGAAGGATGCTCCTAAGGCTCAGTTTACTCTCGGTATCGTTGATGATGTTACCAATCTTTCTCTTGCTGAGGAAGAAGCTCCTAACACTGCCGCAGAAGGCACCAAGGAATGTAAGTTCTGGGGTCTTGGCGGTGATGGTACTGTTGGTGCTAACAAGGACTCTATCAAGATTATCGGCGACCACACCGATAAGTATGTACAAGCATACTTCCAGTATGACTCTAAAAAGACCGGTGGTATTACTATTTCCCACCTTCGTTTCGGCGATAAGCCCATTAAGAGCCCATACTACATTAATAAGGCTGACTTCGTTGCTTGTCATAACCCGTCTTATGTAATCAAGGGTTACAAGATGGTTAATGATGTAAAGCCGGGCGGTGTATTCTTAATTAACTGTCAGTGGACGCCTGAAGAATTAAATGAGCATATGCCTGCTGAAGCAAAGAGATATATTGCTAAGAATAACATTCAGCTTTACACAGTTAACGCTATTGACTTGGCTGCTAAAATCGGTCTTGGCAAGCGTACAAATACCGTTCTTCAGTCTGCTTTCTTCGCACTTAGTGAAGTTCTTCCCCGTGAAGATGCTATCGGCTATATGAAGGAAAAAGCACAGAAGTTCATGAAGAAGGGTAAAGAAATCGTTGAAATGAACGAGAATGCTATTGATGCCGGTGCAACAGCTTATGTTAAGATTGATGTACCGTCTGATTGGGCTAATGCTACCGATAAGGCTGATGCTAACAAGACCGAAGGTCCTGCTAAACTTGCTAAGATGGTAGATACCGTTATGAAGCCGGTTGGTCTTATGAACGGTGATTCTCTTCCTGTTTCTGCTTTTGCTGATTATGCTGACGGTACATTTGAACAGGGTGCTTCCGCTTATGAAAAGCGTGGCGTTGCCGTTATGGTACCTGAATGGAATAATGATACCTGTATCGGTTGTAACAAGTGTGCTTTTGTTTGTCCTCACGCTACAATTCGTCCTTTCGCACTTAGTGCTGACGAAAAGGCTAAGGCTCCTGCAACACTTAAGGTTGCAACAAAAGAAAAGCTTGTTACCAATAAGGGATATGCTTACACAATGACCGTTTCTCCACTTGATTGTATGGGATGCGGAGTTTGCGTTGGCGTTTGTCCTACTGCTTCTCTTAAGATGGCTCCGCAGGAAGGTCAGCTTGTTGAACAGGCTTCTTTCGATTACTGTGTTGCTAATGTAACTGAAAAGGCTGATGTTGCAGGTAGTGCAAACATTATTGCTTCTCAGTTTAAGAAACCGTTACTTGAGTTCTCAGGCTCTTGTGCAGGATGTGCTGAAACATCTTATGCTCGTTTGATTACTCAATTATTCGGTGATAGAATGTACATTTCCAATGCTACCGGTTGTTCTTCAATTTGGGGTGGTCCTGCTGCTACTTCTCCGTACACCACAAATGCCGAAGGCCACGGACCTGCTTGGGCAAACTCATTGTTTGAGGATAACGCTGAGCACGGTTACGGTATGTACTTAGGTCAAAATGCTATTCGTGAACGCTTGATTGACGATGTTAAGGCTATTGTTGCTTCCGATAAGGCTGCTGCTGAAGTTAAGGCTGCCGGTGAAGCATATCTTGATACTCTTAATGACGGCGAAAAGAATGCCGAAGCTTCCAAGACTTTGGTTGCCGCTATTAAGAAGGCAGGTCCAATGTGTGAGAAGTGCAACGATGTTCTTAACAACAGCGAATACCTCTCTAAGAAGTCCGTTTGGATTTTCGGCGGAGACGGTTGGGCTTATGATATCGGTTTCGGCGGTCTTGACCATGTTCTTGCAAGTGGTAAGAATGTAAATGTTATGGTATTCGATACCGAGGTTTACTCTAACACAGGCGGACAGGCTTCCAAGGCTTCTAACATCGGTCAGGTTGCTCAATTTGCCGCTGCAGGTAAAGCAATCGCAAAGAAGAGCCTTGCTGAAATCGCTATGTCTTACGGTTACATTTATGTAGCTCAAATTGCTATGGGTGCTGACCAAAATCAGACCTTAAAGGCAATCAAAGAGGCTGAAGCTTATGACGGTCCTTCACTTATCATCGGCTATGCTCCATGTGAAATGCACTCTATTAAGGGTGGTATGGTTAATTGCCAGAGTGAAATGAAGAAGGCTGTTGACTGCGGATATTGGGACCTCTTCCGTTATAATCCTGCTCTTAAGGCTGACGGTAAGTCTCCGTTCTCACTTGATAGCAAACCTGCTACAACCGATTATAAGGAATTCATCTTGGGCGAAGCTCGTTATTCTTCACTTACTCGTTCATTCCCTGAACGCGCAGAAGAGTTGTTCGATATGGCAGCAGAGACCGCAAAGGCTCGTCGTGCTCATCTTGAAAAATTGGTTGAACTTTACGGTAAATAATATTACCTTTTAAGTTAATAGCTAATAAATTAAGCAGTTATGGTTAATTCCATAGCTGCTTTTTTGCTCTCGATGTTTAACGCCTTCTTCGGTTGGAGAAGGTGGCGAGGAACGAGCCGGATGAGGTCGTTTTCGGTTTATATAAAAAAATCAGCCTCCCAAAAGGGAGACTGAAAGGGTTTGCATATTGAAATATCATATACGGGCTACACCGGATTTTCTTGCGGCATCGGCAACTGCTTTTGCAACGGCAGGGGCGATACGGCTGTCAAATGCTTTCGGCAAAATATACTCGGTGGAAAGCTCTTCATCGGAAACAAGATTTGCAAGAGCATAAACGGCAGCCATTTTCATTTCATCGTTAATATCACTTGCTCTCACATCCAAAGCACCTCTGAAGATACCGGGGAAGGCAAGTACATTGTTTATTTGGTTTGCAAAGTCGGAACGGCCTGTACCTACAACCTTTGCACCGGCTTTAAGCGCCTTGTCGGGCATAATTTCGGGGGTTGGGTTAGCCATGGCGAATACTGCACTGTCAGGAGCCATTGAAGCTACCATTTCTTCACTTACAATATTAGGAGCCGAAACACCGATAAATACATCGGCACCCTTAATTACATCGGCAAGAACACCTTTTTCCATATTTGGATTGGTTTTAAGGGAAAGTGCTTTATGAGCATCGGAAAGACTGTCATCACCCTTGCAAATGGCACCGAATTTGTCAACCATAATAAGGTTTTTAAGACCGAGTTTTAAAAGCAACTCTCCGATAGCAGTACCGGCAGCACCGGCGCCGTTTATTACACACTTAATATTCTCAATTTTCTTTCCGCAAATTTTAAGGGCATTCAACATAGCAGCAGCAACGCAAATTGCAGTACCGTGTTGGTCATCGTGGAATACCGGAATATCGCACTTTTCCTTTAACTTCTTTTCAATTTCAAAGCATCTGGGTGCGGCAATATCCTCAAGGTTAATTCCGCCGAAGGAGCCGGAAATGTTGTAAATAGTATTAACAATTTCGTCAACATCATTTGAACGAATACAAATAGGGAAGGCATCAACACCGGCAAATTCTTTAAATAAAACGCATTTGCCCTCCATAACCGGCATTCCCGCCTCAGGACCTATATTTCCAAGTCCTAAAACAGCCGAACCGTCGGTAATAACACCGATTAAATTCCATCTTCTTGTTAGTTCGAATGATTTGTTGTAATCCTTTTGTATTTCAAGACAAGGTTGTGCAACTCCCGGAGTATAAGCCAATGACAAATCTTCGCTTGACTCAACCTTGACCTTGGAAACAACCTCGATTTTACCTTTCCAGTCGAAGTGTTTTTGTAATGATTGTTCTTTAATATCCATAATCAGTCTCCTATTTGTATGAACTTTCTTTTGCTGCACTAAAATCTACATCGCCTAAATATTCCACACTGTCCATATTTAAGTAATCACATAGATTTTTCATTTCCATAACGGTGTTAATATTTACATCAATACCGTTTTTCATACGGTCGCCGAAAGCAAAAATTTCCTTTTCACCGTGGGTATAAATTCTCGGTTGACCCTCAGCCTTTGGAGCATCACGAAGCTCTTGCAAGAAGGTGGAAAATCTTTCTTTCATAGCTTCTTTATCACCGAAAATCTCGGGATTGATTGCCATAAATCCGTGGCAAGTACCGCCTTTACCATTAAGATGTGTATGATTTGAGGTTAAACCACCGGAGAAAATCGAACAGAAAATTTCGCAAATCATACCGTAGCCGTAGCCCTTATGACCGCCTAACTGTTCGGTATTACCGCCAAGCGGCATAATACCTCCACCTGCTTTCCCTACAATATTTTTAAGTACTCTTTGTGCATCGGTACAGGCGTTTCCGTTTTCGTCAAGCGCCCAACCCTCGGGAAGAGGCTTTGACAGCTTGTTGTATATTTCAAGTTTTCCTCTTGTTACAACGGTTGTTGAAGAATCAAAGAAGAAAGGATACGGCTCGGCAGGCATTGAGATTGCTATCGGGTTGGAACCAAGCATGGCAAGTTTTGAATATGTAGGAACCATAATTGCTTCGCTGTTGGTCATTGAAAAACCGATAAGACCTGCATCACAAGCCATTTTTGCATAATATCCTGCAATACCGAAGTGATTTGAGTTTTTAACACTTACGATTGCAATACCGCTTTTCTTCGCCTTGCTGATAGCAAGATTCATAGCATCAATGGATATTAACTGACCCATACCGTCATGGCCGTCAATTACAGCCGAAACGGGTGTTTCAAAAATAATTTCCGGCTTTGCGTCAACATGGATTAAACCCTTTTCAATGCCCTTGTGATATCTTACAAGTCTTTGCATACCGTGGGATTCAATACCGTATAAATCGGATAGCAACAAAACATCGGTAATTTTATTCGCTTCATCACCCGAAAATCCGAATTTCAGAAATGCGTCAACACAAAACTTTTTAAGTTGCTCATAACTGTATCTTATCGAATTCATAAACATACCTCATTCCGCAAATTTTACAACATTATACATATTGATACTAATACTTTTTTTATATATTGTCAAGTGATATTTCCACTTTGTTTTATAGAAAAACAATAATGTATTTTAATGTTGCAAATAATATCCGACACCGTAGTATATTGTAACATTTAAAAC
>DCIE01000004.1 GCA_002315765.1 Ruminococcaceae bacterium UBA1734
TTGCCGCCGACATCTGCAAGATTATGCTGTATGTGTATTGTCATAGTATCAAAGTCAATATCTTGCCATTGCAAACCGAGACATTCCCCTGAACGCATACCAGTGAGCAACAGCGTTTTTATTATGGTGTTAAACTGTGAATAGCCTTCGAGCATTTCAAGCAGTTTGTGAGCTTGTGCTTCTTCCAGCACAGGCTTTTTTTCTTCGGTTTTTCTCTTGTCTTTCGGAAGTATCACATTTGTGCAGGGCGTTTCTTTTATAAAGCCTTGCTGTACTGCTCTTTTGAAGACACTGCAAAGAATAATATACAGTTTTCGACAGCTGGCAGGGGAAAGCTCAACCTTCTTGAAAAATGCTGTCAGCTTTGCTGAATTGAAGTCTTTGAGCTTTGTATTTCCGAATACTGGCAAGATATGATTTTCAAGCTGTCCCTTGTATGTATAGGCTGTAACGTCTTTTAATTCATTCGGTGCGTAGTTATCAAAATACCATTCTACAAGGTCAGCAAAACGCATATTTTCTTTAAGCTCTGTCATACCCTTGCAACGCTGTTCAAACTCAAAAGCGTACTCCTTAGCAAGCTTTTCAGCTTTCTTCTCAGTTGTATTTGCTGGCGGCTTGTAAGTTGTTGTTTTGCGTATTTTTTTGCCTTCGGTATCATATCCCATTGAAACACTTATTTGAAAGGTGTTGCCTCTTTTCGTAATTGTTGCCATTACTCAATACCCCCGTTTGCTTTGTTTCTCAATGCTTTCAACTGGCTTATTATTTCAAGTAAAAAAACATCAGCTAAATTGTCCCCGTTTATTATGACATTTCCTGCTTCAACTTCTCCGCTAAATTGATAAAACAGAAAATTCTTAATATTCTCTTTGCTTCTTTCTCTTTCACAAGAAAAGCGGCAAAGCCGCATAAATACAGGAGGAACACAAAATGAATATTGTTATCAACAAATCTATTGCAACAGTTGAATTGAAAAAAGCTCTTGAACATCTTATCGAGGAATACCACAGCTATAATAAAGAGCTTGAAGAAAGTACCCGAACAGCAAATCAGAAGTACAAACAGGGATTTTCAGAAAATGTTTATACTGATGAATATTTGCTGAAAGCTTTGTCAGAAGCTACCGAAAAAGCAAGCTCCTGCTTTTATGGAGAGGCTGAAGCTCTGAACGCCAAAGCACGTCAGCACATTGCGGCAATGAAAGCTAAGCTCATTCCTGCTCTGAACGAAGGCGAACGCAGTTCTGACTATGCCGTAAAGGTCAACAATGCTTTGCAGTTCATCCAGCTTGAAGGGGCTGAAATTGACGACAGCACGGCGGCAAATATCCTGAAAGAGTTTCTCAGTGATATTGATACAATGCAGCGTTTTCGCAGCGTAATTGAGCATCAGAAAGGCGAAAAGCTTTCTGACGCTTACGGCAATACCACATTCCCGCTCACGTTCGGACGGCTCACAAAATGCGAACGTTTCATTGAAGCTCTTGAAGAGCTGGAAGGAACAGCGGAAAAGCTCTTCATTCGCGGCAAAGCTGAAACAGAAACGGAATACCTGAAGAACGGCAAAAAGCTTTCTGTTCCTATGGACAGTTATATGCAGTTGATGAGCGAGAAGAATATCATTGAACAGGCAGAAAAGGCTGAAGCAATGACAGCTGAGCTTTTCACTACAACAGATTAAAACAGGCGGCAGGGGCTGTCTCCTTGCTCCTGAGCTTGCTTTAATATCTTTGTCGGCTGGCTTTTGGGTTTTCGTACAGTTGGCAGAGAAAGCCTCCTGAGCAGGTGTTAAGGGTTTTCGTTCCTGCTTGGGAGGTGTTTTGTAATATCAAAGAAAGAAGGTGAAGCAATGGGAACAGGAAAGGAAAATCTTGTGCCATTTTCAGAACGAACAGAGGACGAACAACGGGAAATTGCAAAAAAGGGAGGAGTTGCAAGCGGCAAAGCAAGAAGGAGAAAGCGTACAATGAAAGAAGCCGCCGAGCTTATCCTGAAAGCTCCTGCAAATGATGAACAAACAGAGTTGTTGAAGAAATACGGCATACCTGAACAAGACTGCACAAACCTTCTTGTTATTATGGCGAAAGCCGTTCAAATGGCATCAGAGGGCAATTTGAAAGCCGCCGAGTTTATTCGTGATACACTGGGCGAAAATCCACAGTACAAAATCCACGAGAAGCGGCTTGAATACCTTATCGCAGACAAACAAGCTCCGCACACTCTTGCTGATGACTGGGTGGAAGCTATACTGAAAACATCAGAAGAAGCTTAAAAGGCTCTCAGAGGCTCAGGAACAACTTTACATTCAGAACAGTAAAGAATATAGGGAGAGGGCAAAAACAACGTTTCACGGGGCTGTATCAAGCAATAAAAAAGGGCTGGGGCTTTGTGCCTCAGCTCTTTGTGCTTTTGCTCAGTTGCGTTATCTTTGCTTGTCGTATTCGTCAACGAGTTCAACGAGCATCAGAGAAAGCGTGCTGACATCTTCGGAAGCGGCTTCTCCCGTTTGTGAAATCATAGTGTCAATGGCGTGCGTCAATGCTCTAATCCTCAAAAATAATGCTGTGCTGTCCATAGTGAAATCCTCCCTGATTATTTGTTCTGCATTGCAGTGTTGATATTGTATCACAGAAATTTCTATTTGTGTGAAATCTTAATGCAATGATAATAAACTTCTGAAAACAATAAAATTCTTACTGTTCAGTAAGAAATGCAGGACTGTCCGTAGACTGTCCGTAGACTGTCCGCAGACTGTCCAGCGGACAAAATAAAGAGCTTGCATTTTTGGGCTTTTTGTGATATACTGCCTTTTGTTCAGGGAACAGCATCACCGTAAGCGGTGGCTGAGAAAGACAAATCAGGTATCCTCATTCATTTGAGAATACCTGATTTTTTAGCTTTGGACATCAAATAGACATCAATTTCAGTATATAAAGCACAAAAAGCCTTGAAATACAAGGCTTTTCTGATATAAATTGTTATCTCTTTGAGAACTGTGGTGCACGACGAGCGCCTTTGAGACCGTATTTCTTTCTTTCCTTCATACGAGGGTCTCTTGTTAAGAAACCTGCCTTCTTAAGTTGAGGACGAAGTTCCTCATTAAACTGAAGAAGTGCACGGGAAATACCGTGACGAATAGCACCGGCCTGACCGGTAACACCGCCACCTGCAACTGTGCATACGATGTCAAACTTATCAGCATTCTCGGTAAGAGTTAACGGCTGACGAACGATAACCTTTAATGTTTCAAGACCGAAATAATCATCAATGTCTCTACCGTTAATGGTAACATTTCCTGTACCGTTATAAACACGAACACGGGCAACAGAACTCTTTCTTCTGCCGGTGCCGTAAAAATATGGCTTTCCTTCAAACATTGTTTCTGTCTCCCTTCTTAAAATTCAATCTTTTCAGGCTTTTGAGCTACCTGAGCATATTCTGTTCCACTGTAAACATGAAGTCTTAAAAGGGCCTTTCTACCGATAGTGGTATCAGGAACCATTCCCTTTACTGCAAGTTCCATAGCAAGTTCAGGACGGGTTTTCATAAGAGTACCGTACTTAACTTCCTTCAAACCGCCGATATAACCTGTATGACGGCGATAGAACTTGTTTTCTAACTTCTTACCTGTTAATACTGCCTTGTCAGCATTGATAACAACGACATGGTCGCCACAATCAACATGGGGAGTAAATTCAGGTTTACCCTTACCTCTAAGTAAGTCAGCAACCTTAACAGCAGTTCTGCCAAGCGGCTTATCTGCAGCATCTACTATATACCATTTACGCTGAACTTCAGCAGGTTTTGCCATAAATGTAGACATAATCAAAACCTCCAAATGTTTTTTCTTTTTTAATCAGCCTGATTATAATAACACAAGGGAAACTCCTTGTCAACACATATTTTTTAAAAAATTAATTTAAAAAGCAAAATCTCCGTTTTTCTCTTATTTTCTCTTTATTTCTCCCAAATGCTCATTTACTATTTTTTAAGCGAAGTTGTTTTTTTCATCAGTTTACCAAAATCACATTGAATTTAACTGTAAAATGTGTTATTTTATTATTGAATTATATATAGAAAAAGGTTTTATATGAAAATACTTTGTATAGGCGATGTTTGTTCCCCGTTAGGGACCGACTACGCACTCAAAATGATACCTAAACTTAAAAAGGACAATAATTGCGATGTTGTTATAGTAAACGGAGAAAACTCCGCTTTGGGAAACGGCATAACGATAGAAACCGCAAATTTACTGTTTGCCGCCGGTGCCGATGTTATTACAGGCGGAAATCATACACTCAGGCATCCGTCATTTCACCCCTATCTTGACTCCAATCCTTTTTTATTGCGTCCTGACAATATACCTACCCAATACGGCAGCGGATATTCTTTAATTGATAAGGGCAAATACCGGATTGCGGTTATTAATCTTTTGGGAACGGTATATTTAGATAGAGACAAAGCCAAAAACCCATTTATTGTTGCCGATAAGTTGATAGCGAAAGCCGAGAAAGACTGTACAAATATCATAATTGTTGATTTTCACGCCGAAGCAACCAGTGAAAAACGGGCTTTTGGTTTTTATTTAGACGGAAAAATTTCGGCTATTTTCGGCACCCATACCCATGTACAAACCTCGGATATTCAAATTCTCCCAAAAGGCACCGGTTACATAACCGATTTGGGAATGACGGGACCTAAAGATTCCGTTCTCGGCATAAAAAAGGAAATCATTATTTCGAGATTTAAGGATAACAGCACAGACAAATTTGAATTTTCAAATTCTCCCTGTATTATTTCGGGATGTGTTTTTGAAATTGACGAAAAAACCGGAAAAACGATTTCGGTAAAGAGCTTTTGTATTTAATATTTTTTTGGTGATAAGTATGTTTAAAAAAACAATTTGCTTAATTTTAAGTTTAATATTTGTTTTTTCCCTATGTAGCTGCAAGGATAATTCTACCTCTTCGGTGCCGGAAAAGACCAAAATTTCAACTTCAAATGAAATAAAGAAAACACCTATTAATCTCTTGTATAACAAAGCCGATTCTTTAAATCCTTATACTGCTGTTACGGTAAATAATCGCAATATTTGCAAACTTATCTTTGAACCCTTGGTTAAAGCGGACAGCAATTTTAAACCTGTTTACAGATTGGCAAAAAAGATAAGCCTCAACGGGGAAAAATGCACCGTAACAATTATAGACACAAAGTTCACCGACGGAACAATGCTAACTGCATCGGATATTATATATTCCTATAACAAAGCCAAAAAATCAAAGGGTATCTACGCTTCACATTTATACGAAGTTAAATCGGTCTATGAAACGGATAATAAGACAGTTGTATTTGTATTATCGAAAAACGACCCTTATTTTAAAAATTTACTTGATTTCCCTATTTTCAAAGCAAACAGTGATACAAAAAAGGATTCCGACGGGGTATTATTATCACCTATTGGTTGCGGAAGGTATATTCCCAATAAAGCAAAAGACACTTTAACAATTAATAAAAACTTTTTCGGTAAAAAAGGTCAAATCACCAAAATTAATTTAATAAATGCTCCCGACGAGGATTCCGAGTCCCACTATATCGAAGTCGGTGCAACCCAAATGTATTTTTCCGACTTAAAGGACGGCAAACTATCACGAATGAGTGGAAAAAGAGTGGATGTCAACCTTAACAATTTGGTATATTTAGGTATAAATTTGAAATCTTCAAATTTAAGCAACAGATACTTAAGGTATGCAATTTCTTCCGGAATTGACCGAAATGCCGTAAGTAAGACGGCTTTTTACGGTAATGCAACACCTGCTACGGGATATTTCAATCCTAATTTTGAAGATGTAAAATCAGTTCAATCATTAAAAGATACGGCAGATTTAGAAATAACTGTTGAGAATTTGAAGAAAATCGGTTATACTTATAAGGATAGTGATGGATACTACACCAAAAAGGGTTATAATCATCACACATACAAGCTGATTGTTAACTCGGAAAATGTTTCAAGAGTTTTAGCCGCTGACACGATAGCCACCCAACTGAAAAACGCAGGTATTTCCGTCAGTGTATCAAAGCTTGAGTATAAGCAATACTTAAACGCCATTAAAAAAGGGCATTACGATTTATATATCGGAGAAATTTCTATTTTGCCTAATTTTGATGTTTCACAGCTTGTTATTTCAGGCGGTTCGGTTTCTTACGGTGTAACAAAAGACACTGCCGAAAATAAGAAAACCTCTTCCGCCGTATCAAGCGGAACAAAGACGCAAGAGTCTAAAACCGAAAAATCAAATGATAAAAAGAAAAACACACCTACTGCTATACTTAATATCATTTCGGAATATGACAAAGGCAGTGCAACCATCAAGGATGTTGCCGGAACACTTTTGACCGAAATGGTACAAATTCCCATAGTTTATAAAAAAGGTTTATATTTTTATAGCGATGAGATTGTTTCGGGTGTTACTTCGGCAGAAAGCGACATTTACTATTCAATCGAAAACTATAAATTAATTTCATAATATTTAGGAGGAACTTTTATGATTTCTTATGAGAATATGATAGGTAAAATCACCGTTTCAGAAGGCTATTTATGCAAATTAATAGGCGGAGAGGTTACTTCCTGTTTCGGAGTTGTAGGTATGATTCCAAGCAACAACCGTCAGCGCATAACTAAGTTTATCAGCAAAGGAAAATCTGAAGATACGGGAATTTCCGTTTCCGGAAATGCAAATACTATTGATGTTGAAATTCATATTGCGGTTACTTACGGTATGAATATTAACGCTATGGCTACCAGCATAACCGAAAAGGTAAAGTATGTCGTTAAAGAAATAACCGATATTACCGTAAACCGTGTAGTAATTAAAATAGACGGTATTAAAGAATAATCAATTATCCATTTATTTAAAGGAGTGTTTCTATTTTGTTTAACGGAAACAGTTTTCGTGATGCAATAATATCTGCCTCGAACAATTTAACAAACAACAAAAAAAGTATTGATGAATTAAATGTGTTCCCTGTACCCGATGGCGATACAGGTACAAATATGTCAATGACTCTTGCTAATTCCGTAAGAGAAATATCTAAGCTTGAAGGTGCCACCGCAGGTACGGTCGCATCCGCAAATGCCTCCGCTTTACTCAGAGGTGCAAGAGGAAATTCCGGAGTAATCACTTCCCTGCTTTTCAGAGGTTTTGCAAAAGGTATCGGTGATGTTGAACTGATTTCATCCGAAAATATTAAAGATGCCTTTGCTTTCGGTGTTGAAGCTGCTTATAAAGCAGTTATGAAGCCCACCGAGGGCACCATTCTTACGGTTGCACGAATTGCAAGTGAAAAAGCAACCCAAAGTTTTGAAAACGGCGATGACGAGTTAACCGTTTTCAAAAACGCAATATCCGGCGCTAAGGAAGCATTAGCGCAAACTCCCGAACTTCTTCCGCAACTTAAAAAAGCCGGTGTAGTTGATGCGGGAGGTCAGGGCTTTGTTACCATACTTGAAGGTATGCTATCGGTATTTGAAAACGGAACTATTATTCCTTTAACGGATAATGCTAATGATGTTAATTCCCTGCCCGAAGAGAATTCCACACTAAATGCTGCCGGTGAATTTGAAACCGAAATCACATTTACATACTGTACCGAGTATATTGTAAATCGTGATTCTTCCGTTACAAAGGAACCTAAGGAGCTTAGAAGTTATCTTGAATCTATCGGCGATTGCGTTGTTGTAGTTGATGATGATGATATCATTAAGGTCCATGTTCACACCGACCATCCCGGAAATGCAATCGAAGAGGCATTAACCTTCGGTAGTCTTGTTCATTTGAAGATTGAAAATATGCGAGACCAGCACGAAAGGGCTAAACATGATGCCGAAAACGCTAAGAAGCGTCCGGCAAAGAGCGCCGACTTAAAAGAAGAAATCAAGCCGGTTGAAATAACAAATCCCTACGGTTTTGTATCGGTTGCGGCAGGAGACGGTATCCATGGTCTTTTTACCGATTTAGGTGTTGATACCATCGTCAGCGGCGGTCAAACTATGAATCCCAGCACCGATGATATTTTAAGAGCAATTGAAAACACCCCGGCCGAAACCGTTTTCGTTCTTCCGAACAATAAAAACATTATTATGGCGGCTGAACAGGCTATTCCTCTTTCCACAAGAAAGGTTATTGTAATTCATACAAGAACAATCCCTCAGGGTATTGCCGCTTGTCTTGCATTTGATTTTGAGGCCGACTCAAGCAATAATGCCATTGCAATGCAAAAGGCTGCAGAGAATATCGCAACCGGACAAATTACTTTTGCCGCAAGAGATTCGGATTTTGACGGATTTAAAATTAAAAAAGGTGAACTTCTCAATATGATAGAAGGAAAAATCGCCTTTGTTGATACCGACCTTGAAAAATCGGCAGTTCGCCTTATTAAACAAATGGTTAAAAAACAAAGTCAATTTATTACTGTTATCTACGGAGAAGATGTTACCGATTTACAAGCTTCCTCCCTTGAAGAACAACTTAATCAAAAATTCGGTCAAAAAGCCGAAATAACATTTATAAGAGGAAACCAACCGGTATATTACTATATAATTTCAGTAGAGTGATATTTATGTTGAACTTTTCAAGTGATATAAGATATTTAAAGGGCGTTGGAGAGAAACGCGCTGAAATATTATATTCTTTGGGCATCGATACTGTCGGTGCCCTTTTGCGTTTTTTCCCCAGAGATTATGACGATTTCAGCATTATTAAGAAGATTTGCGACTGTGATTTTGAAGAAAAAGTATGTATAAAAGCCACCGTAATAACCCCTGTTAAAGAATATTTCATTCGCAAGAATATGACACTTTATAAATTTACCGTTACGGATTATACCGACAAAATGGAGGTTACCGTTTTTAACAATAAATATCTCGCACAAAAAATCAATCAAGGGTGTGAGTATTTATTTTTAGGAAAAATATCCGGCACCGCACTATTGCCTACAATGTCATCCCCCATTATTAAAGAATCGGGAAATACAGGTGTTTCCCCTATTTATCATTCCACTTCAAAAATTAAATCATCAACTATTGAAAGATATATTAAAACGGCTCTATCGGCAGAATTTCCCCCGGATACGCTACCGCAAAGCATAAGAGAAAAGTACAATCTTTGTGATTTAACATACGCAATTAATAACATTCATTTTCCCAAAACCAAGAAGGCATTGGAAACAGCGAAAAAACGCCTTGTTTTTGAAGAATTATTTATATTGCAAATGGGGTTAATGCTACTAAAGGGCAAGAAAAAGCAACAAAGCAGTTGCATAATTAATAAGGATTTGCGGGATGAATTTTTTGATATTTTACCATACAGCCTGACAAATGCTCAAATCAATGCCGTAAAGGATTGCTATAACGATATGAAATCCGGATACACTATGAACAGGCTGATTGAGGGCGATGTGGGAAGCGGAAAAACGGCGGTTGCCACAGCGCTTATGTATTTAGTCGCTAAAAACGGTTTTCAATCAGCACTTATGGCTCCCACCGAGGTATTGGCAACACAGCATTTTGAGAATATTTCAAACACGCTGTCAAATTCCGAAATCGGTGTTTGTTTGCTTACCGGCTCGGTTACAAAAAAGCAAAAGGATTTAATTAAACAAGATATAAAAGACAATAAATATCAAATAGTAATAGGTACACACGCCTTATTAACCGAGGATACGGTTTTTAATAATTTAGGGCTTGTAATAACCGATGAACAACACAGGTTTGGTGTGGCACAAAGAGGAAAACTGTCCTCTAAAGGGAATAATCCCCATACACTTGTTATGTCGGCAACTCCCATTCCACGCACATTAGGACTTATTATTTACGGCGATTTGGATATTAGCATTATTAATGAGTATCCCAAAGGCCGTCAACCCATAAAAACATATTTAGTTGACAGCAGTTATCATAAAAGAATATATGAATATATAAAAAAGCATATAAATCAAGGCAGACAAGGTTATATTGTTTGTCCATTGGTGGAAGAAAACGAAGAATCCCCGGTTAAAAGTGCCGAAGAATTATTCGGCGAACTGTCCCAAAACGAATTTGCCGATTACCGTGTAGGATTGCTTCACGGAAAACTTAAACCGAAAGAAAAAGACAAAATTATGCAGGATTTTTCTTTAGGAAATATCGACCTACTTATTTCCACAACGGTAATTGAAGTGGGCATTGATGTGCCTAATGCAACAATAATGGTTATTGAAAATGCCGAAAAATTCGGTCTTTCCCAATTACATCAATTAAGAGGACGAATAGGTCGCGGAAGATACGAATCAAGTTGTATTTTAATATCCGATTCAAAACAAAAAGAGACCTTAAACCGACTTAAAGTTATTAAAAACAACCGAGACGGATTTAAAATTGCCGATGAGGACTTAAACTTACGAGGGCCGGGAGACTTTTTAGGTAACAGACAACACGGCTTACCGCTTTTAAAAATTGCCGATATTTTTGCCGATAAGGATATATTAAAACTTTGCGGAATGGCGGCGGCTGAAACACTTGAGGCGGACCCGAAACTAAAATCTAAAGAAAATACACCGCTTCGCAGTGAAATTATTTCTCTTTACAAAAAATTAAACGAAAACTGAGTTTAATTCTTGAATGTTCCTTGAAAATATGATATTATACCCTGGGTCAAAGGGAAGTCGGGTGAAAATCCCGCACGAGCCCGTCGCCGTGATATGCGATATAAACAGCAAATATGTCTTTGCCGCAAAAAGATGAATTTACCATTGGATTTTTCCGAGAAGGTTTTTGCTGTTTGCATTAAGTCGAAACACCTAAGACCCACAAGTCAATTTGATATTTTAATAATTATTGCGAGTGCCGATAAAAAATACCATTGACAAATATATTAAAAGGAGAAAACAAAATGAAAAAGTTTTCAAAAAAAATCATTTCAATTACAACTTCATTTGTGCTTATTGCGGCTATTGCACTTACTCTTTCCTCTTGCGGAAAGACCTTCAACAACTCGTCAAACACACAATCGGTGGCTATTACCGAAAAAAATGACGATGTTAAAACCTTGGGGGAAGGAAAAACAAGCTTCTTGTTTTATGTTACAGACCTTGAGGGCAACAGGACAAAATTTAAAATAAATACGGATGAAAAGACCGTAGGTGAGGCTTTATTAAAGCTGAACTTAATTTCGGGAGATAACAGTGATTACGGACTTTATGTAAAAAATGTCAACGGTATTACCGCCGATTATGACAAGGACAAAACATTTTGGGGATTTTTTGTTGACGGTGAAATGGCACAAAAAGGTGCCGACCAAACCGAAATTAACGCTAACTCGGTTTATGAGTTTAAGATTTCAAAATGATAAAGTCCTCTAAACTTAAATTATGGGAAATCACCCTTTTCCCTTTATTAGGCTCACTTATGGTAGTATCCAAAATACTTATGGAATTTCTACCTAACATTCATCTTTTGGGTACCTTTACTATGGTTTTTACAATTGTTTTCAGAAAAAAAGCACTATTCCCTATTTATATATATGTTTTTATTAACGGTGTAATTTCGGGTTTTAATGCTTGGTGGTTGCCCTACTTGTATATTTGGACCGTTCTTTGGGCTGTTACTATGTTGCTACCTAAAAATATGCCCACAAAAATTGCAATACCTGTTTATTCGGTTGTTTGTATGCTTCACGGACTTTTGTTCGGGACCTTGTACTCCCCTGCCCAAGCCTTAATGTTCGGTTTGGATTTTAAACAAACTATTGCTTGGATTATAGCGGGTTTGCCCTTTGATTTAATACACGGTATAGGGAATTTGTTTTTGGGGTTGCTCATTGTTCCTCTCTCGACGGTACTTCGCAAATCCGTTTCAAAATTTATTTAAAGGTTATGATAATTTGTTAGAAATAATATATAATAATCTTTCAACGCTGTTAGTCGGATTGTTGGTTGCTTTGGTAATATTCTTTGCCATAAGAAGAATAATCAAAGCCAAGAAAAACGGTGGCTGCTCTTGTGGATGTGAATACTGCGAATTTAAAGATAATTGTCATAAGTCGTAAAAAAACGGTGAAACCAAAAAATTCGGTTTCACCGTTTTACATTTTAAAGGGGCTCTATAATAAATGTTGGGGTA
>DCIE01000027.1 GCA_002315765.1 Ruminococcaceae bacterium UBA1734
AAATACGCATAGAACGGGCAATTTCCTTATTGGTTTTTCCCTGAACCGCATACACAAGATAACGGTAATCGTTTTTGGAAAGGGTGTTATAAATATCGCTGTTGTTGTAATTTTTTTCAAAGCTTCCGATACTGTCACTTATGGTTTTAGAGTGTTGTTTTATTACTTTGACAAAATCCTCATTAAACTCCGAAAATACCGTATCAAATGCGTTTTGATAATAATATTCGTAGCTTGCGGCTATTATATAAAACTTATGCTCCAATGCAAGAGTGAGTGCTTTTTTCAGATGAAAAAGCATGGCTTCCTCTCTCATCGAAACATAGTTTGCAAGAAACAGTAAAAAGTGCAGCTCACACGCCTCATAATAATGGCCGTTTTTCAAAAAGTCCCTGCAAAGTATTTCGTAAACATCAAGATGAACAACGGTGGTTTTTGACGGTTCGATATTTGACAAATGATAAAATGACAAATAGGAAATTAACGGCAAAACGGTAGGAGAATAGTCGTAGAACGAATCAAATTCCATACTGCTTGAAACCGCCTGAAACTGCACCATAATCGTGTATAACCACGGAATGACAATTTCCATATCCTTTTTATGCGGAAAGTCTTTCGCCAATTCAAATTGAAGTGTGCTGAAATATCTGACAAAGTTTTTGCCTCCATGCACCTCGACCGAAAGCGAACAAAGATAAAACAAAGCCATGGTTTTAATATATATGCTTTCGGCATCTTTTGATAACCGTTCAAATTCCTTTTGCGCACTTTCAAAATCGCAGGCGTAATAGTCAAGCTCGGCATTTCGCAAAAGGCGTTCCTGTTCGTTTAGTGTAAGAGAAAAAGTGTCCTCATCGCCGTTCACAAAAAGCGGAAAACGGAAAAAATCCTCTTTTGTGTCGAGTCTCACCGCTTTTGTTCTGCCGTCCTTCGGCTTTTCGGCACTTTCGGGGATTAACCAGTTTCTTGCTACGATAACGGCACCCTCAATTCTGCCTTCTCTTGCAAGTCGACTTACTCTTGAAACATCAATGCCCCATTTATTTGCGGCTTCTTTTACCGAAATATATGTCATATTATTATCCTCCGTCAGTATTATCCATCTATAAGGATAATACAAAAATGCCTAAAAGTCAAGGCAAATAGTGCGTTTTCGAGTAACTTGCGATAAAAAACATCTTCCAACGACTGCAAAACTCTTAAAAAAGCTCCGAAATTTGCATAAAATAATCCCGTAATTACTCTTAAATTATCGTTTTGATTGAGATATAATGTACTATAACTAAGTATATGTATTTATATTTTGGTGAAAGCGGAGGTAATTTTATGAAAAAAAGGATTTTAAGCATTGTTCTGACACTGTGTATGCTCTTGTCGGTCGTTCCGATGATGAGCATTACGGCAAGTGCGGCAGAAGAGCGGTGCAATGGTTGTTTGCTAATGACCGAGCATCAATGGGTTAGTGACGGCGATATGCATGTTTATAAATGCGTTAAGTGCGCTACGCCTACTCAAAGCCACTCTGCCTCAGAATGTGCGAGTCACACCGACTGTACCCTCTCCTCACATGACATCGACCTCGATTTGGAATGTCCTGCTTGCCATAGCGATGTCGTTTGGAAATCGGTACACAATGACTATATGGGGATTGACGAGCATAAATGCTTCTGCTCCAACGCGGAATGTCCGTCAAGCCAATATCCTATTGATACGTATGGAGAATATTTCCACGATTCCACGGATACCAAATCCTACTGCTCCATTTGTAATCCCGGCGGCGGCTCCGGTTCAACCGGCACATACACGATTGAGGAATTCTGCGAGAAATATTCATCTTGTGTGATGTCCGGTAGCCAACCGAATCCCACTACAGGGCTTTTAGAGTATTCTATTGGGTTAACGGATAATATTTCTCTGGATAAACCCTTGGAAATAAACCATACTTGTATGTTAGCCCTAAACGGTGCAAGCATCGGATATCCAAACGCAACGAACGCCGGAAGCGTAATTGTTGTTGACGGCGGCTCAACCCTTAGTATCGATGATGCTCAACAGTCTCCCTCGATACAGCCTGTTACCGTAAACGGCAAGCAATATTATAATGCCATTTACGGAGGAGGCGGAACCAAAGGAAATGACCCGGAAAATCCCGAAAAAACCGTCACCTTCGGCGGAGGCATATGCAGCAAGGGAAACCTTTACATAAACGGAAGCGTTAACATCGTCGGCAACAGTGCGTACTACGGTGGCGGTATTTTTGTTGCCGAAGGTATCGGTGAGCCTAACTTCATGTTCGGTGCCGTAACGATTGCCGATAACAGTGCAATTAAATATGGCGGCGGCTTATATCTTTCCTCAAACTCTACGATTTCATTTGGAAAAAACATCGGCGGCAACGCCCCGACCATAAGCGGAAATAAAGCAAACCAAGGAGCTGCTATATTTACGGACAGTTCGGCATATTGCACTCTTGATTCCGTAACAATTACGGATAACACAACGGCGTTTAGATGTTTTGATGGTAACACGACTGAACTTACAACAGGAGCCGTACATGGCTGTGCACAGATAATTATTACAGGTGCCGTTACGATTAAAGGCAATGTCGGTTATTGTTATCATATGGAGGGCTCTAACGAAATTCAAGACACCGATATCGTGGCGTGCGATTTTTACGCTTCGGTTGGTATATCATTGACTGCTGATTCAATTACCGGCTCGCAAATCGGTGTGTACAAAAAAGGTAACGGACAATTCACGGAGAAAGCAAGCGATGATATAAAAGTACCCGGCGGATATGAGAACTGCTTCTTTGTCAACTACCATTTAGATACCGGTGTTACACGAAAAATCGTTTACAACGCTACCGGCGAATACTATGCGATTGCCGAAAGCTATAAAGTGACCTGCGCCACCTGCACCAACGGCAGCGTTTCGGCGGATGTGGAAACGGCAATCGAAGGTGCGGAAATCACCCTTTCCAACACCCCGAGCACCGGCTATGTGCTGGATTCCTATAAGGTTTATAAAACAGGTGATGAAAACACCACCGTCACAGTCACAAACGGCAAGTTTAATATGCCTGCCTTTGCTGTCACGGTGAGTGCGACATTTAAAACGTCAACTGTTGCCGCCACCGGCGTAACGCTTAACAAGAACGAAATCACCCTTTATGTCGGCGAAAGCGAAACACTTGTTGCCACCGTTTTACCCGAAAACGCAACGGATAAATCGGTAACTTGGAAAAGCTACTACGAGCCGGTTGCTACCGTTGACGAAGACGGCAAGGTAACCGCAGTAGCACAGGGCAAGACACATATCCAGGTTTCTAACGATGCCGGCTACGCAGACTGTTCCGTTATCGTAAAAAAGAAATATGATAATGTAACTATTGATTACGGCATTTATTTAACATCAGACGGCAATGCGTATAAGCTCGACAGCAGTGGTCAAAAACCCATTTTGACTGCTCCATTGACACCGGGCGAAGGCGACCTTGCGGGACTTACTTGGAACGGTAAATATAGCCGCTGGGAAATGAAGAATTTCAACTTTACCACGCTAAACGATGTGGCACTTTTTATTGAATCCGAAGAATTGGCTACGAAACCGACATCTTACGCAACTACAACCCTTTTGGTTTCCGGCACCAACCATATTCAAAGCTGCGGCGGTGTTGAAGGTTCGGTAGGTATTTATTCGATAAATCTCAAAATTATCGGCAACGGCACAATCGAAGCACTTTCCGATGATTCCGCATCAGACGGTCAATATTCTATCGCCTTTGCAGTTTCCGATAAATTGACCGTAGGAACCGGTGTTACGGTTCGTTGCACAACGGGCAAAGCAACATGTGGCACCATTGGAATGGGCAAACCCACAGAATCCAAGGGATCTCAAATTACCGTAAACGGTACCGTGGTTGCAAATGCCGCAGATACAATTGATACCGGCATGGAATCGATAGGTTTAAACTGTGCAACTTTAATTGTCGGACAAACCGGCACGGTAGAAGGACATGGCGGAAATACCCTATTTATATCATCCGGTGTCAATGCCGATGTTAAAAGCAAGGTTGCCGGCACGGTTGTCGGCACTTCCGGAAACGCTATGATGTCGGTGGGCGTAGCTCTTGCCGAGGGCGAGGTTTCCGGCGAGGTTATCGGCACAAGCAACTCCGAAATAAACGACGAATATGAATATCAGGTTGGCTTCGGTGTTTACGGCGACCCCGTTGTTTTGACCGAAACCGCCAAGCTGGTAGCAAAGAGTAATATTGTTGCTTTATCGCCGGACGGTTTTTACATCGCCAACGGCAGCAAGGTTTTGGCAAGTCTTTCAAAAGACGGCACAAACGCTTCTGCAACCGATGTTGTTATCAAATCAGGGGATGAAAATTCGACCTTCTATTTCGGCGGAGTTACATATGGCAAAAGTGACCCCTTGTATGTTGCCATCAACATGGAACTCCCCGAAGCAGTTAAGAATGCCACCTATTCCGCATCCCTTACCCTGGGTAAGAACATTGACGTAAACTTCAAAATGGGTAATATAACCGGTGAAGTTGACGGTAAACTTTTCATTACCGTTGACGGCAATACTGTTGATTATCAATTTGAAGACGGCGTTGCAAGCTGTGTTTTGAAAGCCGTAGAGCCGAAGGATATCGGCACACCGCTCCATATTGTGATTACCTACGACGGCGTAACGGTTAAGAACTTCAACTACTCCGTTCTGAACTACTGTAATGCGGTATATAACCACGCAAGCTACGGTGCAAATTCCGACCTCGGCAAGCTTTGTACCGCAATTCTCAACTACGGCAAATACGCCGAGGATTACGCAAACGGCAACACAGCAAGCACATTGAACGAAGGTCACGAAATTGATTTAAGCACGGTATCTTTGCCGCAATCCAAGAAGAAATTCACCTCAAGCACAACCTACGGCGATAACGGAAGCGGTGCATATTTAGAGCTTGGCTCAACTATTAAGCTTAACTATCTCGTAAAGACAACCGACTTTGAGTATATTCTTACGCTTGTTAACGGTATGACCAATGCCAAAGCAGTTGAGGACGGAAAATACAAAACCGGCCAAACACCCTTTGCACAGACCTTCTTTATCTTAAACGAGAATAAAGAGCAGATTGACCCGGCAAAGATAGAAGTAACCCAAACCACAGGCGGGTATATAATCAGCGTTGATTTGTATGCTTACCAACTCGCCAATGAATACACCCTAAAGGTGAAGGGCGTTGAATCAAAAGATTTCGAAATCACCTTTGGTGTATATGATTACTGCGTATATATTAACGAAAATGATTACAGCGCAACGCTGAAAACACTTTGTAAGGCAATCTACAATTACAGCGAAGCCGTAAAGGCTTATATCGGTTAAGGAGGTAGAGATGATGAAAGAGAACAAAAAGATTTTTGAAGAACCGAAGCTTGATGTTATCAAGTTCACGGCACAGGATGTCATCGCTACCAGCGGTGAAAGCTACGGTAATGAAGCACCGAAATTCACAGGAACACCGGATTTCGACATAATATTCGGATAATTGAAACGAAGCAGGCACAGATTGATTTGCAGTCTGTGTCTGTTTTAGAATGTGAGGCAATATGAAAAAAATAATTTTTTGCTTATCGGTTTTTATTTTGATTTTTTCCCTTACCGCCTGCGGTGGAGATAAAAAGGAAAAGAAAACATCTTCGGACACTTCAAATATCGAGCAATCCGCAGTTGTAGATACCGAAAGCAAAACAACAGAAGAAACCGATTCGGACACGGAAAGCGGCGAGCAAAGCACAAATAAAGAAAGCACCGCTACCGAATCCGGCGAAACCTATAAAAATGAAACCGCAACCGACAAAAGCAGTTCAAAAACCACATCGGATAAATCTGCAAAAGATTCCGACAAAACGAACTCGTCCTCCGATAGTACAAGTACCAAAAAGTCAACCTCCGACACTTCGTCATCGACTTCCGATACTTCATCAACCAACAGCAGTACAACCTCAAGTACTGCTTGGAGCGACGGTCAACGATTGCCCGATATGCCGATAGAATAGGAGATGTTAATTTGAAAAAGATTATTTCGCTCATTCTCGCATTAGTCCTTTTAATGTCCTGCTCCGTTTCTGTGTTTGCTCAAGACCTACCGTTTATCCCCTTCGGCGATACAGTTGAGATTAACGGCTTAAACCTCGTTCTTGACGGCGAAATCGGGCTTGTTTATCATATCAAGGTTCCGTCTGCATATACGGACGGCTATGCGGTATTATCCTGCAAGGGTGATGATGAACCTATGCAGGTGAACATTGCCGACTGCCCAACCGATACGCAGGGCAGATATATGATTACCTACGACTTAAGCTCTATTCAGCTTTCCGAGCCGGTTACCGTTACGGTTTACGATAAAAACGGCGTACAGCTTGCCACAAAGGCAAAATCGGCGGAAGAATATGCCGCCATTATGATTGCAGATAAGGACAGCACCGAAAAGGAAATCGCCGTTGCAAAGGCGCTGATCAGCTACGGACATTATGCTCAGCTTGCCTGCTCGGAATACTGCGGCTGGACTATCGGCGAGGACTATGCCGAAACCACCGCATACTCAGCACCGACCGTAACAAAAGAGGTTTTTGACGATTATAAAATCAAATGGGAAGGCACCGGCATTTGCAGTGTGGCTTTTCAGCTTCGCCTTGATTACAAAACCGATTTCATTATCTACCTGCCGAGCAGTGAGCAGGAGCCGACCGTTACCGTAAACGGTGAGACGACAGATGATATTGAAAAATGTGAGGACGGCAGATATAAACTGTATATTCGCGGCATCAATGTGATGCACCTTGCCGATACCTACGAAATAAGTGTAAACGATACGTTGAAGTTTACCGCTTCGGCATTTTCCTACGGCTATCTTGCCATGAACGGAAAATCCGAAAATACCAAGCTTTCCCTTCTCAGTATGTATGAGTTTTACAAAGCAACTCTTGACTATAACGAATAAGAGGAAAAACTATGGTTAAGAAAATAGGACTTGTGTTTCTTTTGCTTGTTCTTTTGCTATCTCTTGTTGCCTGCGGCGATAAAACAGATAAAAATACAAAGAGCGACAGCTCCGAAACGGTTTCGGTGTCGGAAAAAGCTACAACAGAGCCGGTAGAACAAACCGACTCTGCCGTTTCAAGCGAAACGGAAAAGCCGACCGAACAAACATCATCGAAAAACGAAGTGCCGGAGCAAACGGTAAGCGAAACCGAAAGCTCGAAACCTACTGAAAAAACGGAAACAAAAACTACCGAAAGCTCAAAATCAACGCCAAAAACGGAAACAAAAAAGTCGGAAACTACTACCGCAAAACCGAAAACTACCGAGCCGGCAAAAGACAATTCTACTAAAACAACGGATAAAACCGTTACCGAGAAATCGGAAAAATCTACAAGCACCCCCGAAACAAGCACAACGGAAAGCACACAAGCACCCGATAACGGGGATAGAATTGTACTGCCGGATGTGGAAATTTAGGAGAAGGTCAAATGAAACTCAAATTCGATTATGAGATAATGAATATTGCCGATGAGCTTACCGCCGTACCGATTAACGATAACGACAACGCTTTTCACGGGGTATTAAACATCAACGAAACCGGTGCTTTCATTTTGAATTTGCTCAAAGAGGACACAACGGTTGATACTGTTGTTGATAAAATCCTTTCGGAATATGACGGTGACAAGGAACAAATACGCAATTATGTGGAAAAGTTCGTTGCCGGGCTTCGTGAAAACGGCCTGATTTCAGAGGAAAACTGATGTACCGTACAACCATCACCCTTGCGGGGCTTACTATCGCTATTGAGCATAACTTTGAGCGTTTTCGTGACTTTGCAAAGGATTTTATTACCGATTTCGATGTAGTCGATTTTACCGTTTCCGTTTCAAACGAGGATATTGAAACCGAACGGAAGCTTGTGGAAAAGCAGAAGCAACAGGACGGGCAAGCATTTTCTTACACCGATGCCATGCTGGAAGAAACCGCCGTTTACCGCAAAATAGCCGACAATCTTATTAAATACAACGCCGTTGTCTTTCACGGCTCGGCGGTGGCAGTGGGCGAAAAAGCCGTGCTGTTTACCGCCCTTTCGGGTGTCGGCAAAACCACGCACACGAAGCTTTGGCTTAAAAATATCAAGGATAGCTTCGTAGTTGACGGTGACAAACCGATTTTGCGTTTCATGAATGATACCCTTTATGTGTGCGGTACTCCGTGGAACGGCAAGGAACGAATGGGATGCAATAAAAATGTTCCTCTGACGTCGATTTGCAAAATCAACCGTAGCGAAACAAACCGCATTGAAAGGGCAAATCCGTCGGCATTTATTCCCACCCTGCTTGAACAGATGCACCGCACGGATTATGCAAAGCAAATACGAATACTTGAGCAAATCGCAAAAACTATACCGTTTTATGACCTTTACTGCAATATGGAAGATGATGCGGCATTGCTCTCTTTCAGGGAGATGATGCGATGACGGATTTCAAAACAGAGCTTGCCGAAAAAGGCATTCTCATCTATACCAACAAGGGCGTTTCCATGTTGCCGCTACTTAGGCAGGACAAGGATATTCTTGTGATTAAAGCTAAGACCGATGGCTTTCAGGTGAACGATGCTGTACTGTTTATCCGCAGTAACGGTCAATATATTCTGCACCGCATACGCAAGGTGTTGCCGAATAATAAATACTATATTATCGGCGATAATTGCACCGCCGGTGAAACAGTAAGCGAAGCACAAATTATCGGTATTTTAACCGAGATAAGGCGGAATAAGAAAAGCATCAAGACAACCGATTTCGGATATAAACTCTATGTAGCGTATGTTCCGGTAAGAAGGTTTTTCCTCGTTCACATTCGCTTTGGTATCGGTATCCTGCGGAAAATCTATCACAAACTGAAATAAGCAAAGCAGCCCTCAAAAAAGAGAACTGCCTTTGCTTTTATTTTGCCTCTATCATCATTTTAACGGCTAATTTGTAGCCGAACTTAAACGCTTCCACCTCTGCCATCGAAGCCATTTCGTTCAGTACGGCATCGTACTTGTTCAGCCACTCGGTTTTCTCGGGCTGAAAACCTTCCGACAGTTTTTCTCTGTTTCGTGACATAATCATAAGTAATTCTTGATACTTTTCATTTCCGTCGAGGTACTGTTCAAATGGCGAGATATTGCCGTACCACAAATCTTCAAGCGTTGTCATACTAAAACCACCTCGCTTAAAACGATTTCCTCCGCGCGGTTGCGAATGTTGTTCATTCTTTGAATCCATAGCATCTGATTATCGGCTTTCAGCTGCTCGGTAACGCCTTCGCTTTCGGCAAGTTGTTTTACAAGCTGAGAAAACATTTCTTCGGCATTACGGTCAATTTGCTCTATGTAACCGTTTATCTCGCCGGACAGCCATAAACCGCTGAATAACACTTTTTTGTGCTTTCTAATGTAATCATAGTGCATACGGCCGAACCGCCCGATTTGCGGTGTTTCCGGCGCTTTTAGCATAGGCAAATAATAATCCCCGACCAACTGATAATCAAGCCCGTTTTTCTCGTCGTGAATAATCTGCTCCATCAAAATATCCTCCTCCGTTTCGTCTTTGCTTTCATCGCCTTTACAAGAAGTTCGTTGACATCTTCTATCGGCTTGCCCTCATCAATGAATACTGACCTTACGTAATTGAGAAGTTCAATAAGTATCTTGTGCTCGGCAATGGTGAGTTCTAATACGTATTTTTCTGTTTTCATGGCTTTCTGCCTCCTTCTGCCGTTATTGTAGCAGTAATAGAGGCATTATACGAATGTGTGAAAAGAGACGGCCTATCCGAAGATAAGTCGTCTGAAAAATCAAAAATATTACATAAACATAGCAAGAAAATGCGGAAGGGTAAGCTTTTTATCTGCTTTGCCCACATTGCCGGAAATAAATTTATAAGCAATACTCGACTTGAATTTAGTCACAAAGAAGTCGAGCGATTTTGTCGGTGAATTGCCGGCTTTCACCTCAATCGGAATGACCTCGCCGTTCTTTTCAATAATAAATTCAAACTCACAGCTGTCGTTACAATTCCATACAAGTCAAGCGTTATGCATATTATAGGATAACGAAAAAGTAAAATATTGCATATTTTAGGGTATTATATTCTTTTGATAATGCATAATTTCAGTCTATTCTATGTTTTAACTTGCGCTTGTAGGTTTTATAATGCGTGCCTATTATGTAATCTATGGCACTGCTTTTCGGAATGAAGATAGTTGTTCTTATCATAAAATGTTTAACTCTGTTTTCCTTCACCAGCTTTCTTGCCGTCGAGTCGGCAATACCGCCGAGCATATCTCTGAATTGCTCCAATGTCAATACATCGGGATAACTTAAAAATTTTTCTGTATATGTTTCTTTTTTGCTAATCATAAAATCACCTTTTTTATTTATTGACAACGGCAGATGATTTTGATAAAATTATATTGAAATCGAAAAACGACCTCCAAACGACCTCCATTTTCCTGTGGAAATGCATTTTTTACAAAAAATACGGAATGGCAGTCGTAGAGGACTTTTGTCGAGACCGGAGCTGAAAAGCGCCTTAAATACAGGGGTTTACGAACGGTCGCAGCGACCTTCAAACGGATGTTTACTTCCGTCTGTTTCCGTTTGTGCCAAAAGACTCAAAATCTGTTGTCAGCGATGGCGTATCGGTTCAAGTCCGATCACCGGCACCAAGTCCTCAAACTCTTTATTCAAGTGAGTTCGAGGACTTTTTTGTTATTTTCCCTGAAAATCCTGCCAAAACTTGACAGCAACTCTTTTTGTGTTTTGTCTTTTATAATACAAGATATTATGATATAATTAATCGTCAAATGAGAACCAAGGTGATTTATCAATGAATAATGAAAAGGAAAACAGAGAACGCATTGCGAAAATAACACGGAGGAAAATTCCTGAATCAAATCTTATTGTTGCAAAAACATTGTTGGCGTTTGCGGCAGTGTGCTTTGCCATGTTTGTAGTATTCGAGTTAGGAATTATCAAATCAAAAGGTTTATTTGTGGATATCACGCTGCTAATAATGCCTATTATGTTTATTATCTCGGGTGTGTGGTGTATATTACTGAAAGGTAAAGGTATTGGTTTTCAGTATGTTTTTCTCGTAATGTTAGCTATTTTTTGGCTTGAGCTTGAGTTGATGAGTGGATATAAGTGCAAATTGCTTTTGCCTGTGCTGATTGTGCTTTCTCTGCGCTATTACAACCGAAAATTTACCATTTTCACCTATTTTGTTTGTGTCTTTGCAATGCTTGCTTCTGTTTTTTGCAACGCATATCTATACGATATGACGGGATTTATTGACCTAAATCTTGTTTCATTTGACAAGTCATTTAATGAAATGTTTCATATTGCTTATGATAGCAGTCTGAACGGATTTATTCATAAAAGCATTATAGATTTAAGGCCCTCATCCGAAATGCTGCTTAAAAACGGGCTTTTGATATCGTTTTTGCCCAATATGATTTTTCTTACATTCATAGCGCTTTTAACAACCGGATTTATGAAATACAATCTCACTAATATCATGAACGCAGAGGGACTCGCCTCGAGAGAAGCAAACCAGCGTCTGGAACTTGCGGAAATAAAGACTAAAGTAATGCTCTCACAAGTGAAACCGCATTTCGTTTATAACACCCTTTCTTCCATCGCCATGCTTTGCACCCGTGAGCCGTCAAAAGCGAAGGAACTGACCCTTGATTTTTCAGATTATCTGCGAAACAATTTAGATACTTTGGGAAAGGACAAGATAGCGATTTGCACCTTTGATGAGGAACTTGAGCATATTAAAACTTACCTATCCATTGAAGCTTTTCGCTTCGGCGACAGGCTGAAAGTAGAGTATGATGCCCGGGAAACAAACTTTTGTGTACCTGCACTGTCCATTCAGCCCATTGTGGAAAATGCGGTGAAGCACGGTATCTGCCATAAAAAAGGCGGCGGAACTGTTACAATCTCTTCCGATAGGACAAATGAGGGATATAAAATCACGGTAAAAGACGATGGCGTGGGATTTGACCGTGAAACGGTGCTGAATGACGGAAATGTACATATCGGTATTGAGAATATCGAAAAGAGAATCGCCATATTCGGCGGTAAAATTAATATCGAAAGCACAGCAGGTGTCGGTACGACCGTTACCGTATTTATCAAACAAACGGAGGAACTATCATGATTGTATATGCCGCAGATGATGAAGAATTGGCACTTGCCCTGCTCGAGGAAGCGATTATCGAAGCTATACCCGGGTCTGTCCCTGTATGCTTCCGCGACCCGGATGAGCTTATTCGTGCTGCTGAAGAAAAAGTGCCTGATATTGTATTTTTGGACATCAATATGGAAGGAACCGACGGTATTGAAGCGGCAAAAAAACTCAATAAAATCTCCTGTACTGTCAAAATCATTTTTGTAACCGGCTACTCGGATTATATGGCCGAAGCCTTTGATGTGTATGCCGCAGGATATGTGATGAAGCCCTGTAGAGCAAAAAACATTAAGCCGATTATTGACCGTATAAGGGTTCCGCTATCAAAACCTAAAGACATTATGATAAAAGCCTTCGGCAATTTTGAAATATACTATAAAAATCAGCCTATCGCCTTCCGTTCCAAAGCCGGAAAAGAATTACTTGCTTATCTTGTCGACAGAGAAGGAGCAAGGATATCCCGTCAAGAAATTGCGGGAATTCTATACGAAGATGATTTTTCCCATTCGGTGCAGTCAAGCCTTTCCAAAATCGTAAAATCAATATCGGAAGACTTAGAAAGGATTGGCATCGGTGATTTCTTTGTGTCGGACGGCGGTTATTATGTGAATTTGTCTATGGCCGATTGCGATTTTATCGAATATCTGAAGGGCAACCCGAATTACAGGTTCACCGGTGAATATATGGAGCAGTACTCCTTTGGTGAATATCGAAAAGCATCATTCCTTGATAATTAAGAATTAATAAAGATTTCGGGATGTTTTTTAAAAAATCATCCTCTTATACTATTATGTGGTTGTTATCATATTTGGTAGAATAAATTGTACTAATTGAAGGAAGAAAACTAACCATAATTTCCAAGCAATTTGAAGATGATAATAAAAACAAAGAAGGCAAGAATAAATGAAAAAAGAAATCCTGATTTTCATATACAGAGTTATCGATACAGGTATCGCATTGTTCCTTGCGGATTATTTTGCACGGCGTTTTTTCAACAACGGTTTTTGGTGGCAACTCGGTTTACTGTTTGCGATAGTGGTTGCTTTCAGTCCCATTAGAATTAATGTAATTAAAAAAATAGAAACAAAGTTTAACAACGGCAATTCAAAAGACGACGATTTAGAAGAATAATATTATCATTTATAAAACGCAAGTATTTTCTACCTAAAACAGTCTTTCCGAATATCACAAAAGCATACTTAAAAAGCAAATAAAATGTTTATCCCGAAATTTTGATTTTTCAAGATTTCGGGATTTTTTGTCTTGAAAAAGTTTTCCCTGTATTGCAGCGGAAAATAAAAGCAGACACACGGAAACCACCATGTATCTACTTCCCTATTTTATGTTAAATTATAGCCGGAGTTCCTAACTTAAAACCATTTAATATGATTAGAAAAGACCTGTTATCTTGCCATTTTCATCAACATCGATTTTTTCAGCGGCAGGGCATTTAGGAAGGCCGGGCATAGTCATGATATCGCCTGTGAGTACAACAACAAATCCCGCACCTGCACTCACCTTGACATTTTTAACGGTAATTGTAAAATCGGTGGGTGCGCCTAATTTTGTCGGGTCATCTGAAAAACCATACTGTGTTTTTGCAATACAAACAGGACATTTTGAAAAGCCTAATTCTTCTAACTGTGCAATCTGCTTTTTTGCGTTGGGCAAAATATTTATTCCGTTTCCGCCGTAAACCTTTTTAACAACCGATTCAATCTTTTCGGTTAATGAAAGTTCATCGGTATAAGAGAATGTAAAATCGCCCTTCTCTTCTTCACAAAGGCGAACGACCTCACGAGCCAAATCTTCGCCGCCTTTGCCACCGTCTGCCCAAACGGTTGAAAGAACCGTATTAACACCAAGCTCTTTGCATTTTTTAATGATAAAATCAATTTCGGCATCGGTATCGGTTGGGAAACGGTTAACCGCAACAACGCAAGGAAGCTTGTAAACATTTTTAATGTTGGAAACATGGCGAAGAAGATTTGGAATCCCCTTTTCAAGAGCATCTAAATCCTCTATTGCAAGTTGTTTTTTATCAAGACCGCCATGCATTTTAAGTGCCCTGACAGTTGCAACCATAACAACGGCGTCAGGTGTAAGACCTGCCATACGGCATTTAATATCAAGAAACTTTTCAGCACCTAAATCAGCACCGAAACCTGCTTCGGTTACGGTATAGTCGCCCATTTTCAGTGCCATCTGTGTTGCCATAACGCTGTTGCAACCGTGGGCGATATTTGCAAAAGGTCCGCCGTGAACAAATGCGGGTGTGCCTTCAAGAGTTTGAACAAGATTAGGTTTAAGTGCATCCTTTAAAAGAGCCGTCATAGCACCTTGGGCATTTAAATCTCCTGCAGTAACAGGCTTGTCATCATAGGTATATCCTACAATAATTCTTGCGAGTCTTTGCTTCAAGTCCGAAATAGAGGTTGCAAGGCAAAAAACAGCCATAATCTCACTTGCAACTGTGATATCAAAACCATCTTCACGAGGGGTGCCGTTCACCTTACCACCAAGTCCGTCAACCACAAAACGAAGTTGGCGGTCGTTCATATCAACACAACGCTTCCAAGTGATTTTTTTAACATCAATTCCAAGAGTATTACCTTGTTGAATATGGTTATCAAGCATAGCGGCAAGAAGGTTGTTTGCAGCGCCGATTGCATGAAAATCCCCTGTGAAATGAAGATTAATGTCTTCCATGGGAACAACCTGTGCATATCCGCCACCTGCGGCACCGCCCTTGATACCGAAAACCGGACCTAAGGAAGGCTCCCGAAGTGCTACCGTTACATCTTTTCCTATTCTTTTAAGACCGTCTGCAAGGCCTATGGTGGTTGTAGTTTTACCTTCACCTGCAGGGGTTGGAGTGATTGCGGTAACAAGGATTAACTTGCCGTTTTCTTTATTTGTTTCGTTAAGTAACGATAAATCAACCTTTGCTTTATAATTACCATATTGTTCAATGTATTTTTCATCAACATGAGCACGCTTGGCAATTTCTTTTATATGCTCGGGTTTACAGTTCTGTGCTATTTCTATATCAGATAAGTATGCCATATTAAACACCATTTCTTTCTAAAAAATATAATGCAATTAAAAACCACGGGATTTGTTTCTTTTATTAGTACCTGTTCCTTTACACCGTGATAACCAAAACTTTCACGGTGTACCACCATTAATGGTGGAACAAACGCATTCCGGTAAACGCCATTACCATACCGTATTTATCGGCGCATTGGATAACCAAATCATCACGAATAGAACCGCCCGGTTCTGCGACATATTTAACTCCGCTTTTCTTTGCCCGTTCAATATTATCGCCGAATGGAAAGAAAGCATCGGAGCCGAGAGAAACACCGTCAATAGTCGAAAGATAATTCTTTATATCTTCATCCGTCAATGGTTCGGGCTTAGATGTGAAATACTTTTGCCAATTTCCATCAGCGCAAACATCTTCTTCATTTTTATTAATATATCCATCAATAACATTATCACGCTCCGGTCTGCCGAGTGTTGATAAAAACGGCAAATTAAGCACCTTATCACATTGACGCAAAAACCAGGTGTCTGCCTTGCTACCTGCAAGTCTGGTGCAGTGAATTCTTGACTGTTGACCGGCGCCTACACCAATTGCCTGACCGTCATAGGCAAAGCAAACCGAGTTTGACTGTGTATATTTGAGTGTGATAAGAGAGATAATCAAATCACGAATGGCATCCTCGGGTAATTCTTTGTTGTCAGTAACAATATTTGAAAGGAGTTCTTTATTAATTTCAAAATTGTTTCTGCCCTGTTCAAAAGTGATGCCGAAAACCTGTTTGTGTTCAATTGTTGCCGGAACATAATCAGCATCAATTTTAACAATATTATAATTCCCTTTGCGTTTTGTTTTTAGGATTTCAAGGGCTTCCTTTGTGTAACCCGGGGCAATAATTCCGTCTGAAACCTCACGCTTAATCATAAGAGCAGTTGTTTTATCGCAAACATCGGATAAGGCCACCCAGTCGCCAAAGGAACACATACGGTCTGTTCCACGGGCCCGAGCATAGGCACAGGCAAGAGGCGAATCATCAATCCCCTCAATATCATCAACAAAGCAAGCTTTTTTAAGTTTTTCGGGAAGTTTTATTCCGACAGCTGCCGA
Source organism: Ruminococcaceae bacterium UBA1734 (assembly GCA_002315765.1). GTDB lineage: Bacteria > Bacillota > Clostridia > Oscillospirales > Acutalibacteraceae > UBA737. Next base: position 16,458 of record DCIE01000027.1, read on the forward strand.
AGTTGGACTGACATGCTTAAAAGAAGCAACAGCAGGAAGACCCAGAGCTTCTTTAAGTTCTTTAACAAGTTGCCAAGAATTAAAAGCATCTAAAAAATTGATGTATCCCGGTTTGCCGCAGAGAATTTCAATAGGAAGCTCACTGCCGTCAACCATAAAAATTTTTGATGGTTTTTGATTGGGATTACAACCGTATTTAAGTTCAAATTCTTTCATTTTTATGACCATTCCTTTTCGCTTTCGCTTTTAGGCACAAATGACCAATGAAAGGGATGGTCATAAAATGCCATGTTTTTCGGTTGCCTCGTGAGAGGTGAGAAAAACGGCGCGTTATAATTTTTAAAGTTTGGAAGATTTATCTTTCAAACTTCTTTCCTCACTTGTTTTGATTTATAAGGCGATTTTCTTCCTTGCCTGATTCAAGATTTGTATATCTGACATAAAGCGATATTCTGTTTTCGTGGTTAAGAGCATCCCAAAGAGAATTTGCGAACTCATCAATATTATCGGGAATGGCGATGCGTTCAGGCTCACCACAGAATGTCGGAAGAGGATTTCCATCGCCTACATAGGTATGAATAAAGTGGCCCAGTCCGTTCATTGATTCATACGAGAAGGTATAACGATTACAAGCGGAACCTTTTTCATCAGCACTTTTCAAAATGCTCATTTCATACGAAAAATCATTGTTTTCAAACTCTAAAATACCGCTGATACGAGGAGTGAAGTTAGGTGCATCAGGTTCAAATTTACGGGTTTTAAGAGATTCTTTAAAACATTTGCCGTTTTGTAAACCTTCATAAATTGTTTCGGTTTGGTCTCCGTTTGTAACAATCAGCTTATTTTTGTATTTTTTTTGGGCTGAATAAATAATAAGACTCGGGTCGGTAACCTTTGAAGCATCAAACGGCTGGGTATAAAGCACATTTTCTCTTTCAACAAAAATACGATTACGGCTGTTTTCGCTTCTTCCCATAATAAAATAAGCCGAAACTGCATTTTTTCCGTCAGCCGATTTACCGATAACAATACCGCGTCCGACATAACTGTTATCACGGATAAGTTCTGCAATATCATTAATATTATATATACTCATAATCAAATTTCCCCATTTCCTGTTTTTTCCGATGCCATTTCACAAGCAAGGGAAAGTATCTTCCTATTGACTTGTTCCTTAACTCTTTTTGCAAACTTTCTATGGTTGAGCCTTTTGGAATATCAACCGCTTTTTGCAAAAATCGTTTACACTGTCCATAATAATTCAGGCTTTTTTTATAATAATCCTAATTTAAAATCAAAAAAGGGCACAGCAAAGACTTATAAATCTCAACTGCACCCAGACGGTCGGCTTAAAATATATTCTTGCTCCCCTGCAGTAATCTGCTTATCCGTCAGTAACAAGAATTTAATTTATTATAACATCAAAGCATATTTCTGTCAACAAAAATACAAAAATTCATTATTCATATGTTTTTAAATAAGTTCAAGTAAGTTTTTGAAAAATACAACAAGATAAACTTGTATAATCAATTTATTGCTTAATTCTATCTCACACAATAACCCTTTTTTGCTACTTATACTCTATTCAATTCCTATTTGCTTCAGCTTTTTCATTTGAGAATTTGTCAGTTTATTATCTTTTATCCTTTTGCGTTGGGTACCTATCCAAACATCCATATATCTGCCGTTTGGGGCAGGAATATTCCGGGACCAAAGGGGAAGCTTTCCGTTAATTGACTTATAATCCTTAACCCATGCGTACATTTGCTCCCAACTGTCATTTCGCACATCATCAAGATTCCATACCATACCGATTTTATCAAGCATTTCTATTCTTTCGTGCGGATAATTCGGGCGATACTTGCGCTTGTCCCGTTGGCTGAAAACCCACAATCCCAACTTGTGCCCGTTTTCAGTTAGATAATTAAGCGGTACAAGGAGATTTCCGTTTTCACGGAAATACGCTTCCGCCTCTTTGTACCAATCAAGCCATGGGCGCCGCTCCGATAGCGACCACACCATACCGACAGACTCGAGCTTCCCGATTTCTTCTTCTTTAAGCATATTTTTGGAAAACTGTTTTCTTTGCTCGATAATCCATTCGCCAAGGGAGAGTCCGCCATAGGAAACGCTTTTCGGAACCAAAAGGTCGCCGAACTCGGCTTTATACTTTTTACAAAGTAAAATCCAATCATCAAAGGGCGTTCTTGTTTCAAGCTTCCACACCATCCCGATAGTTTCGAGCATAGCAATACAATCCTGCGTTATG
>DCIE01000070.1 GCA_002315765.1 Ruminococcaceae bacterium UBA1734
GTGGATGCCCACATCCACCCGTAAACCATTGAAAAACCAAACGGGACGATGTGGGCATCGTCCCCTACGAAATCAAACACAATAAAATTGGAATAAATATCGTATTAGTTTAATTCTGTTTCGCCTTCTCAAAGTAGAAGAAGGCTTTGTCGGTATAATCGGTGCGTCCGGAGGCTGTAACCTAAAAGCTTTCTTCAAATTTAAAATCTACAAAAATTTACAGCGACATTTAATAAATATTTAATTAATAAAATACACCCTTTTTGTTACAATAGTAATAAAGGGTGTGTTTATTTGAATATATCAAAAGAAAGTTACGGAAAAATGGTAAAGCGACAATCGGTGCCATCGCCGAAGATTAGGGATTTTATCTTCGCGTTTTTAATCGGCGGCGGAATTTGTGTACTCGGTCAATTGATACTTGAATTATGCAAAAATTGCGGATTAGAGGATAAAGTTGCCGAAACAATAGTGCCGATTTCTCTAATTACAATAGCAGCATTTTTAACCGGTTTTAAAATATTTGAGAAAATTGCCAAGGTTGGCGGTGCAGGAACATTAGTACCTATTACAGGTTTTGCAAATGCGGTTGTTTCTCCTGCCATAGAGTTTAGGAACGAAGGATATATTTTAGGTGTCGGTGCCAAAATTTTTACTGTTGCAGGTCCGGTTATTTTATACGGCACCGTGGCAAGTGTAATATACGGAATACTTTATTGGATTTTTGAAAAGGTATAGGTAAGAAATGGTAGAAAAATTAGGAAAAAGCACTTATATTTTAAAAAACAAGCCTTCAATTGTGGGCTATGGCAGTGTTGTTGGAATTCACGAGTTTGAAGGTCCCATAGGTAAGGAATTCGACCATTTTGACAGTGATTGCAGATTTGGTGAAGACAGCTTTGAAAAAGCCGAAAGCCGTATGCAAAAAATCGCTATGGAAACTGCGCTTAAAAGGGCCAAAATCAGTGAGAATAAAATCGACTTGGTATTTGCGGGAGATTTGCTTAATCAGTGCATAGGCAGTACCTTTTGTTTGAGAAATACACCTATTCCGTTTATCGGATTATACGGTGCTTGTTCCACATTTACACTTTCCTTGGCTTTGGCATCAATTACCGTAAATTGCAACCTGACCGATTATTCAATGGCTATAACATCTTCACATTTTTGTTCAGCGGAAAGACAGTATAGATTTCCTTTGGAATACGGAAGCATTAGACCGCAAACATCCCAAAGAACCACAACAGGGGCAGGGGCTACCGTAATAGGAAAGGGTAATACGGGAATTTATGTAAATGCTGTATCCTTCGGTTGTATTGAGGATTTAGGGGTTACCGATGCTAATAATATGGGTGCGGCTATGGCACCGGCGGCGGCAAATACTCTAAAAACCTATTTTCAAGATACCGATACATCAGTTGAGGATTATGACTTGATTTTTACCGGAGATTTAGGATATATCGGTACAAAGCTTCTTTATGAATTATTGGAAATGGACCGAATAGATATAAGATACCGACATAATGACTGCGGATTGCTTATATATGACAGAAACCGCCAGGATGTTCATTCCGGCGGTTCGGGTTGCGGTTGCAGTGCAAGTGTGTTTAATTCATTTGTAATAAACAGACTGAAAAACGGTGAATTTAAAAATATTCTATTTATGTCGACCGGCGCATTGCTTTCTCCCACTTCAACTCTCCAAGGCGAGACAATTCCCGGTATAGCGCATATTGTAAATGTAAAAAGTCAAACAATAACACCGAGGCAATAGTCGCCAAATGCCTCAATAATCTTAACATTTAATATTTTTCCAAGCAGGTTTTCCAGGGTTTTAACTTTAACCCTTGTATAGTTTTCGGTATAACCTACCGCATATCCGTTTTCGGGAGTTTCAAACAGTACCGTTTCGGTTTTACCGACTTGGGACTCTAAAAACAGTCTTTCGGATTTTTCGGATACTAAAAGCATTTGCTTTGCACGATTGGATTTTACTGAATTTTCAATTTGATTAGCAAAATTTTCGGCAAAAGTTCCCGGTCTTACCGAGTATGGGAAAATATGAGTTCTTGCAAAACCGACCTTTTCGGCAAATTTTAAGCTGTTTTCAAATTCTTCCTCTGTTTCACCCGAAAAACCAACCATAATGTCGGTTGTAATTGATGGGTTTTTGAAGATTTTACGAATACGGCTAACCAAATCAAAGTAAAAATCGCTGTCATACTTTCTGTTCATTCGTTTTAGTGTTTCATCACAGCCGGATTGAAGTGATAAATGAAATTGAGGACAAAACTTTTCTTGATTATTAAGTCTATTCAGCATTAAATCGGTAATATGGTCAGGCTCGAGGGAACCGAGTCTGACTCTTTTTATTCCGTCAATTTCACAAACCGCATCAACGGCATCACAAATATCAAAGTCCTCGTTCTTACCGTACGCCGAAAGATTAATACCCACAAGCACAATTTCGCAAAAGCCTTTTAAAGATAGATTTTTTGCCTCTTCTTTTATGCTTTCAATATTCCTTGAACGAACTCTGCCACGGGAATAGGGTATAATACAGTATGAACAAAAACGGTCGCAACCGTCTTCAATTTTCATATATGCTCTTGTTCTTTCTTCAAAATCACAAATACCTTTGGTATTGTATTTTTCCTTATTTTCGTGTTTATTGTATATAAGTTTTCGTTCTTTGGTTTTTATAAAATCTTCGGTTATGTTTATTATATTTGAAAAATCCTTATTACCTAAAACTATGTCGGCTTCCGAAATGTTAAAGGCTTCGTTTGGAAAAGCCTGTACCATACAGCCGGTAAGGATAATCACCGAATTAGGATAATTTTTGCGGAATTTTCTTACGGTTTGTCGGGTTTTACGGTCGCTTTCTGCTGTAACGGAACAGGAATTTATAACAATAATATCAGGGTTTATTTTGTTGTCGGCTGTGTAACCGCTACTTAAAAACATTTCCCTGATACCCTGTGTTTCGTATTGATTAACCTTGCAACCCAAGGTGTGAAAAATTACATTCATATTTGTTCTCCGAAATTTTGTTTAATTAATTATATAACAATTTTTTCATTTTTTCAAGAATTCTTGACAAGTAGACTTGATTAGTGGTAAAATTTTAAAAAAAGCAGGTGTTATTTATGTCAAAAATATTAAAATCAATTGATGAATTAATAGGTGAAACTCCACTTATGGAGCTTTGCAATATTGAAAAAGAATATAACTTAAAAGCAAAGGTTATTGCCAAACTTGAGTATTTCAACCCCGGCGGTTCCGTTAAGGACAGGGTGGCACTTTCTATGATTTCAGATGCTGAAAAACAAGGGATTTTAAATAAGGATACAACTATTATTGAACCCACATCAGGCAATACAGGTATAGGTTTAGCCGCCGTTTGTGCCGCAAGAGGTTATAAACTGATAATTGTAATGCCGGACACAATGTCCCTTGAAAGACGGCAAACCATTAAGGCTTACGGTGCAGAGCTTGTTTTAACTGACGGTAAACTCGGAATGAGTGGTGCCATTAGTAAAGCCGAAGAACTGAAAGAAACCATTAACAACAGTATAATAGCAGGGCAATTTGTAAACCCCTCAAACCCCAAGGCACATTATATTTCCACCGGCCCCGAAATTTACAGAGATACAGACGGAGATATTGATTATTTTGTGGCAGGAGTCGGAACAGGCGGTACATTAACCGGAGTGGGACAATATCTTAAATCTCTAAATAAAAATATTAAGATTGTTGCTGTTGAGCCGTTTACTTCGGCTGTTTTATCAGGTGAAGCCTCCGGAAAACACGGAATACAAGGCATAGGTGCAGGTTTTGTTCCCGAAATACTCGATACCGATGTTATTGATGAAATTATTAAAATCTCCGATGATGAGTCATATAAATACGGCAAACTTATTTGCGAAAAAGAGGGAATTCTTGTGGGTATTTCTTCCGGCGCTGCACTTTGTGCCGCAATAAAACTTGCCGAAAAGCCCGAAAATTCCGGTAAAAAAATTGTGGTTTTGCTTCCCGACACAGGCAACCGTTATCTTTCAACCGATTTGTTTAAGGAGTAGTATGGATAATAGATTTTTGCGTAGTGAAATGCTGTTTGGCAATGAGTCAACCGATATTTTAAGCAACAAATCTGTTGCGGTTTTCGGTCTTGGCGGTGTGGGCGGCTATGTGGTTGAGGCACTTGCAAGGGCAGGTATCGGCAGTATAACCGTAATTGATAACGATGTATTTGATATTACAAACATCAACAGACAAATTTTGGCTTTAAATTCCACAATAGGACTTTCAAAAACCGATGTTGCCGAAAAAAGAATTAAAGAGATAAATGAGGATTGCGTTGTTAAAAAAATCAGGCAGTTTTATCTACCTGAAAATTCCCAAAATATTGATTTGACAAAATATGATTATGTGGTTGATGCCATTGATACGGTTACGGCAAAACTTGAATTAATAAAGAATTGTGAAAAATCAAATATACCTATTATCTCATCAATGGGAACGGGCAATAAGATTAACCCTTCGGGATTTCTCGTTTCTGATATTTATAAAACCTCAGGGGATAAATTAGCCAAGGTAATAAGAACCGAGTGCAGGAAGCTGGGTATAAAAGCTTTAAAGGTTGTTTATTCAAAAGAGGAGCCTTTCGGTTCAAACTTAGGCAGAACCCCTGCATCATGTTCCTTTGTTCCACCTGTGGCAGGTTTTATTATTGCAGGTGAGGTTATTAAGGATTTACTTAAAATCAATTCTAAAGGTTGATTACTTTTAACACCGTAACATTTTCTTTGTCAATTTTAAAATGAATATCGTATTTTGAAAACTCCATTTTATATATTCTATCACCATCGTTTTGATAGGAAGGTCTTGGGTCATCGCAAATACTGTCAATAATTGTTTCTCTTAAATTTTCGGGAATACAATCTAATAAATCTTTACCGGCTGTAATTTTCAGTCGGTGATTTTTTTCGTTCTGTGCAAAACCGCCTATGGCATCTAAATGTATGTCGGAATAGGGAATATACGGCTTAATATCATAAATCGGTGTACCGTCAAGCAGGTCAACACCCGATACAAGGATATTTCCGTTTTCCTCGATTTTTTCTATCTTAAAACTTGAAATTCCAAGACCGTTAGGCCTAAAAGGCGACCTGGAAGCAAAAACACCGACTCTTTTGTTTCCACCCAAACGGGGAGGTCGGACGGTTGGAGAAAATTTATCGGTCTTTGCTTTTGAAAAGCCGAAAATAACCCAAATATGCGAAAAGTTGTCAAGTCCCGAAATGGCATTTTTGTCGTTATAGGGCTTTAAAAACTCAATAGTTCCCATTGCGGATTTTATTCTTCCGCTTTGTCTCGGAATACCGAATTTTTCCTTATAATCAGTATGAATAACTGCGATAGCTTCAATTTCTTTTTTCATCTTTCCACCTAAAAGTTCCTTTTTAATTTTTCAAGGGCGGCTTTTTCAATTCTTGAAACATAGCTTCTTGATATATTAAGTTTTTTGGCAATTTCTCTTTGTGTTAATTCTTCGGCACCGCCTATGCCGTATCTCATATTTATAATGGTTTTTTCTCGACTGTCAAGGGTGCCGTTGAAAATCGCTTTCAGTCTTTCAATGCGAATTTTAGTTTCGGTTTCTTTCTCTACATCGCCGGGGTCGGGGATAATATCTATTAAGGTTAAGGTATTTCCGTCCTTATCGGTATCCAAGGTATCATTAATATAAATATCCTGCAAGGTCTTTTTAGCATTTCTGAAGTACATTAAGAGTTCGTTTTCTATGCATCTTGAGGCGTATGTTGACAGTTTAATGTTCTTTTCCGGGTTAAAAGACGAAACTGCCTTTATTAAGCCGATTGTACCGATTGAGATTAAATCGTCTTGGTCATACCCAACAGTATAATACTTTTTAACAATGTGTGCAACTAATCTTAAATTATGCTCTATTAATTTATCCTTCGCCTCTTTATCTCCGTTTAGATGCTTTTTTATCAATTCATCTTCTTGGTTTTGTGAAAGGGGTGGGGGAAAACTGTAATTGCCCGAAATATGAAGCGCAAAATAAAAAAGTTTAAGTGCTATGCCGATTAGTTTTTCAAGTATCATATACATCACCTGATAAATGTATATGAAATTATCTGATTTTATTGCAAGTCCACATAAAAATACCGCCACTTTTTTTGTGGCGGTGAATAAATTATATTATTTCCAAGAGAATGTGGATATACCCCAAATATATATGAAAATGATAATTGCAGGGATAACAAATCTGCAAAACGGTTTCATCCAACTCTTAACCTTAAGACCTATTCCGGTATTGGCTTCGGCAACAAAGTTGTCCCAACCCCAACCGAATTTATTACAACAGAACATAACATAACAAAGTGAACCGAGAGGCAAAATGTTATTTGAAACAAAGAAGTCCCACATATCAAATATACTGCCTGTATGTAATGGGTTAATGTTTGTCCAAACCGTATTTCCCAAAATTGTAACAAATGCCAATGCAAAAACAACGACACCGCAAATAAGACAGGCGATAGGACGGCTTAAGTCGGTTAAATCCCTGAGCATTGCAACTATATTTTCGCAAACGGCTAATACAGTTGACATTGCGGCGAAAACCATAAACAGGAAGAAGAAAGAACCGAAAACCCTACCTAATGTACTGTTTTCAAAATTGTTAAATACAGTAGCCATTGTGTTAAATAACAGTCCGGGGCCACCGTCTACCTGACCGCCGTTGTAGGTAAAACAAGACGGGAAAATAATTAAACCGGCAGTAATAGCAACAAAGGTATCAAGAATAATAATATTCACACTTTCTCCGAGTAATGAACGCTCTTTATTAATATAACTACCGAAAATAGCCATACTACCCATACCCAAAGATAGAGTAAAGAAGGCTTGATTCATTGCGGCAACAATTACCTTGCCGTTAATTTTGCTGAAATCGGCAACCAAATAAAACTTATAGCCCTCAGCCGCATTGCTTAATGTGGCGCTGTAAATTGCAAGTCCTATAAGAAGGAAAAGCAGGGCAATCATCATATACTTTGTAACTCTTTCGAGTCCGCCTTGAAGCTTAAAGCAAAGAATGAAAAAAGCAATAAGTATAGTAATTCCGGTAAAAACAATGTTAATTTTGCTGTTGGTAAACATTTCAATAAATGGGTTTTGTATAGCATCGGCATTAGCATCTTTTCCCGGAATAAATACCAACTGCTGTAGGTTGGTTCCGCAAGCAAAACGGATAAAATAATAAATCATCCAACCGGTAACTACGGTATAAAAAGCCATAATAGCAACATTTCCGAATAATGAAAAATAGCCGTGAATATGCCATTTTTGACCCTTTTTCTCAATTTGTTGATACATCTTTACAGGACTTTTTTGAGCAGCTCGTCCGATAGCAAATTCCATTGTCATAATGGGCAGTCCCAAAACAATCAAACAAATTATGTAAATCAGTACGAAAATACCGCCACCGCTTTGACCGCACATTGTGGGGAATTTCCATACATTTCCGCAACCGATAGCACAACCGGCGCTAAGTAAAATAAAGCCTAAACGACTTCCTAATTTTTCTCTTTCCATATAATCACCATTCTAAACATAATGTTAAAAATATACCACAATCTGAAAAAAATGTCAACAACAGAAAAAACTTACTTTTTACTAATTTTTTCCATTAGTTCCTTTGCGGCAAGGGTATTTGCGGTTAACGCTTTATCTTTTTCGATTTGGGTACCTTCGGTATTTCTAATCCTCAAGGTAAGGTTTTCCGGTAGATTATAGCCCTCTTCGGTGATTGTTTTATAAAAATCTTCCGATAAAACAACGCTGTTTTCATCAAAAAATCCCTTAGAATCACTACGAATGTTATAAAAATATTTAACCGATTTATCATCTGTAATATAAAGCAAAGCACTTGAATCCGAAACAATAAGAGCCTGCATTTTTGTTAATTTGGCATTGTTATTTGAATTAGGATTGCAAGAACAGTTTATTACTGCAACATCAACCTTGCCGTTGCCGTTAACATCGGTTGCATATTTCTCAAAATAATCAGCCATTTTTTCGGTGGTTGTATCGGGAAGGGCGGTATATGTGAAATAAATCACCTCAAGGTCATAGCTGGTTTTATTGGCGCACTGAACAACCATAATAATTATTGCAACAAGCAAAAAAGCGGTTACAATTATTACTTTGCCGAAATGGTACCAAATATTTGATAATTTTTCACCAAAGGTCTTCGGAACAATAGCAACCTCGCTGGGTTTCGGTCCGGTTTCAATTTCTCCGGACTGCATTTTCTTAAGCTCCAAAAACTCTTTTCGTGCCAATTTTTGCTGTTTAATTGTTTCACTCTCTTTTTCTCTTGACAAAAAAATCACCTTCAAACAAGATTAATAGAGTTTTAAATCAATCCATAAGTTTTCATAGTAAGACCTGATATCTTGGTTAATATCGTGGTAATACTCGGTTTTTACAATATTATTATCGTCAGGATATAATATTTCATTCTTATAATAACAATAATCGGGATTGTTTACAACCGAAGTATTAGGAGAGGCATATCCGATATACTCGGCATTTGCAAGGGCAATTTCCGGCTCCATTAGGAAGTTGATATATAGTTTTGCGGCTTCAAGATTTTTAACGCATTTGGGAATACAAACCGAGTCCACAAAAATATTGGTGCCTTCGCTTGGATAATAGAATTTTAAATCAGGGTTAACCTCGTTCATGGTAAGATAATCACCGGCATAATAAGGACCTATTCCTGCTTCTCCGGTTTCCATCTTTCCGTAAATTTCGTCCATTACATAGGACTGTAAAACACCCTTACCTTGCTTTAAAAGTTCCAATGCTTTGTCCCATTCGGTTTTATCGGTGGAATTAAGACTGTAGCCGAGTATCATTTGCGCAGTCATAAAGCCGTCTCTCGGATTGCTGAAATTAAGGGACATATTTTTATACTTTTCGTCCCATAAGGCTTTCCAGCTATGTTCAGGCTCACCGATAATTGTGGGATTGTAGATTACACCAACCATTCCAACATTGAAGGTAACGGAATACTCGTTATTTGTATCAAAAAACAAACCTTTATACTTGTTATCTATGTACTTAAAGTTGGATAGGGAAGAAGTATCGAATTTTGTCAGCATATCTTCTTTTTTAAGGCGTTCTATCATATAATCCGAAGGTATAATTATATCGTAGGATACACCACCGCTTTTAAGCTGAGAATACATAGTTTCGTTGCTTTCGTAGGTGGAATAGTTCACCTTAATGCCGGTCAGCTTTTCAAATTCCTTATTAACATCAATTGACTCATCACTGCCATCGGAAATATATTCTCCCCAGTTGTAAACATTAAGTTGCGTACCGGCAAGTTCTTTGGTATATGTACCCTCAAATTCAATATCCGCATACTCATAACCGCAACTTGATAAACATATTACCGAAACCGAAAGGGCAAGGAAGATTGAAATTAGTTTTTTCATTGTTTACCCCTCCTTTTTTCACTGCCGTTTTGTGCGAAATTATAAAGAACAAGTAACGCAAAAACGGTAATAAAAACAATTGTGGATAGAGCATATACATCAGGATTAACGGTTTTCTTTGTCATATTATAAATTACAATAGGTAATGTTTGATAATGTCCGCAGGTGAAATAACTGATAACAAAATCATCCAAAGACAATGTAAATGCCATAATAAAACCTGTATATACCCCGGTTGAAATAGAGGGAAGCACCGATTTAAAAAACGACTGAAGGGGAGTACAGCCTAAATCGAGAGCCGCTTCCTTTAAATTGTTATCGGTTTGTCTTAATTTCGGAATTACCGAGAGTATTACATAGGGAAGATTAAATGTTATATGCGCAATAAGCACCGTAATAAAACCTAAAGATTCATCACTGCCGAAAATCTTTCCGAAGAATATGAACAGCAACATAAGCGAAATACCGGTAACAATATCGGCATTCATCATGGGTATATTTGTAACGGTCATAGCAAGTCTTTTGGAAAGCTTATTTGTCATTCCGTGTATTCCCACAGCGGCGGCAGTACCGAGTATGGTTGAAAAAACCGCCGAAAGTATGGCTAAAATCACGGTGTTTTTCAGTGCTTCGAGCATTGTGGTATTGAAAATAAGTCCCTTGTACCAATCAAGAGAAAAGCCCTCAAAAACCCAAACACTGTCTCCCGAGTTAAAAGAGAAAACTATCATAACCGCAACAGGAGCATATAAAAAGAAAATTATTAAAGCAATATAAATTCTTGATAAAATTTTCATATCACAATATCCTCCTCGTCATCGGAGAACTTGTTCATTATTGCAAGGCAAATCAAAATCATAACCATTAATACAAGAGAAAGCGCCGATGCAATATTGTAAAACGCAGGTCCGGAATTAAACAAATATTCGATGGCATCACCGATTAAAAGTGTCTTATTGCCGCCTAATTTTTGAGAAATATAAAATGTGCTGACACTTGGAACGAATACCATAGTAATTCCCGAAACCACACCGGGTAATGAAAGGGGAATAATAACTTTTCTCAGTTTAGAAAATCCGGTGGAGCCTAAATCCGAGGCGGCTTCAAGAAGTGAAACATCAATTTTTGACATAACCGAATAAACCGGCAAAATCATATAAGGAATAAAGTCGTAAACCATTCCCAATATTACAGCACCGGGAGTATTAAGCATTTGCACCGGTTTAAGTCCGAGTTTAGTAAATAATGAATTTAAAATACCCTTATTTGCAAGAATAGTTATCCAAGAATATGTACGGATAAGAAAATTCATCCACATAGGTAACATTACAATCAAAAGTATCATTCTTTGTGAACTGATTTTAAGTTTTGTCATAAAGTATGACATAGGATAAGCCAAAAGTAATGTTATAATCGTGGCGATAAAAGCATAAATAATAGAAATTAAAAATGCTTTTTTGTATTTTGCAATACCTAAAATATTAGAAAATGTGAAAACACCCGACTCATCGGTTAAAGCAAAGTAAAACATAATAAGAAGCGGTACGACAACAAATATTGCCGACCAAACCAAATAGGGTGCGGAAATCAGTTTGTTTTTATAAGTTTTGTTATTCACCGACTATTCCTCCACAGTAACATCGGAAATATGGTCCATTTCTTCGCTGAAAGAACTATAATCTCCGTAAAGACCGGAATATTCGGATTTTTTCATAATATGTATTGCGTCAGGCTCGATATTAAGTCCTACATTATCGCCGACTTTTTTTTCATCGGTGGTTTGAATCATCCATTTAAAGCCGCCGATATCAACAATTATTTCGTAATGAACACCGAGGAAATCCACCGAGGTAACAACACCGTTTAACATACCTTTGTCCGGTTCGACAATATCAACATCCTCGGGTCTTACAACAACATCAACATTTTCGTTGGTTTCAAAGCCTTTGTCAAGGCAGTTAAACTTGTGTCCCGAAAATTCAACATAAAGGTCTTTAAGCATTGTACCGTCTAATATGTTGGACTCACCGATAAAATCAGCAACAAAGGCATTTTTAGGCTCGTTATAAATGTCCTGCGGTGTGCCGACCTGCTGAATCTTTCCCTTGTCCATAACCACAACTCTGTCTGACATAGTTAATGCCTCTTCTTGGTCGTGGGTTACAAATACAAAAGTAATGCCGAGTTGCTGTTGCATTCGGCGCAATTCCTTTTGCATATCTTTACGAAGTTTAAGGTCAAGTGCCGCCAACGGTTCATCAAGCAACAATACCTTAGGTCTGTTGGCTATAGCCCTTGCGATGGCAATTCTTTGTTGTTGACCGCCGGAAAGTGTTTTGATTTTTCTCTTTTCAAAGCCCTCAAGATTTACAAGCTTTAAAAGGTTTGTAACATTTTCCTTAATTTCGGCTTCAGGCAGTTTCTTAACTCTCATTCCGAAAGCAACATTTTCAAAGACATCAAGGTGAGGGAAAAGGGCATAACGCTGAAAAATGGTGTTAACCTGCCTTTTATATGCCGGAACACCATTCAAATCTTTTCCTTCAAACAGTATTTTTCCGTTATCCGGGTCAAGGAAACCCGCAATCAGCCTTAAAGTTGTAGTTTTACCGCAACCTGATGGGCCTAACAAAGTAATAAACTCCTTATCCTCAATGTTGAGATTAAGACCGTCAAGTACCTTTTCTTCGTCAAACGAAACAAATACATTTTTAAGTTCTACTATTGAATTTTTCATTTAAGCATCCCCCTTTGTCAAACACTAAAGTGCCGACAGTAGTAAATAATAGGTCAAAAGACCGTACGTTTACCCTGCGCGATACCCCCAAATCGCTTCCTATATGCCCTGACAAAGGGTTTTTCGCAGTCGAAATGACTACGGCATATACTTGCAAATTCGGTTTTTTTGCACAGATGCGTTAAATGTCGAAATTATTATCTCGACTGCATTAATATAATGCCAATTCTTTAAAAAGTCAAGCATTTTTTTGAATTTTCTCATATTTTTTTAGGGAAAATACTGCCGAAAAAACTATATACTCGTTTTTTCTTTGTTTTACTCTTAATTGCTTTGTTTTTCTCAAAAAAACTATGTAGCGGCAATTGCCGCAAAATTAATCATTCTTGTTTTGGTCGTTATCCTTGTTTTTGTCTTGTTCTTTTTTGTCCTGTGCGTTTTGGTTTTTCTTGTTTTTATTTTCTTCCATAAAAAAACACCCCACTTTCAAATAATAGTATTATCTGAAAACAGGGCATTATTCATACGCCGAATAAATTTGCGGCGTTTTCTCTTGTGATTTTTAAGATGTTTTCTTTTGTATCATTACGAATTTCGGCGATTTTCTCGGCGGTAAGGGCGATAAAACCCGAATGACAAAGTTTTCCGCGAAAAGGCTCCGGGGCAAGATATGGACAGTCGGTTTCTATTAACATTTTGTCCTGTGGTAATATTTTCACAACATCAGGCAATTTTTTTGAGTTCTTAAATGTTACAACCCCGCCGATACCGATATACATACCGATTTTTAATAGTTCATTAGCCATTTCCACACTACCGGAAAAACAATGGACAACCCCTTTGGGTTTATGTTTTATCAAAATTTCCAAAGTGTCGGCATGGGCTTCTCTATCGTGAACAATAACCGGTAAATCAAGTTTTTTTGCAAGAATAATTTGCTCCTCAAAGAACCTTATTTGTTCCGCTTTGTTTTGGCTGTTCCAATAGTAATCAAGCCCTATTTCACCGATAGCCACGCATTTTTTATGTTTTGTAAGAGGTATTATATCGCAAACACGGGAATTTTCGGTAATATTTTCGGGATGTATTCCTACTGCAGCATAGACAAAATCAAATTTCTCTGCAATTTTAAGACTGTTTACAGATGAGTCTTTATCAACACTGCAAGTGATTATATCAGAGACTCCGGATTTGTTCATAAGGGTAAGTAATTCATCACGAATACCGTCAAATTTCAGGTCGTCATAATGGGCATGGGAATCAAAAATCAAATTATCCTTTAATATTATTTCCTGTGGATAGTCTATCATCTTATTTTGCTACCTGCAGGTACATCCTCAAGGAATACCACCTTTACTTCTTCGTTGCAGTCGGCGGCAAGTATCATACCGTTGGATTCAACACCGCAAAGTGTAGCAGGTTTAAGGTTGGAAACAACAATAACTGTTTTGCCTATTAGGTCTTCCGGACTATACCATTTAGCAATACCCGATGCTACAATTCTCGGAGTATCGCTTCCGTCATTTAAAGTAAGCTTCAAGAGTTTTTTTGCCTTAGGGATTGGCTCACAATGGGTGATTTTTGCGGCAGTAAGTTCAACTTTTGCAAAATCATCTATTGAAATCTCAGATACGGAAAGGGTATTCTCGGCTTTTTCCTCTACGGCAGGTTTTGTCTCCTCGGCAATTTCTTTAAGCATAGGTTCCATATCAATTCTTGCAAAAAGCGGAGTAGGAGATTTTACCGAATACTCTTTTAAAATGCCGAATTCAAGTTCTTTTGAATCATTGTTCAACTGGTCAAAAATCTTTTCACAAGCTTCAGGCATAACCGGAATAAACATTACGGCAATCATTCTGATACACTCTAAAAGATTAAATAGTACGGCATTTAATCTATCTTTGTTTGCTTCATCCTTTGCAAGAGTCCAAGGAGCAGTTTCGTCAATATATTTATTACATCTCTTTGCAAGACTCATAACAGCTTCACAAGCATCGGCATTGTGATAGGCTTCCATTGACTCGTGATATTTAACAACTGCATTTTTTGCACAGTTAATCAAATCTAAATCCTCATCAACAAAGTTTTCGGGATATGATACGGTGCCGTCAAAATACTTATTTGTCATGGCGATTGAACGGTTAACAAGATTTCCCAAAGTGTTTGCAAGGTCGCTGTTGAACTTTGTAATAAAACTTTCGTAGGTGATAGTTCCATCCTGAATAAAGGGGATTTCGCTTAAAAGATAATATCTAACAGCATCAGCCGAAAACTTTTTAGCCAAATAATCGGCGTAAATCACATTACCCTTTGATTTTGACATTTTATCTTCACCAACCAATACCCAAGGGTGTCCTAAAACCTTTTTCGGTAAGGGAAGGTCAAGTGCCATTAAAATTATAGGCCAATAAATGGTATGGAACCGAACAATGTCTTTACCGATAACATGAAGGTCGGCAGGCCAAAGCTTATTAAACAAATCGTTGTTATTTTCGCAGTCAAAACCAACACCGGTAATGTAGTTTGATAGGGCATCAATCCAAACATAAACCACATGGTCCGGGTCAAAATCAACCGGAATACCCCATTTAAAGGTAGAACGGGAAACGCAAAGGTCGGAAAGTCCCGGTTTAATAAAATTGTTAATCATTTCGTTTCTACGGGCAACAGGTTGAATAAAATCGGGATTATCCTCGTAGAATTTTTCGAGTTTTTCCTGATATTTGCTTAATTTTAAGAAATAGGCTTCTTCCTGTGCGTCGATACATTCTCGTCCGCAATCAGGACATTTTCCGTCAACTAACTGTGAAGATGTGAAAAAAGACTCGCAGGGAACACAGTACTTACCGTTGTATTTTCCCTTATAAATATCTCCCTGCTCGTATAATTTTTTAAATATCTTTTGAATGGTCTTTTCGTGGTAATCATCGGTTGTACGGATGAATTTATCATACTTTGTATTTAAGGAGTCCCAAACCGCTTTAATTTCAGCCGAAACATTATCAACATACTCTTTGGGAGAAATACCTGCATTGTTTGCATATTCTTCGATTTTTTGTCCGTGTTCGTCCGAACCGGTCATAAAATACACATCATAACCGCACATTTTTTTATACCGTGCAATCATATCGGCTAAAACGATATCGTAAGCATTTCCTATGTGTGGCTTTCTTGATGTATATGCAATAGCAGTAGTAATATAAAACTTTTCTTTGTTTTCTGACATTTGATTTTCCTCCGTTAGGGTTTTTTAAATAAATAAATTATAAGTGATAGGGCTGTAATAACAAGCTCTGAAATCAGCAATAACCCCGATGAGGGAACGCTTGATTTAGAGGCAAAACCCAAATAAATAAAGGCGGTTGATAATAGAATAGTGCCTACAATATAAAATACCGAGAAGATTAGATTGGATTTTTTAATTGAAGATGCCGCATTTAAAATATACAAAAGCGATAAATTGTTTCGTTTAAAGGAAGCCGGTGAAGAAATTCTTTCGGTGGGTGTAACTGCATTTTTAAGCATACTGTTACCTGCGTTAGAAACAATCTTAACTGAGTCTTCATATACTCCGAAATAATCGGAAATCATTTCTTCGTTAATATTTTGGTCGCTGTTTGTTAATAAAACAGTAACCCCTAAATTAGTAATATTCCTCAATTGCTTTGAAATTTCATATATAGGTACATACTCCACAACCAAAAGAGCACAGGCTTTATCAACGGTAGCCAAATATATAGGGAAGCAACCTTTATTAAGTATTCGTTTGTCTACCTCCATATCAGGCAAATCAATTCCGTGCGACATCATTAAAGACCTGTTTCCGATAAACAACAGTTCATTGTCAACCCAACCGGAAAGTCCCAATCTGTCCTCGTATTTAACCGAGTCGGAATCGGGAATTTGGTAATCCGAAGTAGTTTTTGCGATTTTTTTAAACAAGGGGTGCAAAGGGCTGTTAACAGCTTCGGTCAGTGAGGTGGCTCTTAAAATAATATCATCAATATTACTGTCCGAAAGAATTTTCAAATCTTTAAGAATTATAGTACCTGCAGGAAAGATTTCCGAAGTGGAAATTGTAACGGCATTGGTTCTTTCAATCTTTTCGGCAGCCATAGAGCCGTTAATCATTGCCCCAATAGGATTAAGCCTTTTTGAAGCGTGAAAAGATGATAATGTGTTAATAAAATAAAGACAGGGAAGTGAGAAAATACAAATTATTGCCGTAGCGCAGTAAAATACCGAAATGGTATCTTTATAATAAATGCTTGAAACAAGACCGATTAAAACCGCAAGTAAAAAAGCAACTAATTGGATTATATAAAACTTTCCGCCGAAAAGTATATTATGGTCGGAATATTTTACAAAATCGTCAATAAAGTCGGTTTCACGGCAAGCCGCCAACAAAACATCGCTGTCAATAGAATTTTTAGCCATAGCAAAGGTTACCGATTCATCATCAATAAACGAAAGTGCTTTTTTCTTTATTTTATCCGAGGAGATTTGCTTTAAATTTCCGAGAATTGAAGAATAGCGCCAAAACTGAGATAATGCTCTGAAAAACAAAATTATTGAGCCTAAAAATATAATGTTATGAACATCTTCCGCATATTCAAGGGAACAATACTTAAGCTGAAGGGCTGATAAAGTAATTAAGAACACCGAAGAAACTGCTGCGGATAAATCGGCGGTAATATATTTAATCGGCTTGGTAAATATGTTGACAAAAATGCGAAAATTAACAACAATGTTTAAACATAGGGAAGCAAGACAAATAATCGTGGTTAATTTAATATCGGTCAGAAGTAAATTTGAAAGCGGACTTATAAAAAATATACCCACAGTCAAGACACAAATCAAAGAAATAACAGAGGCTAAAAAACTGTTTCGCTTTTTAAATGATAACTTTTTAATTAAATGACGAATGGAATTAAAATCCGAGACTTCGTTTTCACAAACGATTTCTTCAAATTCGGATTGGTCAAATTCCGAAGTATTGATTTTTTGATTGTTGTTCTTTTCGTCGCCTGAAATATCAAGAATTTTATTAAAGTCAAATGTGGAAGTGATACTTGCGATGTCATACTTCTTATCCTTAGCGCCGACCGGTGTAAATCTTACCGTTTCATCGGTTGCCGGAGTAATAATATCCTCTTGGGAAATCTTTTGTTTGTTATCCACATCGGAAATATCGGGAATACTTTCATTGGTAATCTTTTCGGTAATTTCGGAATTTTGTTCCAAAAAGTATTCTTCAAAAATTTCGTCATCGGATTTTTGTGCTTCTTTTGATTCTTCAACTAATTTTTCAAATTTAATAGGTTCGGCTTCGACAGGATTTTCTTCCTTCGGAATATCAATTTTTATGTCCTTGGGTTTATCGGTTTCATCCTGTATAACAATATTATATTTCTTTGAGAGTTTATCGACAGCATCAAATTCGCTGTTTTTTAATATATCCGAAACACTTTTAAGCTCGTAAAGCGGTTTTTTATTTGCAGAAACATCATTGCCGTTATCGTCTTTAGTATAAGCTCTGCATCGTTCAAGCAAAGAAGGTTTGCGGACGGGTTTTTCCGGCTTTTGTATATTTTCCGGAGAAAAGCTTAATTCTTCTGTGTCTTCCGAAATATTGTCGTTTGATATCAAAAAATAATTATCGTCCGGCTTATTTTCTTTAGTTTCTTGTTCTGCAATGGTAGACGGTTCAGGGGTGTTTTGAGGTTCGCTTTGCTCGTCATAAACAACATTTTCTTTTGATGCTTCGCCGTCTTTTGACACCTTTTTAATTATTGAGTCAAGAGGTGAGTCGGTATTTTCGTTATCATCTTTTTTATCTTTATTTTCAATATTAAAAGCAGTTTTAAGATATTCAATTCTATCGGAATCCTGACGGGAAAAGTCGCTTAATTTCATAAAGGACTCTTCACGGGATTTTTGAACATCTTCTTCCAAGCTTTGAAAAAATTCATCTTTATTCTTTTTGTCTTTTGAAAAAAGTCCCATAATTTTTCCCCATAAGTTATTTTATCTTGATTTAATTACTTCATACATTAATATTCCGGCGGCAACAGAAGCGTTCAGCGAATTAATCTTACCCTTCATAGGAAGACTGATTATTTCATCACATTTTTTAGCAGTAAGGGTACCGATACCTTTTCCTTCGTTACCGATAACAATAGCAACCGGAACGGAATAATCAAAGTCCCTGTAATCCTTGCCGTCCATATCGGCTCCGAAAACCCAAACCCCGTTTTCTTTAAGCATATCAATGGTATTGGCAATATTGGTAACACGAGCCACCCTCATATATTCAAGGGCGCCAACCGAAGTTTTGGCAACTGTTGAATTAAGTGATGCGGAACGGCGCTTCGGAATAATAATTCCGTGAACCTTACACGCCTCGGCAGTTCTTATTATGGCGCCTAAATTATGTGGGTCCTCAATTTCATCACAAATAATAATAAAAGGTGCTTCATTTTCGGATTTTGCATAATCCAAAATATCCTCAACCGTTGAATATTCGTGAGATGCGACCATAACGGCAACACCCTGATGATTTCCGCCGCTGCAATAATAATCCATTTTTGCTTGGGCAATTTCCTTAATTAAAATGCCCCTTTTAGAACATTTTGCAATAATTTCGGAAATAGAATTACTGTGGGTACCGTGTACCACATACAATCGGTCAATTTCTCTACCTGATTTCAGCACCTCAAGTACAGAATTTCTACCGTAAATTACATTTGATTCATTTTGATTGTTGTTTTCTGTCAATTTTGTTAATCTCCGTTTTTTTGAACATAATAATACAGTAAGATTATATCACAAACAAAATCAATTTTAAAGTAGAAATTTTAAAAAGAGGTAATTTTATGAAAATAAGCAAGATTTACGGTTACGAGTTATTGGATTCAAGGGGAAATCCTACGGTTGGGGCGCAGGTTGAACTTTGGGACGGGTCTTTGGGATTTGCAATATCTCCTTCAGGTGCATCAACAGGTATTCACGAGGCTCACGAGCTTAGGGATAAGGATAAGAAACGATATTGAGGTAAGGGAACAATCAATGCAACCGAAAATATAAATATGATACTTTCAAGAAAATTAATCGGTAAAAATTTTTGCTGTCAAGAGGATTTTGATAGGACACTTATTGAAATTGACGGTACCGAAAACAAATCAAGTATCGGTGCAAATGCAATTTTAGCAACATCTTTGGCTTTTGCAAAGGCATGTGCTGTCAGCAGAAAAATACCCTTATACAAATATATAGGGGGAGAAAACGCAAAAACTTTGCCGATTCCTATGATGAATATTTTAAACGGCGGAGCCCACGCAGGTAATAATATTGATATACAGGAATTTATGATTAGACCCACAAAGCCAAATTCCTTTAAAGAAAATCTACGGATTTGCAGTGAGATTTACCACACTCTCGGAGGTCTTTTAAAAGAAAAAGGACTTGAAACCGGAGTGGGTGATGAGGGTGGATTTGCTCCGAATTTATCCTGTGATGAAGAAGCCATTGAACTTATAATCGAAGCTATTGCAAAATCGGGATATAATACTAATGATATGAAGATTGCTTTAGATGTTGCGTCAAGTGAATGGTATAAAGACGGTATGTATATTAAGCCCAAATCCAATCAAAGTTACACACCCGAAGAGCTTATTTGTTATTATAGAAATCTTTGTGATAAGTATCCTATATTCTCGATTGAGGACCCACTTGCCGAAGATGACTGGAACTCTTGGAGTATGATTACCGATGCTATGTCAAACCAAATTCAACTTGTGGGAGACGATTTGTTTGTTACAAACATTAAAAGGCTAAACAAGGGAATTGAAAACGGCGTAGCAAATGCAATTTTAATTAAGCCAAATCAAATCGGAACACTTACCGAAACAATAGAGGCCGTAAGAACCGCACAAAATAACGGCTACAAAACAATTATTTCCCACCGTTCGGGAGAAAGCGAGGACACTTCAATTGCCGATATTGCGGTAGGGCTTAATTGCGGACAAATTAAGTCGGGAGCACCTTGCAGAACCGACAGAGTTTCAAAGTATAATCGACTTTTAATTATAGAAAATGAAATATTTATTGACAAATAACAATTTAATGCTAAAATATTAAAGTAATGGGGTTGCACATTGCAATCCCTATTTTTATGCAAAGAAGTGATATTTTTGTCTGAGAAGATTTTTGACACGGTTATTATCGGAGGCGGTATAGGCGGACTTATGGCGGCATACCGTTTGAGAAATTTGGCTCCGGATATGAAAATCGCCATTACCGAAAGAGGAAACTCTTTAAAAGACAGGATTTGTCCTGCCGGTAAAGAGAAAACCTGCGTACATTGTAAAATTTGCAGTATTACAAGCGGTTTTGCCGGTGCAGGAGCATTTTCCGACGGTAAATTTAATTTAGGTACTGCCTACGGCGGAACCTTGGGTGAAGAATTAGGCGACGATATTGCCAATAAATATATTGATGAGGTTGACAATGTTTTAAATAAGTATTGTACCTCGGGAATACCAAAGGTTTATAAATCAAATGACGAGCTTCGCCTTAAATGTATTCAAAACAATTTAAGACTCCTTGATATGAATGTTAAGCATTTGGGTACCGATAACAATTTTGCCACAATGCAAAATTTGATTGATGCAATAACGGCTTCGGGAACCGAGTTGTTTCCGTTTTACGATTGTACAAGCGTTTCAAAAGAAAATGATTATTACATATTAAATTATATAAACGGCGAAGTTTTAAAGGCAAAGAATATTATTATTGCCACAGGTCGTTCCGGTGCCAATTTTGTTTCTGACTTTTGCAAGGCGTTTAATGTTCCTATGAAGTCAAACCATATTGATATCGGTGTAAGAGTGGAAATGAAGGACATTATTTGGAGAGAATTTTCTTCAAAGATTTATGAGCCTAAAATTCTTTATAAAACAAAAACCTTCGAAGACAGATGCCGTATGTTCTGTTTCAATCAAGGCGGACTTGTTTCGGCTGAAAACAATCACGGAATAATTACCGCAAACGGTCATTCCTTTGCCCAAAGTGAAAAGAAAACCGATAACTGTAATTTTGCGATACTTTCAAGTATTCGTTTTACCGAGCCTTTTAATCAGCCTACCGAATATGCCGAGAATATTTCAAGACTTGCAAATATGATTGGTAACGGTAATGTTATTGTACAAAGATTCGGCGACCTGATTCGCGGAAGAAGAACAAACGACCACCGTTTAGGTCAAAATACCGTTGTTCCCACCCTTAAAGCAACGGCAGGAGATATTTCTTTGGTTTTGCCCCATAGAATACTTTCAAACATTATTGAAACAATATATGCATTAGACAAGGTAGCCCCCGGAACTGCCAATGATGATACCTTGTTATACGGCTGTGAAAGTAAGTATTATTCCATAAGACCTGTATTTAAAAACAATAAATTTGAACTTATTGACAATGTTTATATTATCGGAGACGGCAGCGGTATTTGTCGTGGACTGTCCCAATCAGGCGCTATGGGTATATATGTTGCTGATTGTATAGTGGGCGACAACTAAATATTGTGCTTTTTGCAATAAAATTCCAACGCCTTTTATTAATAATTGATAATTTTCACAAATATATATTTTGTCGTTTTTTTGTGTTGACAAAATGTTTAGTTTATGTTAATATTCAAGTGTCGAAAATTTAATATGCTTGCCGATATATGTATGGATAAATGGCCCATTCGTTTCTACCACAACGCCACAGTTGTGACTATTGGCTTTAACATCATTTTTATTTTATTAATGGTGTAGTTTTACTATTTCTGCAGGCTTTATATTTTTTAAAGTCTGCTTTTTTGTTTTTTCGGAGGAAAGTATGAAAGCTCTTGAAAATAAAATTTTATCCGACGGTGTCGTTCTTGAGGGAAATGTTCTTAAAGTAGGTTCCTTTTTAAATCAACAGCTTGATGTAGATTTCATTATGGAGATGGGCGAAGAAATTTCCCGTATATATAATAATGACGGTGCAACAAAGATTTTAACGGTTGAATCTTCCGGTATTCCTATTGCTTTTGCTGCCGGTGTTAAGATAGGCTGTCCTGTTGTTTTTGCTAAAAAGAATAAATCGGCAAATGTTTCGGGAGATGTATTTTGTTCTTCGGTTTATTCCTTTACTCACAAGACAACAAATAATATTATTGTTGCCAAAGAGTTTTTGTCCTCGGATGACAGAGTGATAATTGTTGACGATTTTCTTGCAAACGGTAAGGCTTTGATTGGTCTTATTGATATAGTTAAACAGGCAGGTGCTACATTAATCGGTTGCACTTGTGCTATTGAAAAGGGATTTCAGCACGGCGGAGATGAACTTCGCAAACAGGGCATAAGGGTTGAATCTCTTGCAATTGTGGAAGAAATGAATTCTTCCGGTATTTATTTCAGATGTAATTAAAAATTACATAAATTTAAAAAATTTTTGGGGGAAACAAAAATGAAAAAGTTATTGGCACTTGTACTCGCTTTAGTAATGATTATGTCATTTGCTGCTTGCGGTACCGAAAAATCAGGAGATTCTAACAGCTCCGGCAATCTTTCAAACCTTAAAGTTGGTATGATTACTCTTCACGACGATTCTTCAACCTACGATAAGAACTTTATCGAGGCTATGTATCGTGCTCTTGACAACCTTGGTATGAGCAAAGACCAACTTGTTCTTTATACCGGTGTTGCTGAAACAGAAGACTGCTACAACAAGGCTAAAGAATGTGTTAATCAGGGTTGTAAGGTTGTATTCGGTGATTCATTCGGTCATGAAGATTATTTAATTCAGGCTGCCGGTGAATTTTCCGATGTAAAGTTCTGCCACGCAACAGGTACTAAGGCTCACACAGCCGGTCTTGATAACTTCTCAAATGCTTTTGCTTCTATTTATGAAGGCCGTTATGCTGCAGGTATTGCCGCAGGTATGAAGCTTAATGAAATGATTAAGGCAGGTACAATTACTGCTGACAAGGCTCTTATGGGTTATGTTGGTGCTTATACTTATGCTGAGGTTATGTCAGGTTACTCTGCTTTCTATCTCGGTGCTAAATCAGTTTGCCCAACCGTTAAGATGAATGTTAAGTTCACAGGTTCTTGGTATGATTACGATAAGGAAAAGGCTGCTGCCGAATCTTTAATCACCGGCGGATGCGTTCTTATTTCTCAACATGCTGACTCTTACGGTGCTCCTGAAGCTTGTGAAGCTGTCGGTGTTCCGAATGTTTCTTACAACGGTTCAACAAAGGATGTAGGTCCAAAGACATACATTGTTTCTTCCAAAATTGACTGGACTCCTTACTTTGAGTATATGATTAATTGCACTGCCGAAGGCAAGACAATTGATAAGGACTGGACAGGTACTGTTGAGACAGGTTCTGTTAAGTTACTTGAAGTTAATACAGATGTTGCCGCAGAAGGAACACAAGAGGCTATTGATAAGGCTCTTGCTGATTTCAAGGCAGGTACTCTTAAGGTATTTGATACTTCTACATTTACTGTTGGCGGCAAGACACTTGATTCTTACACCGCTGATGTTAATTCGGACGAGAAGTTTGAACCTGATACCGAGGTTGTTGCTAACGGTGTATTTGAGGAATCAAAGTACCGTTCCGCTCCTTACTTCAATGTTGAAGTTGACGGTATCACATTGTTAGACCGTAACTACGGCTGATAAATAATTTATATTTTTCGGTAAAGCGGGCGAAAACCCGCTTTGCTGTTTTCTATTATAATAAAGGAGTTTTGTATGGAAAAGAATAATATTGCGCTTGAACTCCGTAATATCACAAAACGATTCGGAACGAAGGTCGTTGCTAATAAAAATGTGTCTTTGACACTTTATAAAAATGAAATTCTTTCCTTGCTCGGTGAGAACGGTTCCGGAAAAACAACACTTATGAATATGATTTCCGGTATATATTTTCCGGACGAGGGCGAGATTTTAATTGACGGAAAACCTGCTGTAATTGCTTCTCCGAAGGATGCTTATAATTACAAGATAGGTATGATACATCAGCATTTCAAACTTGTTGACACTTTTACGGCTGCCGAGAACATTATTTTAGGAAATAACGAGCCGTATAATCTTAAAGTAGTAAATTCCCGTGTTAAAGAAATTGCTTCTAAATACGGTTTTGATATTGAACCTAAAAAGAAAATTCACGAAATGTCGGTTTCGGAAAAGCAGACTGTTGAGATTATTAAGGTTTTGTATCGTGGTGCCGATATACTAATTCTTGACGAACCTACCGCTGTTTTGACTCCACAGGAAATCGACAAGTTGTTCACCATTCTTCGCAAAATGCGTAATGACGGTAAAGCAATAATCATTATTACACATAAGTTAAACGAAGTTATGTCAATTTCAGATAGGGTTTCGGTACTTAGAAAAGGTGAATACATAGGCACGGTTAATACCTGCGATACCTCCGAAAAAGACCTTACCGAAATGATGGTCGGCAAAAAGGTTGACCTTAAAATTGACAGAGTGATTATAGAAAAGAAAAAACCATTACTTGAAATCCGTGATTTAACCGTAAATTCCGATATAGGAAGCAAGGCAATAAAAAATGTAAATTTCTATATCAGAGGCGGAGAAATCCTCGGTGTTGCGGGTATTTCCGGTTGCGGACAAAAGGAATTGTGCGAGGCTATTGCCGGTCTTCGTCCTATATCTTCCGGCGCTATTATGCACGAGGGTGAATCTATAGTAGGTATGCCTACTCGTGAGATAATAAACCGTGGAATTTCTATGAGCTTTATCCCTGAGGATAGACTCGGAATGGGACTTGCACCGTCGTTTTCCATGACCGATAATATGATGCTCAAAACTTATAACGAAGGAAAAACACCATTTGTAAACAGGGCTGATGCTCGTAAGAGAGCAAAGGAACTTATTAAAAAATTAGGTATTGTTACCCCGTCTACCGAAACACCTGTCAGAAGACTTTCGGGCGGTAATGTTCAAAAAATACTTGTCGGCAGAGAAATTGAGTCAAGCCCTAATGTTATTATTACGGCTTATCCCGTTCGTGGACTTGATATTAACTCATCATACCAAATTTACGATATTCTTAATGAACAAAAGAAAAAAGGTGTCGGTGTACTTTTTGTCGGCGAAGACCTTGATGTAATGATTGCACTTTGCGATAAAATTTTGGTATTATGCCACGGAGAGGTTATGGGAGTTGTTCACGCATCTAAGACAACCAAAGAGGAAATCGGTCTTATGATGACCGGCTCACTTGATAAATCCGAAATTAAAGAGTACGGAAAAGCCAAGGACAGTAACCTTTCTGAAGAACAGTGGAAAAATGTTGACAAAGAAACGGAGGATGCAGAATGAGTATTAATACAAAAAAGCGTGAACCTCTGTTTCACATTTTTAAAAACGATGCTATACCTTGGCATAAATCTTTGATTATTCGATTAATTGCCATTTTAATAGCTCTTGTAACAGTCGGAATATTAAGTATGATTTTGATAAAGGAAAATCCGTTTTTAATATTCAAGGCAATGATTGACGGCGCTTTTATTGATATTTGGACCTTGCTTCAAAACACTGCTTTGCTGTTAATGTTCGGACTTGCGGTAATTCCTGCTTTCCAAATGAAATTTTGGAACTTAGGTGCAAACGGACAGGTGTTAATCGGCTGTCTTTCTGCAATTGCCTGTATGAAATTCCTGCCCGAGAAAATGCCCGGAATTTCCAACGGACTCTTAATATTTATTATGTTAATAACAAGTATTGTTTTCTCTTGCATTTGGTCGGTTATTCCTGCCGTTTTTAAGGCTTTTTTCAACACAAACGAAACTCTGTTTACACTAATGATGAATTACATAGCACTTACCCTTGTTGATTATTTCGTATTTACTTGGGATAAAACCGGTTCGGGTAGTATCGGTATCGTTAATCTTCTTAACGGTAAAAAAGGTTGGATTCCCGATTTTGGCAACAAGTATGTTTTGGCGATAATCGTTGCTGTTATTATGACTGCAATAATGTTTGTCTATATGAGATACACCAAACACGGTTTTGAAGTTCAGCTTGTCGGAGAAAGTGTTAATACCGCTAAGTATGTTGGTATTAATGTAAAAAAGGTAATTATCAGGACCTTACTATTCGGCGGTATAATTTGCGGTATTCTCGGATTTTTATATGCCGGTTCCGTTTCTCATACAATCAACAAAGAGGTCGGCGGTCTTGGCTTTACCGCAATTCTTGTTGCTTGGCTTGCAAGTTTTGACCCTGCAATTATGATGCTTACATCTTTCTTTGTGGTTTTCCTTGATACAGGTTCAAAGTATGTTTCCACACAGTTCCAGCTTAACAGTAATGACTACGCTAATATCGTTGTGGGCATAATTTTCTTCTTTGTTATCGGCTGTGAATTCTTCATAAGATATAAGGTTCAACTTAATATAAAAAGTTCAAAAAAGTCTGAAGGGAAGGTGAACGGTTAATGTTTACTTCAATTCTTGTAAATGCAATCAGAATGGGTACTATTTTCCTTTTCGGTTGTATCGGTGAAATTTTCACAGAAAAAGCCGGACACCTTAACCTCGGTATTCCCGGTATTATGTGTATAGGTGCTACCGGTGGTGCTGTTGCTATTTCTTTGTTCGGTGCGAATGTCAGTTCACCGCTTCTTGTATTTTTATCTATACTTTTCGCAATGATTTTTTCTGCACTTGCAGGTTTGCTTTATACCTTCTTAACAGTAACCTTACAGGCAAACCAAAATGTAACAGGTCTTACCCTTACAACCTTCGGTGTAGGCTTTATGAAATTCTTTTCCAAAAGAATTTACGACCAAAAGTTGTTTGTTTCCTTAAGTCCTGCTTTTCAAAATTTATTTGGATTAAAGGACAGCTCAAATCCTTTCGTACAAATCTTTCTATCACACGGAATTTTAGTTTACATTGCTGTTATAATTGCAATTGTTTCCTCTTGGTTCCTAAACAAATCTCGTTCGGGTTTATACTTAAGGTCAATTGGTGAAAGCCCTGCAACCG
The DNA here is from genome assembly GCA_002315765.1 of Ruminococcaceae bacterium UBA1734. GTDB lineage: Bacteria > Bacillota > Clostridia > Oscillospirales > Acutalibacteraceae > UBA737. Next base: position 27,333 of record DCIE01000070.1, read on the forward strand.
CCGATGCCGTTGGTATTAATGTGTCTCTTTATAAGTACATATTTATCACATTAGGCTCTGCTATTGCCGGACTTGGCGGTTTATACTATATTATGGACCGTTCCAGCGGTACTCAAATTGCCGAAGCTGCCATTGACTCCTTCGGTTGGATGTCGGTTGCCTTGGTAATTGCCTCTATGTGGAAACCAATGCTTGCGGCAGTAGGTTCCATTGTTTTCGGTGGACTTTCTATACTCGATGCGATGCTTAAAACCCTTTCGCTGTCCCAACAAAAAATATTCGCTATCTTCCCGTATTTGCTGACAGTTCTTGTTCTCGTTCTTTCAAGTGTACTTAAAAACAAGAACACGCAACCACCGGCACATTTGGGACTTCCGTATTACCGAGAAGATAGGTAAATATTCACTAACGATAAACCCTTGGCTGTTGGTCAGGGGTTTATATTATATTAAAAAAATATATACTATTATATTAATATTAATGTTGACAAATTGTTTGCCCGATGTTATACTGTATTTATTATATCACATTAGTGTAGTAAAGTATTAAAGCGAGGTTTTTATAATGGTGAATTGGCATGATGAATCAACCGATAAATTGTGTGAAGCATTATTGACTTTAAAAACAAAAGAAGAATGTTACGAATTTTTAGAGGACTTGTGTACAATTAAAGAAGTTCTTGACTTTTCGCAGCGATTGTCCGTTGCAATTCTTCTTGATAAGAAAACAAGTTACAATGCAATCAGCCAAAAAACCGGTGCAAGTACCGCCACAATAAGCAGAGTTTCTAAATGCTTTGAATACGGTTCAGGCGGATATAAAAGTGTAATTAATAAATTAAACGGTGATACTAAATGATTAACGAAACATTAATGAGCTTTGAAGAAATATCCGCATACAATCTTCGTACTTTATATCAAAAATACGGATATTCCCCTTATGAAATGGGTAAGTTTGAAGAATACGAGCTTTATGTTCGCAATAAGGATTTTCTTGTCAGTGATAGGGTAATTACATTTAACGACACCAATGGAAAATTAATGGCACTAAAACCTGATGTAACCTTGTCGATTATTAAAAACGGGGAAGATGCTCAAAATACAAAACAAAAAGTTTTCTATAACGAAAATGTTTACAGAGTTAGCGAAACAACCCATCATTTCAAAGAAATAATGCAGACCGGACTTGAATGTATCGGGGATATTGATATTTATGATATTTATGAAACAATATGCCTTGCCGCCGAGAGCCTCTCGGTATTTTCCAAGGAATTTTGCATTGAAATAAGCAATTTGAGTTTTGTAAGTGATGTTATCGCCTCTGTTTGTAATGATGCGGATTTTGCCCCAAAGGTAATTAATTGTATAGCTCAAAAAAATGCACACGATTTAAAGATTATATGTAACAATTATTGTCTTAGTGAGGCTGACTATAAGAAATTATCCTGCCTGATTACGGTTTACGGAGATAGAGAAAGTGTTGTTTCAAAGCTTGAAAAAATCTTTGATTTGCCCATAATTTCAGAGCTTAAACTACTTTCAAATATGCTTGATAATTCTAAGTATTCCGAAAAAATCAAGTTCGATTTTTCTGTTGTAAACGATATGAATTATTACAACGGATTTGTATATAAAGGCTTTATTGACGGCATTAGTTCGGGTGTTCTTGCCGGTGGTAGATACGACAATATGATGAAAAAGATGAATAGAAAATCCGGTGCGGTGGGTTTTGCTGTTTATCTTGATAAAATCGAAAACTTATTCAGAGATAATAATAAGCAAAGTGTTGATTATCTTTTAATCTATGATGAATTTGTAAATCCTTTAAATATTGCGACTGCTGTTAAAGGTTATATAGATAAGGGTTTTTCGGTGAGTACGCAAAAGAGTATTCCCGAAAAATTAAAGTACAAAGAAATAATTGACCTTAGAAAAGCAGAAAGGTAGGGTTATGAAAATGTTAAATATAGCTCTTCCGAAGGGTAGACTTGGGGAAAAGGTTTACTCTATGTTTGAAAATTCCGGATATGAATGTCCGTCTATAAAAGAGAATAACAGAAAACTGATTTTCGAAAACCAAGAAAAGGGTATTCGTTTTTTCTGGGTAAAGCCCTCGGATGTTTCAATATATGTTGAAAGAGGTGCCGCCGATATCGGTGTTGCAGGTAAAGATATTTTACTTGAGTATAAGCCCAATGTTTACGAGCTTTTGGACCTTAATTTAGGCAAATGCCATATGTGTGTTGCCGCAAAAAAAGAATTTTGCGAAGAAGATGTAAAGGTTTTAAAGGTTGCCACTAAATTTACCGAAATTACTACCGATTATTATTCAAAACTCGGCCGTGATATTGATATTATTAAACTTAACGGTTCCATTGAATTAGCACCCATTTTAGGTCTTTCCGATGTTATTGTTGATATTGTTGAGACCGGCACAACCCTTAAAGAAAATAATTTGGAAGTAAAAACAAAATTTCTTCCCATTAGTGCAAGACTTATTGCTAATAAATCTTCCTTTAAGTTTAAGTGTAAAGAAATCGAAAATATTGCAAATGCAATGAAAGAACAGGTTGAAAAGAATGATTAAGATATATAGATACGGCGAGGTTTCCAATTCCGAAATTTTCGCAAGAGAAAACACTCTCACTAATGTGGAAGATATTGTTACCGATATTATTGAAAATGTAAAACAAAACGGTAATAAGGCTTTAAAAGAATATTCACTTAAGTTTGATAAAGCGGATATTAAAGAATTTGAGGTTTCCGCCGAGGAAATTAATGAGGCTTTTGCAAGTGTTCCTTTAGAGTTTACGGAAATTCTAAAGGAAGCCGCCGAAAATATTACGGCATTCCACGAAAAGCAAAAGAAAAACAGTTTTATAATTAATGATAAAGACGGAGTTGTCATAGGGCAAAAGGTAATACCGATTGAAAAGGTAGGCCTTTATGTTCCCGGAGGAACTGCCGCATATCCTTCCACTGTTCTTATGGACTCTATTCCTGCTAAAATTGCGGGTTGCGAGGAAATCGTTATGGTTTCACCGCCTATGAATAACGGAAAAATCAATCCGGTTATACTCACTGCCGCCAAAATAGCAGGGGTTGATAAAATATATAAGGTTGGCGGAGCACAGGCAATTGCTGCATTAGCCTACGGTACCGAAACTATACCAAAGGTGGATAAAATCGTAGGTCCCGGAAATGCCTTTGTTGCCGAAGCCAAAAAACAGGTTTTCGGTAAGGTTTCAATAGATATGATTGCAGGTCCAAGCGAAATATTGGTAGTTGCCGATAACACTAATAATCCCGATATTATTGCCGCCGATTTGCTCTCACAAGCCGAGCACGATAAAAATGCAAGTGCCGTTTTGGTAACCGATAGTATGGATTTTGCTACTGCTGTTTCAAACAGTCTTGAAAATCAAATTCCAAAACTGCCGAGAAATGAAATTGCAAGGGCTTCTATTGATAAAAACGGTAAAATTATTGTTGCCGAAAACGATATTATTAAAGCGATTGACATAGCCAACGAAATCGCCCCCGAGCATTTAGAACTATGCCTTGATAATCCTTTTGATTATCTTGATAAGATTAAACATGCCGGTTCCATATTTATGGGCAAAAACTGTCCCGAAGCATTGGGAGATTATTTTGCAGGGCCTAATCATACCTTGCCCACAAGCGGTACTGCAAGGTTTTCTTCGCCACTTTCGGTGGATGATTTTGTAAAAAAATCCCAATACACATATTATTCCGAATCAGCACTAAAAAAAGTTGCCGATAAAATCGCTTATTTTGCCAATAAGGAGGGCTTGGACGCACACGGAAGAAGTGCAACCGTCCGTTTTGAAAATAATGAGTAAGTTTTTTACAAATAGACTTAATAATTTAGTTCCATACACTCCCGGCGAACAGCCACAGGATAAAAAATATGTGAAACTTAATACCAACGAATCTCCATTTCCGCCCTCTAAAGGTGTTTTAGATGCGGTTTCAAATGAGGTTGACAATCTAAAGCTCTATTCCGACCCTGAATGTGTCGTTTTAAGGGATAAAATGTCCGAAATTTACGGGGTTGAACCTGATTGGATAATTATGAATAACGGCTCTGACGAAACATTGAATTTTGCCTTTATAGCATTTGCTGATGATAACAGTCCGCTTGTTTTTCCCGATATAACCTACGGTTTTTATCCCGTGTTTGCCGAGATAAATCATATTCCTTATGAAGAAATCCCTCTTTCAGATGATTTTTCAATCAATCACGAGGATTATATAGGCGTTAATAAAACCGTTGTAATAGCAAATCCCAACGCACCAACGGGAAAATTTATGCCACTTTCCCATATTGAGGCAATAGTAAAATCCAATCCCGACAATGTAATTATTATAGATGAGGCTTATGTTGACTTCGGCGGTGAAAGCGCAGTTTCCCTTGTAAAAAAATACGATAATCTTTTAGTGGTGGGCACCTTTTCTAAATCCCGTTCTATGGCAGGTGCAAGGCTGGGTTTCGGTATCGGTAACCCTAATCTTATTGCGGATATTAACACTATTAAGTATTCAACAAACCCCTATAATATTAATAGACTTACTGCCATAGCAGGTGTTTCGGCTTTAGTTGAGCAGGATTATTACGATAAAAACTGCGAAACCATAATTAAAAACCGTGAATGGACTGTATCTGCTTTGACTGATTTGGGATTTGAGATAATTCCCTCAAAAGCAAATTTCGTTTTTGCAAAATCAGGTGAAATTGAGGGCGAAAAATTATATTTGTCTTTAAAAGAAAAAGGTGTTCTCGTTCGTCATTTTACCAAAGAAAGAATTAAAGACTATAACCGAATAACAATCGGTACATTGGAACAAATGCAGATACTAATTGACAAAATCAAAGAAATTAAAGGAGAAATGGGTTTATGAGAAGTGCTGAAATAAAAAGAATTACCGGCGAAACCGATATTACTTTATCCCTTAATCTTGACGGAAAAGGTTTAAGTGAAATCAACAGCGGTTGCGGTTTTCTCGACCATATGCTGACTCTTTTTGCTAAACACTCAAGATTTGATTTAAAGGTGTACTGTAAGGGTGATACTAATGTAGATTATCATCATACAGTAGAAGATATTGCAATAGCCTTAGGTCAGGCATTTAAGAACTCGTTAGGAGATAAGCGAGGTATTGTTCGCTACGGTGATACGGTACTGCCTATGGACGAAACATTAATTCTTTCGGCTGTGGATATTTCAGGCAGAGGTTTACTTCGCTATAATGTAGATATTCCCGCATACAAGGTAGGGGATTTTGATACTGAGCTTTGCGAAGAGTTTTGGCAGGGTTTTGTAAGAAATGCCGAAATCACATTACACATTAAACATCTTGACGGCACTAATTCTCATCATATTATCGAAGGTATTTTCAAATCGGTGGCAAGAACACTTAAAACCGCCGTTTCCATAGATAAGAATTTTTCTGATGAAATTCCGTCAACAAAGGGAGTCCTTTGATGATAGCAATAGTTGATTACGGAGTCGGAAATTTATTTTCTCTTTGTTCATCTCTTAAAATGATAGGGCAAGAAGCCGTTATAACAAGCGATTTTAAAACAATTGAAAATGCCGATAAAATTATTCTTCCCGGTGTGGGTGCTTTTGGCGATGCCATAAAAAAACTTAAAGAAACCGGACTTGATACGGTTGTTGTCAACGAGGCAAATAAAGGTAAGGATATTATGGGAATTTGTCTTGGAATGCAACTTTTATTTGACAAAAGTTATGAGTACGGCGAACATACGGGACTTGGACTTTTAAAGGGTGAAATCGTGGCAATGGAGGGCAGACTTCCGAAAAATCTTAAAATTCCCCATATTGGTTGGAATGGACTTAAGTTTGTGTCCCACAGTCATTTGCTTTCGGGCATTAAGGAGAATGACTGCGTTTATTTTGTTCATTCTTATTATGCCGTTGGGTGTGAAGACTCACTTGTGGCTACAAGTGAGTACGGAAAAGATATTACCGCAATTGTACAAAAGGACAATGTTATGGGTTGTCAATTTCATCCCGAAAAAAGCGGTAATGTTGGACTTTCTATTTTAAAAGCATTTTGTGAGGGTAAAAAATGATTATTTTTCCGGCGATAGACCTTTATGATAAAAAAGCCGTCAGGCTTTATAAAGGTGATTACGATAATATGACAGTTTACAGCGATAATCCTTTATCGGTAGCTTTTGACTTTGAAAAAAAAGGTGCAAAAGCAGTGCATTTAGTTGACCTTGAAGGTGCAAAATTCGGTACAACACCTAATATTGATGTTGTAGAAAGCATTGTTAAGAGTACAAGTTTGTTTACCGAAATCGGCGGTGGAATAAGAGATGCCGAAACTGTAAATAAATATATTTCTATCGGTGTTGATAGGGTTATTTTAGGTACTGCCGCAGTAGAAAATCCTGACTTTTTAAAAGAAGTTGTATCAAAATATAAGGAAAAAATAGCTGTTGGTGCAGATGTTAGAGACGGTTATATTGCCATAAAGGGCTGGACCGAAAAATCAAAAATCACTCTCGAAAATTTTCTTGACGATATGGAAAAAATAGGAGTAAAAACCGTTATTTGCACCGATATTTCAAAGGACGGTGCTATGAAAGGTACCAATCTTGAGCTGTATTCCGAACTCTCAAAAAAATATAGCCTTCAAATTACCGCTTCGGGCGGAGTATCTACAATGGAAGATGTTAAAAAACTTTCCGAAATGAATATTTACGGCGCCATAATCGGTAAGGCATATTATACAGGGGATATTGATTTGTCCCGTGCGATTGAGGTGGCTCGATGATAACGAAAAGAATTATTCCCTGCCTTGATGTGCGAAACGGCAGGGTAGTAAAAGGCGTAAATTTTGAGGGTATTAATGATGTTTCTTCACCTGTTGAACTTGCCGATTACTATTCAAAAAACGGTGCCGATGAACTTGTTTTTTATGATATAACCGCTTCTTTTGAGGGTAGAAAACTGTTTTCCGAAATTTTAACCGAGGTGGCATCTAAAATATTTATTCCTCTAACGGTTGGCGGAGGTATTAATACCGTTGATGACTTTGATAGGGTTTTAAAATGCGGTGCCGATAAGGTAAGCGTTAATTCGGGAGCTATTAAAAATCCGAATTTAATACCCGAAGCGGCTAAGATATACGGAAACCAGTGTGTTGTAATTTCCGCCGATGTAAAAAGAGTTGACGGAGTTTTCAGAGTATTTGCAAAGGGCGGTAGAGAAAATACAGGTATGGAAGCAGTTAGTTGGATAAAACACTGTGTCGATTCGGGAGCAGGTGAGGTTGTATTAAATTCCATTGATACCGATGGTGTCAAAAAAGGCTTTGATACCGAAATGCTGTCAAAGGTTTTAGATGTTGTTAATGTTCCGGTTATCGCTTCGGGCGGTGCCGGTAGTACAAATGATTTTGTGGAATTATTTAATAAACTTCCTACGGTAGATGCCGGTCTTGCGGCTTCGATATTCCACTTCGGCGAAGTGGCAATTAAGGATTTAAAACAAGAATTACATAATAACGGAATTAATGTGAGGTTATAAAAATGATTGATATTAACGAACTGAAATATGATGAAAACGGACTTATTCCTGCAGTAGTTGTTGATTCTATCAGCAAAAAGGTTCTTACTGTTGCTTATATGAATAAAGAATCCCTTAAAATATCAATGGAAAAGGGATTGACTTGTTTTTTCAGCCGTTCAAGACAGGAATTATGGCTAAAAGGGGAAACAAGCGGTAATTATCAACATATTGTCAGCATTACAGCCGACTGTGATAAAGATGCTTTGGTTGTGGTTGTGGAAAAAGACGGACCTGCCTGTCATACCGGCAGTGATAGTTGTTTCACAAAAGAGATATACTCAAGTGATGAACTCCACGAATTTTCTTTGCAAAATCTTTACGAGCTTTTAGAGGGTAGAAAAAAGGATAAACCCGAAGGCTCTTACACCACATATCTTTTCCAAAAGGGAATAGACAAAATTCTTAAAAAGGTCGGGGAAGAGTGTACCGAAGTAATTATTGCCGGAAAAGCTGACGACAAGAAAGAAACCGTTTATGAGTTAGCAGACCTTGCATATCACGCTATGGTACTTATGGTTGAAATGGGTATTAGCGTGGAAGATGTTCACCGAGAGTTAGCATCAAGACATATAATAGACCATAAGGTTAAACAGGAAAAAATGACAAAATGATTAGAAATAATTATCATACACATACGGTATTTTGCGATGGCTCGGATACTGCCGAGGATATTGTTAAAACGGCAATTAATATGGGATGTACCGAAATCGGATTTACAGGTCATAGTTATACCGATATTCCCGATGAGGACCCTTTTTGTATGACTCTCGAAAATACCGATTTGTATATTAAAGAAATTAGTCGTCTTAAAAGAGAATACGAAGGCAAAATCAAAATACTTTTAGGTGTTGAGCAAGATTATTATTCCACCCAAAAGACCGATACTTATGAATATGTTATCGGTTCGGTACACTATGTTCTTAAAGACGGAGTTTATATTTCCATCGACTACTCAAAACAGGTATTAATCGATGCTGTAAATAGGTTTTACAATGGGGATTTCTATGCTTTAGCCGAGGATTATTATAACCTTGTAGGCGATATTTACAATAAGACAAAATGCGACATTGTAGGACATTTTGATATTATTACAAAATTCAATGAGAACAAGGATTTGTTTGATGTTAATAATAAACGATATGTTGATGCCTATACCAAAGCATTAAATAAATTAATGGGTAAAGGATTATGTTTTGAGGTTAATTTCGGTGCTGTTGCGAGAAATTACCGAACAACACCATATCCCCAAAAAGAAATACTTAATAAAATTATTGAAAATAAAGAAAAAATAATTTATTCATCCGATTGTCATAATAAAGAAAACTTGCTTTTCGGAATTAACGGTGATAATATTTATATTAAATAAGTTTAGGGTTACTCTTATCGGGTAACCCTATATGTACATTATTATAATGTAGGAGATGAAAGTATGTGGGGACCTCCTCCAAGAGGTATGTTTAACGCTACCGAAAAATTAAAAGAACCTAAACCCGAAAAATTATCCCAAGTTCCCGGATATTTATGGCGGCTTGTGTCTAAATTTTTTTCAAGACTTTTTTATATTTTTAGGCTTGTATGGGATGCTAAACCGTGGATTTTAATTGTTATGATGTTAAATTCATTGTTAAACGGTATCTTTCCGGTTATTACCGCCATTATTTCAGCACAGGTGCTAAACCTTTTGGCCGAGGTAATTAAGGGTACAATAGATAGCTTTAATAGGATAATTTTTATTTTGATTTTGCAATTTGCTTTTCAGTTTATAGTGTCTTTAACGGGTACTGTACATACTATGATTATGCGTGTGGCGAATGAGCTTGTAACCAATGCAATTAAAATTAAAATTATTTCAAAAGCCAAGGATATCGACCTTAAAAATTTTGATATGCCCGAATTTTATGAGAAAATGGAAAATGCACATAGAGAAGCAAGTATGCGACCGGTTAATACACTCAATTCTTTATTTTCCATTATTTCTTCGATAATTTCGGTTGCAAGTTTTATCGTAATTCTTGCAAATGTCAGTTATTTTGCACCGCTTATTATGGTTATTCTTGCCATACCGGTTGCCGTAATTAATTATATATACCGTAAAAAGAATTTCCTCTATATGAGGTGGCGTAGCAGAGACCGCCGTGAAATGAATTATTACAGCGATGTTCTTGTTGATAAAGACTTGGCAAAAGAAGTTAAAATCTTTTCTCTTTCCGACACATTTGTAACTGCTTTTAAGTCAACTTTCAATAGATATTTCGGCGGTATAAAGAAACTTGCCGTTCAAGAAGGCGCTTGGAATATTGGTGTATCGGTTACAACAAGCACTGTAAACTGCGGTATATTCTTATTTATTGCAAAAAAGGTTTATGACGGCTCAATGAAACTCGGAGATTATAATCTTTATACCGGTGCATTAAGTTCCATGTTCAATGATGGGTACTCACGGAATACGCTGACAACAATCCGTAGGATACTCTCAGGCTCGCTAAATTACGCCGTAGACACGGTTCAATTCATACAGAGCAATCCTATGAGGATGGTCAAGATACCGTCTGATAGGGCGGTTCCTGACACTCCTACGAGGTCTTCTCCTCATGTATATATACCAAGCGATAAGATAGAAATGATATTCAAGAGGTTCCCAGAAGGTTCATCTTCTTTTATTCCGATGCAGTTTGGATATAGATGTGGTATGAGACTCGGAGAGGCATTTGGTGTCTATTGGGAAGATATCGACTTTGATAATCGAACGGTATCAATCAATAGACAGGTTCAATGGCACAACAGCGAAAAGTATTGGTACTTTTCAAATCCAAAGTATAATTCTTTCCGAACCATTGAACTTGACAGTGAACTACTGGAAATATTAAAGCGTGAATACGACAAGCAACAGCGTGCTCGTATCTACTATGACGACTTGTATGTAAGTCTGTATGAAGACAATCGCAGAGTTTTGAACACAAATGGAGAGGGGTCGATAATTCACCCTGTAGCAGTTCGTGAAAACGGTGCTTTCATTATCCCAAGAACAATGCAACATACGAGCGGGATAATACATCACGATCTCGAATATCCAGACTTTACATTCCATTCATTTAGGCACACGCACGCAACTATGCTTGCTGAATCTGGTGCTCCTATGAAATACACTCAGGAACGATTAGGGCACAAAGACATCACCGTAACGATGCAAATATATCAGCACGCATCACCGAACATTCGGCAGGAAGGTTTGGGAGTTATAGAAAAAATGTTTTCAAAAGAAGCGTAAAAAAATAGGGGCAGGACATTACATCCTACCCCTTGTTTTTTTGCCCACATCTGTTTTCGTGGTGGGCAAATGGTGGTCAATTTGGTATTTTTACTGTTTTTTCACTCTGTCGTAGAAAAACTCAAAATGCGAGAAACACTTGATTTATCGGCGTTTTAAGGCTTCTTCGACAGCCACAGCACAGGCTACAGTACATCCAACCATGGGGTTGTTACCGGCACCGATAAGTCCCATCATCTCAACATGAGCCGGAACTGAAGAAGAACCTGCAAACTGAGCATCGGAATGCATACGGCCCATAGTATCGGTCATACCGTAACTTGAAGGACCGGCACCCATATTATCAGGATGAAGTGTTCTACCTGTACCGCCACCGGAGGCAACGGAGAAATAATTGATACCGTTTTCAATGCACCACTTTTTGTAAGTACCTGCAACAGGATGCTGGAAACGAGTTGGGTTGGTGGAGTTACCTGTAATCGAAACACCTACATTCTCAAGACGCATAATTGCAACGCCCTCGGGAACATTGTCAGCACCGTAGCACTTAACATCGGCGCGTTGACCTTTGGAGAAAGCCTTTGTTTCAACAACCTTAACTTCCTCGGCATAAGGGTCAAACTCGGTCTCAACATAGGTGAAACCGTTAATTCTTGAAATAATATAAGCGGCGTCCTTACCGAGACCGTTAAGAATTACACGGAGAGGTTTAACACGAACCTTGTTAGCATTAAGCGCAATCTTAATTGCACCTTCAGCAGCGGCAAAAGACTCATGACCTGCCAAGAAGCAGAAGCATTCTGTTTCTTCGGAAAGAAGCATTTTACCTAAATTACCGTGGCCGAGACCAACCTTGCGGTTTTCGGCAACCGAACCGGGAATACAAAAAGACTGTAAACCGATACCGATATTTGCAGCGGCAGTAGCGGCTGACTTATCGCCGGTCTTTTCAGCAGCCTTAATGGCAATAGCAGAACCTACAGTATAAGCCCACTTTGCATTTTCAAAACAAATCGGCTGAGTTTCCTGAACGATGGTATAAGGGTCAATTCCTGCATTAGCACAGATTTCCTTACATTCATCAATAGAGGAGATACCGTATTCTTTAAGAACGCCGAGGATTTTGCCCTCGCGTCTTTCGTAACCTTCAAATTGTGCCATAATCTTCGACCTCCTTATTCTTTGCGTGGGTCAATATACTTAACGGCGCCGTCTTCTTCGGTGAAACGGCCGTAATGACCCATTGATTTTTTATATGCTTCGTTAGGCTCCATACCGTTCTTAATAAAGTCGGTCATTTTGCCTAAAGAAACGAATTCGTAACCGATTACTTCGTTATTTTCATCAAGAGCCATTCTTGTGCAATAACCCTCGGTCATTTCAAGGTAACGAACACCTTTTTCTTTGGTTCCGTACATTGTACCAACCATTGAACGGTGGCCCTTACCCAAATCTTCCATACCGGCACCGATAACAAGACCGTCATCAGAGAAAGCGGATTGGCTACGACCGTAAACAATCTGTAAGAAAAGTTCACGCATAGCTGTATTAATAGCATCGCAAACAAGGTCGGTATTAAGGGCTTCCAAAACAGTTTTGCCCGGAAGAATTTCCGCAGCCATAGCAGCGGAGTGAGTCATACCCGAACAACCGATTGTTTCAACAAGAGCCTCTTCAATAATACCACCCTTAACATTAAGGGAAAGTTTACAAGCGCCCTGCTGAGGTGCACACCAACCAACACCGTGAGTGTAAGCTGAAATGTCTTTAATTTCTTTTGCTTCTACCCATTTGCCTTCTTCCGGAATCGGAGCAGGACCGTGATGCGGACCTTTGGCAATGGGACACATGTTTTTAACTTCTTCTGAAATTGTCATAACATATACTCCTTTTATGTATTTGGAAATATCCATACTAATGTATTATATCAATTATAAAACAAAATTACAATACCAAAAACGACAAAATTTTAAACATCTCATTAATAATGTTTATCGCTATGTAATAATATTATTGAAAAATATGGATTTTTTGCGTATTAAAAGTAAAATTTGTTGAATAAATCATTAAACTGTGTTAAAATTAATTGTTAATAAACAAAAAGGGGATTGTTATGTCCGAAAAGACTATTGCAGCCATTTCAACACCGCTTGGCGCCGGTGGTATAGCCGTTATAAGAATTTCCGGTGATGACGCCGTAAAAATCGCTGATAAATGTTTTAAGTCATATTCAGGAAAATCTCTTCTTTCGCTAAAAGGATACACTGCGTCATACGGTCAAATTGTCAATAATGAAACGGTTATTGACGATGGTGTTGCGCTTGTTTTTTTATCTCCTAAAAGTTACACGGGAGAAAATGTGGTGGAAATTTCGGTGCACGGCGGAAGAATTGTGGCACGGGATGCTTTAAGAACCGTTTTGGATGCCGGTGCGGTTCCTGCCGAAAACGGCGAATTTACCAAGAGGGCATTTTTAAACGGTAAACTTGATTTGGCAGCCGCCGAAAGTATTATGGGTATTATTTCCGCTAAAAACGAAACGGCACTTAAGATTTCAAGAAATGCCAAAGAAGGGCGTATTTCTAAAGAAATAAATTCAATAATTGAAAGACTTTTGGAATTTTCCGCTTCTATGTCGGTTTATGCCGATTATCCCGACGAAGAAATCGATGGGCTTAATCCCATTAGCTTTGGTAATTCTCTCGGAGAAATATCTTGTTCGCTGAAAAAATTGATTGATAGTTATGATACGGGTAAAATTATCCGTGAGGGTATTGACTGTTGTATTGTTGGTAAACCTAATGTAGGCAAATCAACACTTATGAATTTACTTTGCGGCAGCGACCGTTCTATTGTTACAGATATTGCCGGAACTACCCGTGATATTATTGAAAGCACTGTAGATATTGACGGCATAACACTTAATATCTCGGATACGGCAGGTATCAGAAAAACCCATGATGTTGTGGAAATGGCGGGTGTAAATAAGTCGAAGAAAAGACTTGATACCGCAACACTTATCTTTGCTGTGTTTGATATATCACGACCTTTTGATAATGACGATTTAGAACTAATCAATAGTCTTGAAAATAATTCAATTATTCTTTTAAATAAATCGGATTTGTGCAATAATAGTCAAATTGACTTATCTGTTTTTAAGGGCAGGAAAACAATAAGCATTTCCGCAAAAGAAAACAGCGGAATAGATGAGCTTAAAAAATATATTTCGGATTTTGTTAATATAAACAATTTTTCGGATAACGATGCAATACTTGTCAGCGAACGACAGCGAGATTGTGTTCAAAGAGCATATAACTGCATTTTTGATGCAAAAAACACATTGGAAGCAGGATATACTTTAGATGCTGTGGGAGTTTGTGTTGATGACTGTTTGGCCGCTTTACTTGAACTTACAGGCAAGCGTGTAACTAACGAGGTTTCGGACGAAGTATTCAAAAGATTTTGTGTTGGCAAATAAAATTAAAGAGGGAATTTTCTTGAGCATACCTAAATATAAAGCTGATAATTATGATATTGCCGTAATCGGTGGGGGACATGCCGGTGTCGAAGCCGCACTTGCCGGTGCAAGACTCGGTCTTAAAACCATAATGTTTACCATAACTCTTGATTGGGTGGGTAATATGCCATGCAACCCGTCAATAGGAGGTACGGCAAAGGGACATCTTGTAAGAGAACTTGATGCTTTAGGCGGTGAAATGGGAAAAGCCGCCGATGCCAACACTTTGCAAAGCCGTATGCTAAATAGGGGAAAGGGCCCTGCGGTTTATTCTCTCAGAGCACAAATTGACAGGCGAAGATACAGTGAATATATGAAACACGCTGTTGAGTTACAGCAAAATCTCGATGTAAAACAGGCCGAAGTTGTTTCGGTTGAAAACAAAGAAGACGGTTGGCATTTGACAACAAATCTCGGTGCTGATTTTACCTGCAAAACCGTAATTTTCGCCACCGGAACATTTTTAGGCGGCAGGGTATATGTAGGCGAGGTTAATTATGAAAGCGGTCCCGACGGAACATTTCCGGCAACAAGGCTATCAAAATCTTTAAAAGAACTCGGAGTTCCCCTCAGAAGATTTAAAACCGGTACTCCTGCAAGAGTTGCGAGAGATAGCATTGATTATTCCGTTTTGGAACTTCAAGAAGGGGACGAGAAAACAGTTCCTTTTAGTTTTTCTACCAAGACACCGCCCGAAAATAAAGTTGTTTGCCATATTGCATATACAAACGATGACACAAAGGAAGTTATCCTTAAAAATATAAACCGTTCACCGCTTTATGCAGGAGTTATATCGGGTGTGGGACCGAGATATTGTCCGAGTATTGAGGATAAAATAGTCCGTTTTGCAGATAAAAAAAGGCATCAGTTATTTATTGAGCCTTGCGGTGAAAATACCGAGGAAATGTATCTTCAAGGTATGTCATCCTCACTGCCGGAGGAGGTTCAAATTAAATTTTATCATACAATTAAAGGTCTTGAAAATGTCAAGATAATGCGAAATGCTTATGCAATCGAGTATGATTGTGTAGACCCTACAGCACTTAAACCCTCCCTTGAGTTTAAGGATTTTGACGGTCTATTCGGTGCCGGACAGTTTAACGGCTCATCTGGTTATGAAGAGGCGGCGGCACAAGGACTGATAGCCGGAATTAATGCCGCTATGAAGGTTTTGGGCAAGGAGGCTTTAATTCTATCAAGAGCATCATCCTATATCGGCACATTAATTGATGACCTTGTAACAAAAGGATGTTCCGACCCTTATCGTATGATGACTTCAAGGAGTGAATACAGGCTTTTATTACGGCAGGACAATGCCGATGAAAGACTTATGCCCAAGGGTTTTGAGTTAGGACTTATTTCGAAGGAACAGTATGATGAATTTTTGGAGAAAAAGGCTGAAAAAGAGGCTGAAATTGAAAGGATAAACAATACATATTTATCTCCTTGTGATGCCCTAAACGATGTACTTATCCAAAACGAAACAACACCCCTTTCAACCGGTTGTTGCCTTGCTGACTTGATTAAAAGACCTCAGCTTAATTATAAAATCCTTGCCGATTTTGATAAAAACCGTCCGATACTTCCCGATGATGTTTGCGAAAAGGTTGAAATAGAAATTAAATACGAGGGTTATATAAGTAGGCAACAAGCCCAAATCAACGAAACATTAAGACTTGAAAGCAAACTTATTCCGGACGATATTAATTATGATGATGTTTACGGTCTTAGGCTTGAAGCAAAAGAAAAACTTAATAAAATAAGACCGCATAGCATTGGTCAAGCCGGAAGAATATCCGGTGTCAGCCCATCGGACATTTCGGTATTATTGATTTATTTAAAAGGTAGGTCATAATTATGTATAAAAATCTTTTTCGTGCTCTTGAAAACAATAATATTAAACCTTACTACGCTGAAAATAAGGCTAAAGCTTTGGAAATTGTTAAGGAATTATTATTTGAAAACGCCGTTATTACCGGCGGAGGTTCGGTTTCGGTAAATCAAATCGGCGTGAATGATTTATTAAAAAACGGCAATTACAACTACTTTGACAGAAACAAAAAAGGAATTTCGGCAGATGAACAACTTAATGTATTTAAAGCGACTGTGGGTGCTGATTTTTATTTTTGTTCTACCAATGCTTTGACCGAAAACGGTGAGCTTATTAATGTTGACGGTAATTCCAACAGGATAAGTGCCATTGCCTTCGGTCCTAAAAAAGTAATTATGATTGTGGGTAAAAATAAGATAGTCAAAAATGTAGAAGAGGGAATACTAAGGGTTAAAAAAACAGCCGCACCTTTAAACTGTGAGAGATTGGGAATTGATAATCCCTGCAGAAAGCTCGGACATTGTATATCCCTTGAAAATAATGATAACCCTTCAATGACCGACGGTTGTAACTGTTTGACAAGAATTTGCAGGAATTATCTTATTTCAGGCAAACAAAAGGACAAAGACAGAATAAACCTTATTTTGGTTGACGAGGATTTGGGTTATTGATTTTTTTAGGTAATCCACCTGATATCATGGGAAAATCGTTTTCACTGTCGCTTGTGGGCTGGATTTGATATGTTCCGTATTTGTTTATCATATCGGCGGCATCTACAGGTTGACCGTGAACACTTTCTACACTGATTTCGGTATTTATTCTTTTCTTATCATTTTTCATAATTTATCACCATATTTATCTTTGACAAATACGGTTTAAATATGTATAATAAAAAATGCTTTATTATTATGTTCGGAGGAATTAAAATGTTAGACATAAGATTTATTTGTGAAAATCCTGATGTTGTTAAGGATAACATCAAGAAAAAGTTTAAAGAGGACAAGCTACCGTTAGTTGATAGCGTTATCGAGCTTTATAAGGAAAAGTGCGATACCAATACAAAGGCTAATGATTTACGGGCAAACCGTAATAAAATCAGTAAACAAATCGGTATGTTAATGGGACAAGGCAAAAAAGACGAAGCCGAAGAAATGAAACGACTTGTTTCTCAACAGGCCGAAGAATTAAAGGCTTTAGAGGATAGGGAAGCCGAGCTTGAAGCAAAGGTTAAGGAAATTCAAATGAAAATCCCTAACATTGTTGACGACAGTGTTCCTGTGGGAAAAGATGACAGTGAAAATGTGGAGGTTCAGCAGTTCGGAGAACAAACCAATCCGGATTTTGAAGTTCCTTATCATACAGATATTATGGCTTTGTTTGACGGTATTGATAAAGAATCTGCAGGTAAGGTTGCCGGGGAAGGCTTTTATTATCTTTGCGGAGATATTGCCCGTATGCACTCTGCAGTAACTGCTTATGCCCGTGATTTTATGATTGATAAGGGCTTTACCTATTGTATCCCTCCCTTTATGATTCGTTCAAATGTTGTTACAGGTGTAATGAGTTTTGAAGAAATGGATGCAATGATGTACAAAATCGAAGGAGAAGATTTGTACCTTATCGGCACTTCGGAACATTCAATGATTGGTAGATTTATCGATTCTATAACACCGGAAGAAAAATTACCTCTCACCCTTACAAGTTATTCTCCTTGCTTCCGTAAGGAAAAGGGTGCTCACGGCATTGAGGAAAGAGGTATTTACCGTATTCACCAGTTTGAAAAGCAGGAAATGATTGTAATTTGCAAACCCGAAGAGAGTATGGAATGGTTTAACAAAATGTGGAGTTATTCCGTTGAGCTTTTCAGAAGTCTTGACATTCCCGTTCGTACCCTTGAGTGTTGCACAGGCGATTTGGCTGATTTAAAGGTTAAATCTTATGATGTTGAGGCTTGGAGTCCCAAGCAAAAGAAGTATTTTGAGGTTTGTTCCTGTTCTAACCTGGGCGATGCACAATCAAGAAGACTCGGCATCAGGGTTAAGGATAAGGACGGCAAGAAGTATTTAGCACACACCCTTAACAATACGGTTGTCGCACCACCTCGTATGCTTATTGCACTTCTTGAGAATAATCTCACCTTTGACGGCGAGTATTACAGTGTAAAAATCCCCAAAGCCTTACAACCTTATATGGGCGGCAAAACCGAAATAAAGGCTATTAACAAATATCAAGGTAAATAATTTATGAATTCTAAAGAAAATTCAGTTGAAAAGAAAAAAAGCAAAATATGGCTTGTTTTACTTATTTTGTTTCTTTTAATATTTTTGTTTTCCGCCGGAGTTATAGTATATAAATTTTTACCCTCAAAAAACAATTT
The DNA here is from genome assembly GCA_002315765.1 of Ruminococcaceae bacterium UBA1734. Lineage (GTDB taxonomy): Bacteria > Bacillota > Clostridia > Oscillospirales > Acutalibacteraceae > UBA737. The sequence goes on from DCIE01000070.1 coordinate 45,953, forward strand.
GCCGGCTAAATACGAAAATTCTTCGAAAAATGTTTCAAGCATAGCTTCAAAGGTACTTGCAAAAAATCCCATAGATTTTAAGAGTCTTAAAAGTGATAACTGCGATGTTGTGGCGTGGATAAAGGTTGACGGCACCGTTATTGATTACCCAATTTTAATGAGTGGCGTAACTAAGGAAGAAAACTTTTATAATTACCACGATATTAATTTAAAGTATAAAAAAGCCGGATGTATTTTTATACAAAAGATTAATTCAAGTGATTTTTCCGATTTCAATACAATGGTTTACGGACACAATATGTTAAACGGTACAATGTTCGGTACCTTAAAGAAGTTCAGAAACAAGGAATTTTTCAATAAAAACAGAAATATTTATATTTATTTGCCGGGAAAGATTTTGCAGTATGATATTGTTTCGGCTTTTGTTCATGACGACCGTCATATCCTTAATTCTTATAATTTTTATACCGATGAAGGAAAAAACGAGTTTATAGAACTTTGTAAAAATCCGAAATTTTTAGTTAAAAATATTAAAGATTCCATAGATTTGGATACCAATGACAAACTTGTAACCTTAAGCACCTGCACATCAGCGGAGCACGAAAGGTATCTTGTTGTTGGAAAGCTTATTAAAGAAACCGAAACAGATTAAATCCAAGGTGTTATTTAGCAGAAAGGTAAGGTCATAAAAATGGCATATTATTTTAATCCTAAATCTTTCGGTGCCGTTTTTTCGCTTCCTTCTTCTATTGTTGATGAGTGTATAAAATTAGCAACCGCTACGCAACTTAAGGTCGCACTTTATATTTACAGAAACTCTGCTTCCGGTATCGATGTTACCGAAATTTCACAAAAATTAGGAATTTCTTCCAATGATGTAGAGGATGCACTTGTTTTTTGGAAGCAAAGGGAAATTCTTTGTGATGACTCTTTGGATAATTTAAAAGAAAAAAACCTCAAGAAAGTTGCCACCGAAAAGAACGAAAAGCCTTCACGGAAGGATGTTGTTACCCGTGGTCTTGAAGATTCAAATATTGCTTTAATTTTAAGAGATGCTCAAATTAAATTCGGCAGAAACTTGAAAACCAACGAATCTTCAGCGCTTGTATATTTCTATGACGATTTGGGACTTGATGTTACTGTAATCTTGTTTTTGTTACAGTACGCCGTAAGTCTCGGCAAAATGAATGTAAGATTTCTCGAAAAAACTGCCGTTCGATGGGCAAATGAAGATGTATCTTCCGTTGCCGATGCCGAAAGCTTAATCTCAAGTGATATAAAAGCGGAGCTTTCTTGGAAAAGAGTTTTAAATTGCTTTGGAATAGAAAAAAGGAAGCCCAGCGAAAAAGAGTTGTCTTGTGCAAAATTATGGTTTGATGAATGGGCGCTTGATGATGAAGTGCTAACATTGGCTTATAATGTTTGTGTTGATACAAAATCTAAATTTTTATTTGGTTATACTGCAAAAATCATAGAAAATTGGAAGAAAGACGGTTTGGTTAAAGCTGAAAGCATTAAGGAATACTTGGCTTCAGGCTCGAACAGTAAGATTAGTAATGACTATGCGGCTTATGATTTGGACTTGTACGAAAAAATGATTGATTCGGAGGATAAGTGATTATGAATAAAAACAATGCCTATGCAATCATTTTAGATGAACAGAAAAAAGAACTTCGCCAAAGAAAATACGCTTATGATAATAAATTGGAAAATTTAAAAATCACCAATAAGGAATATACAGATATTTGTAATAAAATGTCTGCTATTTGTTCTCAAACGGTTACTCTTAGTTTATCAGGTAATACTAAGCGGGTTGAGGAGCTTGGTGTTGAGTTTTCAAAGCTTAAGAAAGTTAAAGAAGCTTTATTGGCTGCTGAAAATATTGAGCCCTTTAAGTATAATTGTAATTTATGTAATGATGAAGGCACTGTAAACGGAGAATATTGCTCCTGCGTTAAAAACAAGGCTAAAAAATTAATTGCCCGGGAATATTCCGAAAATATCCCCCTTAATGATTGTTCTTTTGAGAATTTTAACCTTAATTATTATACCGATGAGGTTATCGGTGATGTTTCTCCGAAAAAAAGAATGACATCAATATTCAAATTTTTAAAGGAATACACCATCAATTTCAATCCCAATACATCTGAAAATATTTTGGTTTGCGGAGGAACCGGACTCGGCAAAACCCATTTATCTCTTGCAATTTTAAAAGAACTTATTAATAGGGAATATAATGTTTTGTATTTTCCTTCCTTTAATTTGTTTACAAAAATTGAAAATGAACATTTTAATTTACATGTAAATACTACATATGACAGCATTTTGGATTGCGACCTTCTGATTATTGACGATTTAGGCAGCGAATGTTTGTCGCCTTACGGTCAATCGGTGTTTTATCATATTATTAATTCAAGAATTTTGTCTAAAAAACCTACGATTATTAATACCAATCTTACAATGCGTGATATAGAAATCAAATATTCACCCAGAGTTTCTTCGAGAATTATGGGACTTTATGTTACCAAAAAATTTATCGGTAAGGATATTAGACAGTTAAAATTAATGGAGAAATAGTCATATTGTACATATATCACAAATTGTATAAAATTGTTAATTTTTGTTGAAATTGAAGTTTTGATGTGATATAATGTCAATGCTTATTTTGGTTTAATGTTATCATTGCTTTAATTCTTATGTAAAGGTTTGAGTAAACTGAACAATAAATGTATTTACCGTTTTGTAAAAAGACTACTTGATATTATTTTTTCTTTAATCGGTATAATTATTACATCACCGATTTTAATAGTTGTTTCATTGCTTGTTAAGTTTTGGGATTTCGGTCCCGTGATTTACAAATCCCCGAGAATTGGACTTAACGGCAGAAAAATCGGGGTTCTTAAATTCAGGAGTATGAAAGTAGGCTCCGACCATTTGGAAGACTTTTTTTCAAAGGAAGAACTCGACAGTTTTAAAAGCGAGTTCAAGATTGAGCATGACCGCCGTGTTACCGGCATTGGTAAATTTATTAGAAAGACAAGCATTGATGAGTTACCTCAGTTATTCAATGTTTTGATTGGTGATATGTCCCTTGTGGGACCAAGGCCCATAACCGAAGAAGAACTGCAAAAGTACGGTAACGACCGTGATTTGCTTTTATCGGTTAAACCTGGTGCTACCGGTCTTTGGCAATGTTCAGGTAGAAACAAACTAACCTATACCGACGGTAAAAGACAGGCGATTGAGCTTAAATATGTAAGAGAGCAATCTTTTTTATTGGATTTAAAAATCATTTTTAAAACATTTTTGGCTGTATTTAAGTATGATGATATTGTTCAGTGATTTTCAGGAGATTTGAATGAAGGATATTAAGGTAATTGTTGCAACGCATAAGAATTATAATATGCCTAAAGATTCTATGTATCTACCTCTTCAGGTAGGCGCAGAGGGTAAGGTATCTCTTGGATATACTCCCGATAATACCGGCGATAATATTTCCGAAAAAAATCCCTATTTTTGCGAATTGACGGGAATGTACTGGGCTTGGAAAAACCTTAATAACGATTATATCGGGCTTGTGCATTATCGTAGACATTTTGTATCACAAAGAAAGTCTAAGGATTTTTTTGATTGTGTTTTGTCGTTAAGCCAAGCCGACAAAATGCTTAATGAAGCCGATGTTATCTTGCCTAAACTTCGTAATTATTATATTGAAAATTTATATGACCATTATAAGCACACTATGTATATTGAGCCCCTTGATGAGGCAGGGGAAATACTAAAAGAATTTTATCCCGAGTATTCTGATGAGTTTAATCTTTTAAAAACACGCAAAACTGCCCATATGTTTAATATGTTTATAATGAAACGGGAAGTTTTTTGCGACTACTGTCAGTGGATTTTTGATATTCTTGATAAACTTGACCAACGAATTGATAAGTCCCGGTATGATTCTTTTCACGCAAGGTATTTAGGTAGAATTAGCGAACTGCTTTTAGATGTTTATATTAATACAAACAATATTAAATATGTTGAGGCAAGGGTTTCAAGCCCCGAAAAGACAAATTGGCTTGTTAAAGGTTCAGGTTTTTTAAAAGCAAAGTTTTTCGGTTCAAAGTACGGAAAAAGTTTTTAATAATAAGGGTAGTTTTTACTACTCTTAATTTATGCAATAGAGGTATGTATAATGGATAACAACGAGAAGGATTTAATGAGTTTTTCAAACAGCGAAAATATTGATATAAGCAGTAGCAGTCATAGTAAACATTCTGCGAAAAAAAGAAAACGCAAAAAAAGTAAAAAAAGAACCTTAAAAATTCTTTGCATTATTTTGGCTGTGATTTTTGCCTTGTTAGCTGCCGGTTTAATATTTGCCAATTCACTGCTTGGCAAGGTTAATAAATCTAAGGATTTCAATGAAGATTCTCTTGGTGCAAATGATGTATTTAAAGACAGTAATGTTAAGAATATTGCCTTTTTCGGTATTGACTCAAGAAAGAATTCTTTTTCCGGCAGGTCGGATTCTATAATGATTGTAACCCTTGATAAAAAGCACGATAAGATTAAACTTTCTTCAATCGCAAGAGATACTTATGTTGCCATTGACGGACACGACCATGATAAACTTACCCATGCTTATGTTTTCGGCGGTGCGGAACTGGCAGTTAAAACATTAAACCAAAACTTTAATCTTGATATTACCGATTATGTAACAACCAATTTCTTTGGATTTACTTCATTAATTGACAGTATCGGTGGGGTAGAGTTGGATGTTGATTCTCAGGAAATGGATATAATTAATAATAAATATTACAGAGAGTTAAACAGAATAGGACTTACTTACGATAAGCTTACAACTACAGGAATGCAAACCTTAACCGGTGCCCAAGCACTTGCATATTCAAGAAACAGATATTCCGCCGGTGGCGATGTTGACCGTGGTAACAAACAAAAGGAAGTACTGTCTGTTGTTTACGACAAGGTTAAAAAGGTTTCCTTAACAAAATACCCCGGTATGGTTTCATCTTTGCTTGAAAACTGCGAAACATCTCTTTCAAATAAGGAAATACTCGGTTATGCCGCCTGGGCAGCAACAAGTTCTCCTACGATTGAAAACCTTTCATTACCCGATAAGGAATGTAATCCAAAGAGTGGTAGCGAAGCTTTTAAGAACGGTGTTTGGTACTACTTCTACGATATGGATATTGCTACAAAGAAGTTGCACGATTTCATTAACGATGTTATGCCATCATCTTCTTCCGAAACATCAAGTGTAGCAAATTAACAGCTTAAATATAATATAGCAACAGCCACCGCAAGTAATAAATTGCGGTGGCTGTAATTTTTATTAAGTGAATAATTAATAATTGTTTATTTTATTGTACCGAGAGAAGTTTCCTTTTGAATAACATCATGTGCTCCGCCTTCAACAATACTTGTTGCAGAAACAAGGGTTAGTTTTGCATTCTTTCTGAAATCAGGAATGTTCAGTGAGCCGCAATTACACATTGTGGATTTAACCTTGCTGAGTGATAAAGCAACATTGTCTTTTAGGGCACCGGCATAGGGAACATAGGAGTCAACGCCTTCTTCAAAGTGAAGCTTTTTGTCGCCGCCTAAATCGTATCTTTGCCAATTTCTTGCTCTGTTTGAACCTTCGCCCCAATACTCCTTATAGTAATTGCCGTTTAGCGAAACACGGTTTGTGGGACTTTCGTCAAATCTTGCGAAATATCTTCCCAGCATTAAGAAATCGGCACCCATAGCAAGTGCCAATGTCATATGATGGTCATGAACAATTCCTCCGTCGGAACAAACCGGAATATAAATTCCTGTTTCCTCAAAGTATTCATCACGGGCGTTGCAAACATCAATTAATGCAGTGGCTTGTCCTCGACCGATACCTTTTGTTTCTCGGGTAATGCAAATCGAACCGCCTCCGATACCGACTTTAATAAAATCGGCACCTGCTTTGGCAAGGAATAAAAATCCTTCCTTATCTACTACATTACCGGCGCCGACCTTTACGGTATCGCCGTATTTTTCTCTGATAAAAGAAATTGTTCTTGACTGCCATTCGCTAAATCCTTCCGAGGAATCAATGCAAAGAACATCGGCACCTGCTTCGATTAATGCAGGAACTCTTTCTTCATAGTCTCTTGTGTTAATTCCGGCACCAACGACATATCTTTTTTGACTGTCTAACAATTCACACGGATTTTCTTTGTGAGCTTCATAGTCTTTTCTAAAGACAAAATACTTAAGTTTTCCGTCCTTATCAAGGATGGGTAGGGAATTGAGTTTGTTATCCCAAATAATATCGTTAGCTTCCTTTAAAGAGGTGTTTTCCGGTGCAACAATCAGTTTTTCCAACGGTGTCATAAAGTCTTTAACAAGTGTATCTGCACTCATACGGCTGACACGGTAATCACGGCTTGTAACAATACCCAAAAGTTTTCCGTTTTCAGTACCGTCAGAGGTAACTGCAATGGTGGAATGTCCGTTTTTCTCTTTTAAATCTAAAATATCTTTTAATGTGCTTTCAGGTGAAATATTAGAATCGCTGATAACAAAACCTGCTTTATATGCTTTTGCACGGGCTACCATTTTTGCTTCGTCTTCAACCGATTGAGAACCGTAAATGAAGGAAACACCGCCTTCTTTAGCAAGAGCAACAGCCAACCTTTCGCCCGAAACAGACTGCATTATGGCGGATGTTAGGGGAATGTTCATTGAAATTGCCGGTTCTTCGCCTTTTTTGAATTTAACAAGGGGAGTTTTAAGGGAAACATTTGCCGGAATACATTCCGAAGAAGAATATCCGGGAACCAATAAATACTCGTTGAAAGTATGAGAAATCTCTTTAAAATAATAAGCCATAACGCCCTCCAAAAAAATATATTTTTACAATTATATAAAATTTAAGAATAAAAGTCAAGAACTAAATTACATATCCGCCGTTTACTCCGAGTACTTGTCCTGTAATATAATCGGCAGAAGGGGAGGAGAGAAAATAAATTGCATCGGAAATCTCGCTTGGGGAACCCATTCGTCCCAGAGGGATTTCTTCCACAAAATTATTAAGGTCTTCCACAGTAATATCGGAATTCATAGATGTTTCAATCAGTCCCGGTGCAACTGCGTTAACGGTAATTCCGCTTGGGGCTAATTCCTTTGCTAAGGCTTTTGTAAGTCCTATTACACCGGCTTTTGATGCAGAATAGGCTACCTCACAAGAAGCTCCGACTTGTCCCCACATGGAGGAAACATTAATAATTTTACCGAACTTTTGCCCTATCATAAAAGGTGCAACACTTTTACAGCAATTATATACACCTTTTAAATTCACATCAAATATCATATCGGCATCAATATCGTCAATTTGTGTTATTGTCCCGATTTTCGAAATTCCGGCATTGTTTACTAAAATATCAATACCGCCGAATTTATCAACGACTTCCTTAACTAATAAATTTGTTTCAAGTTTATTTGAAACATCTGCTTTAAAAATCTCGACAGAGTATCCACGACTGTTAAGAGAATTTGCCAATATTTTGGCTGACTGAAAAGAATTATTATAATTTATAGCAACATTAAAGCCTTTTTCGGCAAAAAGTATGGCTGTGGCAGCACCGATACCTTTTGAACCTCCTGTAATTAAAACGGTTTTTTTCATAATCAACGCCAGTCCTTTCTTTTAATCAATTATACCATTAACCTTTTATATAATCAATTAAAATAATTAGAATATCTTGTCCGATTGCTTCATAATAATTAATAAAAAAGATATTTTAAAAGAATGGGTGATTATATGAAAAATACAGTTGGAAGTGTTCTGAGTTTAAAAAAATTAAGAATTATTAAAATCCAAACTAAGGATAAAATTACATTTTTGTTCTATTTTTTGATTATTGGTGGCATTTTTATTGGGATTTTTTCTTCAAGCAAAAATACGGTAAATTTTAAAATAGGAGATTATTTGCTTGAAAAATACTTATTGTTACATAAAAACAGCACAAATGTTCTTTTAATTTGTAAGACTTTTTTAAATTTTTTAACACTCGACATTTTGCTGTATTTCTTGACAGTATCTTTGCTTGGAATAATTCTTATACCGTTTTATATGTTATCGTTGGGAATTATAGTAGGGACGGTTATTGCACAATCCTATGTAATATATCAGTTTAAAGGAATTGCTTTTAACGCTTTGGTATTAGCGCCCACATTGGCGGTGTTTATTATTTCGGTTGTAAGCGTATCAAAATATAATTTTGAGTTTTCGTCTAATTTATCAAAAATGTCATTTAACAAATTCACTAACGGAAATTTAGCAGAAAGATTTGCAAAGCTGACAAAAAAGAATATTATATTAATAATTATGTCGCTGGTGGCATCATTGGTTGATTTTACATTAAACAAATTGGCAAACAGCCTTTTTAATTTATAGGGAAAGGGCATCAAACTAAATATATAAGAAAAAAGCCGATATCACAAATCGGCTTGTACTTCTATATCTAATTATACAAAATGAATATTTTGTATAATTAAGGGGAGAGGATGCGATGAAATTGATAAGACGGTGTTATTGTATTGTTAATTTGTGTGGTGCAACCCAATAATCCGGTGATTATACCGCAAGTAAAATGTTTATCAAGGATAGATAATAGCAACATAAGTATGCCAAAGCCTACAAATATTTCAAAGCGCCGAATAATACTTTAACATTTGACAAAATTAACTAATAATGGTATTATTATTAAATAAAAATATTAATGCTTTAGAGGAAAATTATGTCTGATAATAAAACATCTTATGTATCGCCGTTATCTACAAGATACGCCGGTAAAGAAATGCAATACATTTTTTCATCTGATTTCAAGTTTAAAACATGGCGAAAACTTTGGATTGCTCTTGCAAAATCCGAAAAGGAATTAGGTCTTGAAATCAGTGATGAACAAATTTCGGAACTTGAAAAATACGCTGATGACATTAATTATGATGTTGCTGAAGCTCGTGAAAAAGAAGTTAGGCACGATGTAATGAGCCATGTTTATGCCTACGGTGTTCAATGTCCGAATGCAAAGCCAATAATTCACCTCGGTGCTACAAGTTGCTATGTCGGAGATAATGCCGATATTGTAGCAATGAATGAAGCGGCTAAGCTTGTTTTGAAAAAAGCGGCAAGAGTTCTTAAAAATTTAAGAGATTTTTCCGAAAAATACAAATCACTTCCCTGCCTTGCCTACACCCATTTACAACCTGCGCAGCTTACTACGGTTGGTAAACGGGCTACACTTTGGATGAACGAGTTGGTTGGCGACATTAATAACCTTGAATATCAAATTTCTTCCTTGAAATTATTAGGTTCTAAAGGTACAACAGGCACCCAAGCAAGTTTTATGGAACTGTTTGAAGGTGATGAAGAAAAAGTAAAGAAGCTTGATTCCCTGATTGCCCAATATATGGGCTTTTCCGATTGCGTTCCGGTTTCAGGTCAAACTTATTCAAGAAAAACCGATTATTATATGCTTTCTGCTTTATGCGGTTTTGCTCAAAGTGCTTATAAGTTTTCAAACGACCTTCGCATTCTTCAGTCTTTTGAGGAAATGGAAGAACCCTTTGGTAAATCCCAAATCGGGTCTTCTGCAATGCCTTATAAACGAAATCCCATGCGCAGTGAAAGAATTTCAGCACTTTCAAGGTATGTAATTTGCGATTTGCAAAATACCGCATTTACCTCTTCAACCCAGTGGTTTGAAAGAACACTTGACGATAGCGCTAACAAAAGAATATCGGTAGCCGAGGCATTTCTTGCGATTGATGCCATTTTAAATATTTATATCAACATTACTGACGGAATCGTAGTATATGAAAAGGTTATCGAAAAGCGTGTAAACGAGAAACTGCCCTTTATGGCAACCGAAAATATTATGATGAAATCGGTTAAGCGTGGCGGCGACAGACAGCAATTACACGAAATTATCAGGGTTCATTCCCATTCAGCCGCAAAACGGGTCAAGCTTGACGGTCTTAACAACAATTTAATTGATTTATTGGCAGAAGACGAGTCTATTCCGCTTAACAAAGACGAAATCATAAAGGAACTTAATCCCGATAAATTCATCGGAAGAAGTGTCTCTCAGGTTGAAGAGTTTAATAAAAACTATATTGAGCCGATACTATCAAAGTATTATGATTCTTCGGTTGAATCCGAGCTTAATGTTTAGGGAGTTGCAATATGATTTGGCATAGTTCTGAATTAAACGAAATACAAAAAGAATTTAATGTTTCATTTGAAAACGGCTACACAAACGGTTCGGCTTATGAAAAACTGCAAAGTATAGGTAAAAATTCCATTACAAATCTTAAAAAGCCTTCCTTTTTCAGGCATTTTATTTATCAATTAAAGAGCAAATCCGCATACATTTTATCAATAATAGCTGTTATTACATTAATTTTTAATATTATTTACAATAAATCGGATATATTTTCTCCTATATTAATAATAGGAATTATTATACTTAATTCTCTTATCAGCGCCTTTCAGTTGTATAGAAGTGAAATTGCTTTAGATAACCTAAAAAGTATTACCAATCCAAATGCGACGGTAATTCGTGACGGTGTCGAAAAAACAATAAATTCCGAAGAATTAGTTACCGGTGATATAATTAAAATTAAGTCCGGCGATATTGTTCCTGCCGATGTCAGATTAATTGATACTCTTAATTTTTCCTGTAACGAATTTATTTTGACAGGCGAAGATATTCCCGTAAATAAACATTCGGATATTTTGGTCGAGGATATCGCACCTATTAATCAGCGAATTAATATGGCATATTCCGGTTGCGTTGCACTTACAGGTACAGCAAAAGGTGTTGTAGTTGAAACCGGCCTTAATACCGAAATAGGCAGAAATTCCGCAATTAATCAACAAGCCGGTGAAGATATACTTCCTATTCAAAAGAGATTGGAAGGCACCGAAAAGATACTGAATATTTCGATTTTTGCAATTTGTTTTGTTATTTTTATCATTAGTTTGATTATTAATTTTAAAAACATCGGATTTGCTTCAACCACTGCCACTTCCCTTCTAAATGCTATGGCTTTGGCTGTTGCCGCAATTCCCGAAGGACTTCCTGCCATTTCTACCATTGCTATTGCACTTGGAATTGAAAGAATCATTCGTGATGATATAATCATTAAAAAGGTAAAAGCACTTGAGGTAATCGGTAAAACAAGCGTTATTTGTTCTGATAAAACAGGTATTATTACAACCAACAGTATGTTTGTTAAAAAACTTTTTGACGGTACTGATTTTGTTGAAATTAATGATTCTACCTTAAGCGAAAAGCATAGAACAATTATTAAATTAGCGGCGGTATGTTCTACACTTGAAAACGATTCAACCGAAGCTTCTATAAAGAAATGCTGTCTTGAATACTGCGGTAGCGATACTGATGAGCTTCATACGGTTTTTCCGAGAGTCGGAATAATTCCTTTTGATTCCGAAAGAAAAACCATGACAAGTATTAATATGATAAACGGTAAGCCTGTGGCAATTGTTAAGGGTGCGCCGGAGGTTTTAGCGGATAAATTCAGCAATATTGATGCAAAGTTAATTGATGACATTAATCAACAAATGGCTAATGAGGCACTTAGAATTATATGCATCGGTATAAAAACATTGGATGAAATCCCTGCCAATCCTTCATCGGAAATTATTGAAAACGATTTGATTTTTGTCGGATTAATCGGTATAGACGACCCACCGAGAACTTCTACAATTGATGCTATTAAGGTTTGCGACCGTGCCGGTATTAAAACCGTTATGATTACCGGCGATAATTTGACAACTGCAAAAGCGGTTGCAAGAAGAGTTGGTATTCTTAAGGACGGAACATTGGCAATAAGCGGTAACGAACTTGAAAATATCAGCGACGAAGAACTACCGAAGGTTATCGGCAATTACAGTGTATTTGCAAGAATTACGCCAAACGACAAATTAAGAATTATTGATGCTTTTCAAAGGTCCGGAAAAATCGTAACAATAACCGGAAACGGATTTAAAGATGCTCAAGCACTTGCAAATGCGGATATAGGCTGTGCTATGGGTAAATTCGGTACCGATGTTGCAAGAGGCAATGCCGACATTATTATAAACAACAGTCATTTTGAATCAATTATTAATACTATTAAAGAAAGTCGCGGATTGTTTGCGAATATTCAAAAAGCTGTTGCTTTTCTAATTAGTTGTAACTTGGCTGAACTTGCCATTTATTTTATTTGCTTATTGGTTTTCAAAAAGCCACCTATTTCGGCTGTTCAAATTCTTTGGATAAATCTTTTAACCGACTGTGCACCCGTATTGGCACTCTCCACTCAAAAAGCCGAAAAATATGTAATGAACTATTCCCCTGCCCCATTATCGGGACGGATTTTTGATAATAGAAGCCTTTTTGATATTCTTATAAATTCCGCTTTCATTTCGGTTGTATCAATAATTTCTTTTGTTATCGGTTATATCAAGTTTGGCAGTTACGGTTTAGGTATGACAATGTTGTTTGTTGTTCTGGGACTTACTGAAATATTACATGCTTTCAACTTAAAAGACCACAACAGCATTTTCAAAAACAAATTTGAGTTTTCCGGATTTTTGGCAACATCATCGATTTTGGTTGTTTTTATTATTCTGTTTTTAGTATTAACTCCGGCGGGTTATGTTTTCGGTTTGGAAACTTTGAACGGAAAACAGTTGTTTATCTGCATAGGATTATCAATTTTAATTATCCTATTTTCCGAACTGCTTAAATTCATTAAAAAAATTGTAAAATGATGATTAAGAATAAACATATTTATGTTTTTGTGTCGGTGATTTGCCTTATTCTATCGTTGTCGGCATGTGTTGTAACACCTTATACAGGCGATAGCAAAAATAAAGAAACTGTGGAAATAAACGAGCCGACAGAATCGAGCTTAAACGAATATCGCAAAGCCTCATCTTTTGATGTTGACAGCACTGTATCAACCGAAACCCAATCCGAAACCCTCGGCACATCTTCTAAAATAAATGCTGAAACCTCGGAAAATATTACTGCTTCTTCCGACTCGGTTAATCAAAATATTGATGGGGAAATATCCTTTATCGCCAATAGTAACTCTATGAAATTTCATAAAAGCACCTGTCAGTATGCTAAAAAAATTAAAGATATAAATAAAGTTGTATCAAATAATAGAGACGAATTAATCAGTCAGGGTTTTGTACCTTGCAAAAAATGTTGTCCTTAAAACAAAAAAACTGCCGATGGCAGTTTTTTTGTTTATATAAAATTAGTTAATATTTTTTCTTCTTTTTTAGGAAGTCCGATACTTTCTTTTCCCAGGTTGATGGATTTAATTAAAAAAGCCATATTATTTCCTAAAGTTCTCATGGTTTGTAATCCCTCAAAATCCTTAACAGCCTCTCCCCTTTCCCGACCGTGAACACTGTTCCAATATTGACTTGAAACAACCGGCATACCGGTAATTGTAAAATATTTATTAAGCTCATCAAAGGTCGAAGAAGTTCCTCCGCGCCTTGCAACGGCTACCGAGGCACCGACTTTCATAGTTTTATCAATTTTACAGCTGGTAAATAACCTATCAAGAAAGGCAATTAATGTTGCATTAGCCGAAGCATAATAAACCGGCGAACCAACCACAAGTCCATCACATTCTTTAAATATTTCGGCTGCCTTATTTACATCGTCTTCAAATACACATTTGCCAAGTTGTCCGCATTTATTACAGGCAATACAACCCCTTATAGGCTTATTCCCTATTTGCATGGTAACAGTTTCAATTCCGTTTATTTGGAGAGTCTTTTCAATTTCACTTAAAGCAATCCCGGTGTTACTGTTATCACGAGGACTGCCGTTAATTAACAACACTTTCATATTTATGAATATTCCTTTCGTTTCTCTTTGTTTGTTTTAATCATTATACAACGATAAAAAGATATATTCAACCTTTATATTTCTTTCTTGTGGCCAATCCACCTCTGATATGCCGTTCTTCCTTATTTTTATCTAAAACATTTCTGACCGACTGATAGATTGTCGGGTCGTCCTTTCTAAGCCTTTCTGTAACATCCTTATGTACCGTTGATTTTGATATTTTAAAAACATTAGCAGTAGCCCTTACGGTTGAACCGGTATCAATTATATATTTCCCAAGTTCTAATGCTCTGTCTTTCATTTCGTCTCGCATAATCTCATCTCCAAAATTTTCTAATTAATTATACGAAACAATTATTTAATTTATTACAAAAAGCAACCGCCAAAGATGATTTGACGGTTGCTTGAAAATTAATCCTTAATAAATTTTTTCCTTTGTTTTAGATAGAAAATAAAACCTATTACAATCCAAACAATTAACATAATATATGATTCTTCGCCGAAATTAACACCTGACAATCCGGGAATCGGTATTAATTGAAGTATAATAAATGATATTGAAAAAATAATACCGATAATTGCCATAATCTTAAGTTTAGTTGTCCCATCACGGTCTTTTTTAATAACAACTAAAGTGGAAGCACAGGTGAAGAAATAACCAATTGAGGCACCGATAGCTGACATATCAACAAACCAACCAAGAGCCTCTCTGCCTAATATGGGGCCGGAAAGTGAAATTAAGATGCAAAAAATCATAGCATTTTTAGGAGTTTGATATTTTTCATCAATTTTACCAAACCACTCCGGCAGGAAACCGTCTCGGCTCATTGAGTACATAAGTCGACTTGAAGCAAGATAAAAACCCATAATACCCGAAAGCACGGCACAGGAAACACCAACACCTATAACAATCTTACCGAATATACCCATAAGCTCTTCGGCGGCGACAAGAAGAACCCATTCTCCGTTCATTACTCTTTCGGGCCAGTTTTTAAGAGCAGCTGCAGCAACTGTATTATTTGATGTGTAGACAAAACATCCAAAAGCGATGGCAATACACATTATTCCCATTACTTTTTTATAAGAAAATTTAAACTCTTCGGCAGCCTGTGGTATTGTATCAAATCCTACAAATGCCCACGGTGCAATAGCGAATGTTGCAAGTATAGCTGATATAACACCTTGTGTTCCCGTATGTGCAAAATCGTTTATGTTTTCCGTTGTAGCTTTTGCGGCAATTGCGACGGTTTTATCAAAACCCCAAATCGGTGTCATATTTATTCCCTTTGCTTTTGCGGAAACCAAACCGGTAATACAGAGAGTAAAAGCACAAACAGCCAAAGTTGCCGCAAGAACAGTTTGAATAAATCCGGCTTTTTTTACACCGATAATGTTAAGAAAACCAAATAACAAGAGAATTGACATGGCAAATATCATTTCTCCCATCCAAACATCAAAACCGGCTATTTGATAATGAAAACCGAATTTTAAAATATCAGCAGAGCCATCAATACCGTCAACGATTAAACCGATTGCCGTGGAATTCATAGGCACATTTGTAAGATACGCCGCAACTAAAAACCAACCGCATATATAGGCAGGATTTTTGCCGAAACAATTTTTTGTAAAGGTAAATTCACCACCGGCTTTTGGAAATTTAGGTACCAAATAGGCATAACTAAAGGCGATAACTACCATAACAAGTGCACCTAAAACCATTGCAATTGCAGTACCTGCAACACCTGAATTAGGAAGAAACTTTTTCCCGGGATTAATAAAAGAACCCCAACCGATTATGCAACCAAAAGCTATAGCCCAAACAGAAATCGGACTTAAAGTTTTTTGGAGTTCTATGTCATTTTTGTCCATAAAAACACCATATTAAACATCATAAGTCTTATCAATAGCTTTTAGTTCTCTAAAAGTATCAATCTCAACTATATCCTCATCTTTGCAAGGTCTATAAGCAATCTTATATTGACCTTTATATACTTGGTTAGGTACGGTTTCCCAATATCTTTCCTTGCCGCCCGGAGCATTAAAAGCATCTCTTAGGTGTTCGGATAATTTTGCACCGTCTGCAGCATTGAAATAGTAAATACCAATCATTTGATAAGTATCCACGCCGCCGACCTTTTCTTCACAAAGGTTACCGTCTTTATCAATATCAAAGCACCAATCATCGGTTCTATCCTTATAAATTCCAAGTACATCGGACTGATAATGGTATTTTGTAATAATAGAAGGATTTGAAAGCATTAAATCCGATTCAAGTATGTAAGCGTTTTGAAGTAAATATCTTGCAACCATTACCGAAGAAATGTTATTTGCCTCGTTGTAGGACGGATTTTCCAAGAATTTAATCATAGGATATTTATATAACAATTGGTCAAATTGTTCGGCTAAATATCCTCTTACAATATAAATTTCACTAATACCTGCCTCTAAACAAGCATCAATTAGGGTATCAATAATTCTCTTTCCGTTTACTCTTACAAGCGGTTTCGGTGTATTAAGAGTAACAGGTACAAGACGACTGCCGAAACCGGCGGCAATGAAAATCGCTTTTTTTGCACGGTACGGCTCAAGGGCATCTATACCTTCAGTTGTAATTTCGCCGTTGCAAACCAATCCGGCATCGGTAAATTCCTTTACTATTTTATTTATTGTGCCAAGAGAATGACCGCACTTTTCTTCAAGTTGTCTTTGACTGAGTTTTTCCTTTGAAGTAGCAATAGCTGTTAAAATGTCAAACTGTTTTCTTGTAAGACTCATTTTTTTACCTCCGACAAAATCAATCTATGAACAAATACTAACATTTTTGAACAAAAATGTCAAGTATTTTGTTCAAATAAATATCGGCGTGTTCAGAAAAACACGCCGATATATTATAAATCAAGATTTTTGAACAGTTTTTTTCGCTTAGAAATCTCTTTCCATTGTTTATTTATAAAGAAATGCTTTAAAACATTGTCTTTAAAAATTCTGTTAATATATCTGAAAATTTGATAAATCCAAGCAAAAGGACGAAGTATTTTTACCTTTTGTGCAAGTTTCCAATGGCTTAAACCGGTGTTTTGCAAGTATTTAAGCCAGGAAATAAAGTCGTTTTTATAGGATGCAACACTGACAACTCGTTGGTCGCCCTTATGTTTATTGCCGAAATTACCGTTACTTAAAATAAAAACGAATAGTTCATCGGCAGTTTCTTGGGAACAATCATCGCACCATGTAATATTACTCGGCAAAGAAAAATATTTTTTACCAATCATTGTTAAAGCTTTTGCAAGTTTAGTCAAACCGGATTTTTCAACAATATTTGAAAATTCGTTATTCCAAAAATCGTTATTACAAACACTTCTGACAAATTCAATCCAGTCAATTAACTGTCTCATACCTAAATCGCCGTCAAGATGCTGCTTCGCATGGTCAAGGAGAATAATTCCGTTTTCAAAATCAGGTAAAATCGGCAAAGATAAACCATTTATACTATATGTTTTACTTTTTGAAATCGAGTCAAACAGCATATTGTCAAGCCAATCTTTATCAAAAAAAGAATGATGTAATTCAACCACAATTCCGTTTTTGCTAAAAGAAGTATTTCTCGGGTCGTCATAGTTTCCGGTCAATCTTGTAAAATCATTGTTTTCTAAAACCGATGCGGCAATTTCAAAGTCCTTTGGATTTACAAGTACATCAACATCACCGAAAGTACGGTAAATACCGCTTGGATAATAACTTGCAGAGGCACTACCCTTTAATACCACACAGTCGATATTATTTTGTTTTAATACCTTGCATGTATAATCCTCAAGCTTTTGAATTTTCATACCCGATGCAATGGTTTTTAAGGCAAAATCTTCCCATTTGGTTTTGCAGGAATTTGACAAAGGCAGTAAGTGATAAATCGGAGTAGTTAATGTAAGAACCGCTTGTTGCTTAAATTCTTCAAAAATTTCAAACTCGGACTCACCGTTAATTAAGGAAAAATCTTCCTTTGTAAAATTGCAACCATTTTGTAAAGATGTATTTATAATATTTACAATAGTGGATTGTAGATTTGTAAGCATATATATTCCTCTTAACTAAAAATACTGTGTATATATTACGGCTTAAAAACTTCACCGTCTGCAAATTTTAAATAAACAAAACTGTGATTTGAAATGCGTTTTTCCTCATCGGGCAATTTCATATAATCACCATATTCATTTTCTAAATATTTATTATGGTTTTTCGGTGCTTTAAAATCATTACACTCAAAAGATACAGTATCATAACCATCAAAAAAACTTTTAGGATGTAAT
Source organism: Ruminococcaceae bacterium UBA1734 (assembly GCA_002315765.1). GTDB lineage: Bacteria > Bacillota > Clostridia > Oscillospirales > Acutalibacteraceae > UBA737. The sequence continues at coordinate 64,188 of DCIE01000070.1, forward strand.
GCGAAGTCAAAAAACTGGGTTGGGTCGGTAACAAAGGTTTTACTTCCAATGCCTTTTGCGTAAATTTTACATAAACGCTTTTGAGCCTTATTGACATCAAAATATTTTAAAACTTTTGAAAATGATTGAACTAACAACCTATCTCCCTTGGTTGTACGGTAATAATTTGATTGAACAATCGAGTAATTAAAATATCTTCTTAAATTACCGCAAAATCTCGGAAATTGAAAATCACTAATGGAAAATAATGGAAACACATCAATATAAATACCTCCGATATAATTAGAGTTTTCAAATCTCTTTTCTTTAAGCTCGGTATTTATATCAATTATTTTTGGGAAAACATAAGGGTAATCTTTAACGGTTGTAAAATCGTGTAGCATCAAATTATTTAAAGGACCGTTAGAAAATATCTTTTGAAGTTTTTCATAATCTTTTCCGTCAATATAAATATCTATATCATCGTCCCACGGTATAAATCCCTTATGTCGTTCGGCACCTAAAACCGTTCCGAATGCCAACCAATAATTAATATTGTTTTGGTCTAAAATGTCAGCACATCGTTTTAAAAGCGATAATAATTCGGTTTGAATTTTATTCATGTTGATTCCTCAAAACATATTCGGTAATTTTTGTTCTTCTGTCAATTATATACTTTGTTAAAGCATCATTTTTAAGCTTATTAGGATTTTTACAATGCTTTTGTTTGGGGTCCTTAACTAAATCGTAGTATTCGGAAATCTTAAGTTTGGCATTGGTCGGAAATAATCCCTGCTTAAGTCCTATTAATTCCCTGCCGTCGAAAGCACCGAACATTAACTGTCTTCTTCTAAGGTCAGGACAACCGCTACCGCAATATTCAATGCCTAAAATATCATAGCCCTCCTCAAGCACTGATTTTCCGGTAAAGTTTTCCGGAACCGTAAGTCCGGACATTTTAAGAGCAGTAAGCGGAATATCTTTACTTTCGTGAAGCTCGGTAACTCGCTTGTGTTCAAGCGATTTATCAACCATAACAAATGGAATACGGTAGTTTTCAAGAAAGAAATCAATGCCAAATGTTGTTCTAATCGGATTATAACTAAATGCAAATCCGTGGTCAGCCATTATGTAAACCGTGGTGTTATCCAGTTCGTTTCTTTTTTCCAACTCTTCAAAAATCTCTTTAATTACATTGTCAATATGAATCAAAGACAAATCGTGAGTAATAGAACCACAAAAGTTTTTATCTAAAGAATCAAGATAGTTATTAATTGTTTTGGCTTGTTGTTTAATCCTGTCAATATTATCGGTATCGTAAGAGAAAAATTCTTCGGGACTGTGTATATCATCAACATGAATACAAGCAAAATACGGGTTATCACTTTTCTTATCATCCAACCAGTTGTAAAAATGGTTAATATGCTTTTCTAAAGACGGAGCATTTTTAAATACGCCCGGATTTGTAATTCTCTCCAATAAATCCGGGTCGGTGTAAGCATTAAGGGTGGAAAGAAAAGCTTTTCCGAGTTGCTTAACTGAATCGCTACAAGGCTTGAAAATAAGATTTAGACCCAATTTAAAGATTTTTCCGAAAGGTACATGGTTATTTTTGAAATTCAATTTTTTGTTAAGTTTATCAATCCGCAAAAATGTAGGAGTTAATACCTCATTAATTTGGTCGTTGATTTTCGGGTCTTTTATCTTTAAATATTGTGAAAAATACGGAATTTTGAATAAATCGTGTTGTAATCCCTTTTCTAAAAAACCATTGATAAAATCAAGTTTATTTAATTCGTATTTTTCAATTTGCCTGTTTAAAAACTTTAAATATGACTGTGATTTGTACGCAGGAGCATTTTCAATTATTAACTCGACTTCTTTATCTTTGTTTACTAAAGCCGTTAAGAACTTTTTCCATTCATAAAGATTATCATCAAACAAACGGACTAATTGTTTTTTATCAATTTCATCTAATTCTTTTAAATTGCTGTAATGAAGCAAACGATAATGCCATAGTGCAGATAATTCAAAACCAACACTGTTATAAATGTCGGTTACTCCCCTTCTCAGGGATGAAGGAAAGCATTGTGGTTGAAAAGAATTGTAATATACATCGTATCCGTTTTCTTTGTAAACCTCAAAAATTGTCTTGGGAGACATATTATATCTTTCAATATAACCACCGTTGTCAAGAACATTTTGACCGCAGTATAGACTCTGTACTGCCGCTTCGGTATATGGAGCTTGAGAAAACATATTTTCACAAGAAACATACTTATCTTCCAATGACCTTAAAAAAGGCATTAATTTTCTATCGGTTTCACTAACTCTTGTATAATTAAGCGAATCAATAACTAAAAAAATCGTATTTTTCATTGAAAACTAACCTCTTTTTACGACTGATAACATTTTATCTTTTATGGAAACATACCGTTCCAATAAGAATTTTCTATATTCGGGGAATATGAAAAGTAATGCAAAATAAACAATCATACAAACAAAAACACTTGCAAATTGAAGAAAATAGTTATTGTTTATGAATGATTTAAACAGTATTGCAACAGCACCCATTATTGCCGAACAAAGTATGGGTTCTTTAACACTCCAAAACATTTTAAAGGGCGAAAGCTTAAATGTAAATTTAACGAAAATCATATGAACAACAATGATTTGCAAATATGCGAAAGAACGGGCATAGGCAAGTTCACGGAAACCTCTATTCACAAAAATAAAACATACGGGAATTAAGAAAATCAAATGGAAAACCTGAGCAAAAAGTGAAATTTTCGGTTTTCCTTTTGCTCTGTATAATTCCCTGCTAAATGTACCGAATACGCAAACAAAAGAAGTACAAAGTCCCCAAATTCCAACAAAAAAACTTGCTTCCATCCATTTTTCCCCGAGAATAATTCGGGTAACTAAATCGCTGTAACAAAATATTCCAACGCCTAACGGAATAACAAACAAAGCGACATTTTTCTGAAATGAATAAAATATGTTTTGGAATTCTTTTTCGTCGTTTTGATAGCGAGATAACGAGGCGAATAAAACCGATGTGGTTGCACTTGTGATAATGGTAAGAATACCTGTTACAGTGCTCTGAGAATTTTTATAAAGACCGGTGTAATACGAGCCGAGTTTATTGCTGATAATTAAAATATCAATATAAGAACTTGCCCACATAGCTATAGACTCAAGAAGAGTCCAAGCGCCAAAGGAAAACATTTCTTTCAGTATTTTCCACCTAAAGAAAAACTTGGGTTTCCATTCGGACATACAGGTAAGTAAAACAGCCCTTAATATACCACCGGCGATATTGCCGATAATAATAGACCAGTGTTTTAAACCTAATAAGGCAAGTGGTACCGTAACGACTAATGGTAAAATCGATACTAACAATCGTCTTATAAAAAGCACACGATAGTTTAAATCACGCTGAAAAAGTGCTTCTTGAATACTTGAAAGAGCAGTTAAGGGTAAAATTAGCGCCGAAACAGCCAAAGCAACACCGTATCCGCTGTTACCTACCGCATCGGATATAGGATTTCTAAAAAGAAAAATAATAAGCCAAGCAAAGAAAGCGATTGAAACATTTGTCCAAAAAGCAACAGATGCACCTTTAAATAAATCTTCTTTATTATCATATTCGTGCTGAATAACAAATTTTTGAAAACCTGCCGTTGACATAGTATCGGCAAGACTTATAACCATACTGATGGTTGCAATTATTCCAAATGCTTCGGGTGCCAAAATACGCGCCAATATCATATTGGTAATCGGAACAATTATTTTTGCGGCAATTTCTGCAGCAAAAGACCAAAATGTAGCATTACCGATAGAATTAGCTGTTATATTTTTAGATGGATTTGACATAAAAAATTATCCTTTTATTCTTGAATATATTTTATCGAGATGCAAGATACTTAATACTCGTAAAAAATATTGATATACAGTTGATTTCATTGTTTTGGGGGCATACTTATTAAGAGCATACTCATATCCGTACTTATCAAAATCCTGCCAAAACAAATCTACTCTATTTGATTTTTTAACAGGATTATTCATTGCGCCTATATATAGTTTTGATACATCAACCGGGAAAATGTTACAACAATCCTTTAAGCCTTCAAGCATTATTTCACCTTTTTCGGTGTTAGTGAAAACAAGTGATGTGCCTAAGCAATTATGTATATTTGCAATCTTCCCTGTTTCCCAAAGGTCTCCGATTGTAATATCGCCATAACGGTGTTTTGATGCGTAAGGACACGCATAGCAGGATTCGCGCATATTTAGGGTGTATAATTTAAGAAGTCTTTTTAGATTTACCGAAGATTTTTCAGTACCATCAGAAAAAGAAATTGACAATGTATGATTATATCCGTATTTTTTACTTCTATAAGAAAAATCAACGGTTTTTTTATTGTATTTTTTTTCAAAAAGTTCAATATGTTTCTTTAAAACTTTAGGACTCGGAGCACCGTGGCATAGTAAATCTATGATAAATAAATTATTGGGTTTTTCGCCTAAAAAATGAATAAGCTCGGCACACTGGCAAGGTGTTCCCGTAAATAAAACTTCCCTACCGGAATTAAGTTGTTTTTTAATTTCGGAAAAAACTCCGGTTGTTGAACTTTGAACATATTTAGAGCCCCTCATTCTATCACGCAAGACAGTATTGTCGGCACAAATATGTTTAACATCTAAGGTGTTTTTATCAAATACGGAACCGAAAGCCAAGCCGTCATTATTTAATATTTTATCGGAAACTGCTGTAAAAGCACCACCGGAGGAACTACCGTAAAGCACATTCTTATCAAAATGCTGCAACGCAAAAGAATTCTTAACGGTTTTGCTCGATTGATGAGTGTTGTTCATAGCGCAAATTTTGTCGCAAAGTCCGCAACCGACACAAAGACCTTTATCAATAATAGGATATAAAAAGCCTTTGTCATCGGGTTTCATAGCAATAGCACCACGACCGCATATTTCCGAACAAGCGCCGCAACCGCAACATTTATCTTTTGAAAACTCAGAAACCATTTTTCTCTCCCGAAAGTTCAATCATCTTTTTAAGATAGGAAAAACTTTTTTCGCGTTCTTGCTCAATAACCTTTTTAGCATTGGTGTAATCAATATTCGTTGTAATTTTATCTTTTGTGGTATAAATTCTGTCGGATAAACCAAGCATACCTAATAAATCGGTCATTCGTTGGGATTTATAATCTTTAATCAAGGTATAAAAAGGCTTTTCTAAAATAATAGATAAAGCCGTACCGTGAAATGATGTAGTAACAACAGCTTCGGCATTGTTTATATATCCTAAAAAATCTCTTGGTCCGGCATTATAGATATTTTTATCCGCCTTAATACGCTTAATGGGATTAGTCTGAATACAATAAACCTTATATCCGGTCTGTCTTTTAAGTTCATCAACCGCTTCTTGCAATTTATCGTTACCGAGTAAAGGAAAACATAAAATATATTTATCTTTTGTATTAGGATTTTTTATAATCTTATGCCACTGTGATTTTTCAAGTAGAAAAGTAGGGTCAATATGAACATCGGGTTTTTTATCGGAAAAACTTTCAATATATTCTTTTGCATATTTTTCTCGGACAGATATCATATCAAACTTAGATAGCATTTTGTTGAAAATTCTTTTTTCCTTATCGTTCCAGTCATATTCGCCTAAACTTGCTGCATAACTAAACCTTTTAACGAAATCGTCTCCGAAATTAAGCAATCTAACAGCCGCAACATCGCATCTAAGACCGAAAACTTGGTCGCTACCGGTAACATAAAAATCCGCAACAGGAGGATTGTCTTTTACTTCTTTGACATTATTATATACTTTTGTTGTATTTAATATATTTTCACGAAAATTCTTAAAATTGTCTCGCTGTTCTTTTATTTCTCTATAATGTAATGCCCTGCCGCAATTTAAAGCAATTTTAATGAGATTATCTCTTGAAAAATTAAAACCGATAGGCATAATAATCGGGTCATAAACAGGTATGTCTAACAATTCGTTATCAACACCGAGAGTTTTTAGAGCAGTTTGAAGAGCATAAGCTTGTAAAACAGCACCGTAATTAATAGCATTTTGCGTAGTTACTGTTACTGATTTCATATAGGCTTTCTCACACCTTTTTTGTTTTTGATATTATTTTCAATTAAAAATATTTTCCATTCAGCTAAAACAACACCCCAAAATACAGCCATTCCCGTTATATGTGTCATTGTAATAGCATAATTTGAGAATAAAGACATAACAAGAGAAATACAAAGTGAAGCGGCATAAGCAGAGGCACCGTAAAATTTATATCTAATCATTTCTAAGCAAACCAAAAAAGATTTTATATAAAACAAAATAAAAACTATGCATATTACAAAGCCGTAGTCGTACAGAATTTCTAAGAAATCATCATGACAACTCGTATGTCTACCGTAAATTCTTGTAATAGCGGAAATTCCGTATCCCGTAAGCTTATTCCAAAAAGGTGCCGCCTTAAAAGCTTCCCAAACACCTTTATAAATTTTATCTCTACTGCTACCGCCATCGGTTGCTAAAGTTTTAAATCTTTCAATAATATTAATATCAAAACGGTTGATAACAAAGGATAAAACAAAATAAAGCAAAATCGCAATAACTAAAAACCAACCGATTTTTTTAAATGTTTCAATATTGGTTTTTCCGATAATAAAATCTACAATAAAAAAGATAAACAATGCTGCAATAATTGCTAAGGCTCCTGCCCTTTTTGAAGACATTATAACAACAACGCAAACTGCACAAATAGGCAAAATAATTTTTCTGCCTTCTTTCCACATTAAGGCAAAGGGCAAAAGACAAAGAAGAAAATATGCATCAGATTGATTATCCAAGTTTTCTTGGCTTCTGAGAAGCATCAAATACAATGAAAAAGCGGCAATAATATAGAAACAAATAAAAAACATTCGCTTGTTTGCTTGGGTAATTCCTTTTGAAGCAATAGAAAAATATGCGCATACTGTAAAAATAAAGTAAGGTGCAACAATTAAGGAGAAAATTGAGGAAACGGTAAAATCAGGTAAAGTAAACAATGCAAAAATCCAAACCAATATACCGTAAACAAGACCTGTTCTGATAGGCTCGGGGAATTTATATTTTTTCTTTAATAAACCCGTACAATAAAGAAAACCGATAAACACAAAAAGAGCATTAAGTATGTTCCAAATTCCACCCTGACTTTCATTTGCCGAGTCAAAAGAATTTCTATAGGCTTTCAATATTATATAAGCACACATTAAAATAAAATAAAAAGACAGTGCTGTGTTTTTTAAAGGTTTTTGTTTAACATTATTATAATTGTTAATCACTGATTTTTCCCTCCGGAATAAAACTACAAACCATTAATCTTTATTAATAGTTTTTACATATTCGTCAAAAGATAAAAGTTTTTTGTAACCATCACGACCGTATTTCATCCATAAAAGTTTATCCTTATTTGAAAGAGTATGATTGTCCCTTAATCTATAAACCGTATAAAGAATCCATATAAGTGCGGTTTTCGGGAATGTAGCCTCAATACCTGCACCCTGACCGAAATAATAGTCTTCTTTAAGCAACGGATTAAACCAAGTGGATGTTTCAAAGGAAAGAATACCTATAGTTTCTTTTGAAATATAGATTTTCATACCGCTTCTTTTAGCGTCGGCAATCCATAAACTATCCTCGCCGCAAGGAAAAATGCAACCACCGCCAAAAAGGGTTGTAAACCAAATATTCGACTGTAGCAGTGCTTTCCTTCTTACAGCAATTCGACATCCTCCCCAAGGCATTTTTTCCAATAGACGGCATTTTCTTGTTTTTGGATAGCTTCTTTGCTTTCTTGAATCATCGGTAGTATCGTAATGGAAAATGAAAATATCGGCATCGGGATGCCTATCAAATTCCGAAAGAACCTTTTCCTCCATATCGTCATAATAAGTAATATCATCATCGGCAAAAAGGCAAATATCGGCACTTGAATACATTATTGCAAGATTTCTGTTGATACCTACACCTTTTGTATCGGTTGTTATCATTTTTGCAATATGATTTTCAAATTCGTATGTTTCAAATTGTGTTGTGTCAGCTTGGTTTGCAAAAACAACATCTGAATGAATATTCATAGACTTAACTTTGGAAAAGTCGGTTTGATTCATTGTAACGCATAAGATTTCAAATTTTGACATAACTTCTCACTTATTTTTTTAGTTTTCTAATCAGTTCAACACATTTTCTTGCTTTATTTTTCATAAAAAGTAATCCGGGAATTTTTTCAAAATATATTATGGGATATTCTACAAATTGGGGGTTATATTTAAGTTTATACTCTCTATAACCGACTAAATCCAAATTTTTAATACCAAGTGAATTCCAATGTTTTATCATTTCCCACATCAATGCCTCGTTAGGCAAGTACTTTTGATAACTGCGATAACTTGCCGCGCCTAAATAATATGCCCAAGTTCCACCGGCGAATGAAAGAACGGTAGCAATAACGGTTTCCTTCCCATCTTCATCCGGTAATACAGCTTCAAGTGCCAAAACATTATCGGGAAAATCTTTAAAAGCTTCTACCATATCATTTAATTTTTTCAATCCGTAATTAGGTTTTAAATTTTGCTTGGCAAAAACATCAACAAGCTGGTCGTAATAAATCTTGACAAATTCATTGTCAAAAGGGACTTGTTTTATTATAATGCCTTTACGAGAAGATGCCCTGACATCTCTCCTACCGTTTTTTGTGAAATTATTCAATATATCATCTAAAGGTTTTCCGTTATCAATATAAAGCATTTTAATAGGCTTAATTTTAAAAGATTTCGACAATTCGGATATTTTGATATTTTTATCTGTAATCTGAACAAAAAGGCATTTAAGGTTTTTAAAAGCATAATTTTTAACTGCCGACAAGGCTTCGTTAACATTAAAATCTTCGAAAAAACGAATAAATCCCATATCACAGGTAAGCCAACCGTCAAATGGGCTACCTAATATTCTAATCCCTGCCTTCTTAACAATAAGACCGACAAAATAACCAACAACTATATTGTCAGAATCAGAAATCTTCAAAATTACCGGTTCGCCGTTTTGATTATTTTTTAAGAATTCAACCCATGGCAGTGATAAAAAAACAGTGTTGCAAAGGTTTTGCTTTGTTAATTCAAATAATGAATCTTCTGTTGTTCTCTCGATTTGATACATAAAATACTCCAATTAATATTAAAACTATTTGGCTAATTGAGAAGTTGTTGTAACACAAATGTCTTTCCCGTTGTTAAGATAATCGCAAATCTCCTTAAAATAATCGACTTTCCAAAACCACATATTTTTAACATCGTTTGAAATACTGTGGAACATAAAGATAACCGAAGAATTATCGGGCATTTTACTAATTAAATACTTAATTTGCGAAGGTTTTGTGCAACTTCTTATTGTAACGGAATTAAACACATCATTTTGAGAATTAATGATAACATTTTCACGGTTTATAATCCAAAACAAAAAGTTATTGTGGGTTTTTGTTTCAAGCCAAAGTAATGCTTTGTATAGCAAACTTTTTCTATTAGTTTGAATACCTGTCCTGATGTAAGAAATTTCACCACTGTTTAGCATTTCGGAAATATTAGGACAATTATCATTTAAAAAATAGGAATAAGGACTTGCAAATCCGAACTTTTCAGGACAAATACCCCAACTGTTAAGCTTAACAATATTATTTTTTATGTCGGTTGCATCATTTTTGTGTGTATGACCGTGAAGTGCTATTTCGTGGCCGTTATTTGCACAAATCTTTACCTGCTCAACAGTCATCGGCAAAACATCTTTAAAAGATTTTCGCATATATTCGTCAGGATTTTCAATATAATCACTCACTACATTAAGGGTACATTTAAAACCGTAATTATCCAAAATCGGTATTGCGTTTTCAAAATTATCACTTCTACCGTCATCAAAAGAAAAAATTATTCTTTTCATATTAAAAATTTTCACCTTTTAGAAAAATAAGTCGTATAATCTTTTTGTGTATCAAAAATTAATGCATGAACTGCCGCTTCTTGTTGCTCTTTGGAAGGTAACTTCATATAATCTCCGTAACGGTATTCGAGATATTCTTTGATATACCGAGAGCCTAAAAGTTTTGTATCTTCAAAGGGGATATCAACGGTCTTTTCGAAATATTTTTCTTCAAATAATCCGTTTTTAAATTTTGCAGGTGTTATCCAATAACACCACATAAAATTATCTTTTAAGTTGTCATATCTATATATTTGCTTATATGCAAGGGTCGAAAGAAATTTTTTGGGTAATATTTTCAGAAAAGATAATGCTGATTTTTGTGAAAATGATTTTGGTTTCCAATTTCGCTGAGATAAACCGATAAGTGTTACAAATTTTGAATAATAATAAATTTTCTTTTGAACAAAACTACTTTTCGGTACCTTATGTAAAATCATTATGTCAACATAAATGCCCTGATGTAAGTCTTTTCTATTCTTAAAACTTTCCTCAATAAAAGTTGTACCGTTCATACGAACTTTAGCATATTCAAGATATTTATTACAGGTTTTCCATTCTTGCAAAACAAACAAAGAATTATTATCCTTATTAAACGCATCTTTAAATCTGTTGTATTCGGCAGGTGTCATAAATATATCAAGGTCATCATCCCAAGGTATAAAACCACCGTGTCGAACAGCGCCCAAGGCGGTGCCTCCCATAATAAAGTAACTGATTGACTCTTTTCTGCAAATTGAGTCAATATACTTCATTATTTCTAATATTTTATTTTGAACATTTTTAACATTGGATAGCGAGTCCATTTAAAAGGTCCCCTATTCTGAAATTATTTTAAAACTTTCCTATAAACCTCAACTGTGTTTTTTGTCATTGCGGAAACAGTGCAATTATTATGTGCAAAATCTCTCGCCCTGACAATCAAATTCTTATCGTATTCGGTTCCGTCTATTATATTTTTAATATGTTTAGCAATGGTTGTGGGGGTAATGTCTTCAAAAGCTACTACATAGTCTTTTGTGTCTTCATATCCACCGACTTTACTTCTTGTTATGGGAACACCCATAAACATCGCTTCAATGCAATTAAGAGGAAATCCTTCGGATTTTGACGGTAGAATCAGTGCATCGGAAGCACCTAAAATCCCCCTTGTCTCAACCCAACCTAAAAACTTGAATACATCATTTAATTGGTATTTATTTATTAGGTCCAAAACGGACTCGTAATAACTACCATCTTTTTCACCGGAAATAAGAATGGTTAATTTTTTAATTTTCTCTTTCGGCAAAATGTTTACAGCTTCAACAACAGCCAATTGGTTTTTAACATCGCAAATTCTTGAATGAAGAGTAATAACTTTATTATCAAAAGGAATATTGTATTTTTCTCTTAATTCTGTTTTTTCACTAATAGAAACCGGAGTTAATTTTGTTTCATCAACACCGTTTAATACATAAGATATTAATTCATTTGGAACTTTTAACACTCCTGCAAGAAAGTCGCCGACCTCTTTAGAAATGGCGATGGCTTGATTTCCGAAATGAGTAAAATACCTATGTATAAAATCATGGGGAATGGGCGCCAAATGTAGTGTATAAACATATTTGATTTTCCAAAAGAAATTATACCAGTGCATATACAAAGCAGCCATTCTATGATGGCAATGGACAATATCAATATTATTATCAACAATTATTTTATTAAGAGTTTTTAGGCTTTTAATAACCGATATGGGATTTTTAGACCTTAATTCTACTTTTATAAACTTAACATTTTCGGATGTTCCGATATTCAAATCATTTGTACTTGAAACAACAATTACATTGTGGCCTTGCTTTACAAGTTCTTCACTTAACTGTTTCATATGATTACCGACACCGGTACGGGCAATTATTCTTGACATTAAGAGAATATTCAAAGTATCACCTCAAATTTTTTTAGCCAAATAATAATACTTGCTCATTATCTTCTTAAACAAAGGAATTTTAACCATTATTTTTGCAACAAATTTTATGATTTTGAAAATCTTTTCTTTAATCAGATATTTAACAGCACTATCCGACCATCGATGAGGATGTGTACTGATAATTACCTTATTATCAAGAGCCGAGAATAACTCATCAAGAGATTCGTAAGAAATGTTTTTGTCATCGCTGTTAATAATATCATTGTTAAATGGGTCAAAAATCAGTTTGAATTTTCTACCGGCATCAGAATAATATGTGTAATTTACATTATGTTTTTGAGGAAAATTCACCATAATATCGGAAATTTCCGGATAAGAGGACTGAATATCTTTATTTCTGAAAAAATCACGGTTGGAAGTATATCCAACCCTTTCAACAATCGGATTTCCATGCTGACAAACCGTTGTAAAACCAAAACCGAAGCTTTCGAATTTCGCTTTAAATTTATCAAATTCCTCTTTTGCAAGAGTGATATTGCCATGACAACTATCCATTACATCATAGTGATATGATATTTCGTGCCCCATTTGACTCATTTTTTTAAGCATTTCAACATTGTTTAGGTCATCCAACAAATAAGCCTGAACATAATATGAACCTCTATGACCGTATTTGTTTTCTATTTGTGCCATTTTAAATGCTCTTTGAACATTATTTTCAACATCATGCTTTAATACTAAAAAATCGTGCAAATTCTCGCCGACTTCACAGGCAGGGATACTCAATCTGTTATTGTCTTTTAATTGTTTGCAAAAATTATCCCACTTGTTAAAAACGAATATCATAAAAACTCCCAAAAGTTATTGTGCTTTATCACCGCTGTTAAGTCTATCTCTTAAAATTGTTGAAGAAATACCATCGGTATGGTCTAAATAAACAACAGAACAACCAACCTCGGCAAACTCTTTTTCGTATTTATTCCAAGAGTCTGTGCCCTTCCAATCGGAACCAACAAATACCACATCAATACCGTATTGTTTTACTGCGGATAGTTTATTCATATCGCTTTGAGGAACAACCTTGTCAACATATTTAATTGACTCAACGATTGAAATCCTGTCCGCTTCGCAAATAATAGGATATTTCTTTTTTCTTTTATAACATAAATCGTCAGTAGTAACACCGACGATTAAAAACTCGCATTGTTCTTTTGCCTTTTTCAGGATATTAAGATGACCGATATGAAACATATCATAAACACCGGTGGTGTACCCAACCTTATATTTAGCCATAAACTAACTCCTTGCAAATTTTTTAAACACCCAACCTCTTAGTCTGTTAGGCATTAAAACCTGTACAATTAAACGCTTTGTAATATTTAAAAAATATGTTTTAAAATTAATAATGCTGTTATTTAACATATATTTTTGCAAACGCTTTTCACTTTTAAAATAACGCATTCCGCCACGGCGGTTATACATATCTTTGCCAACCCTGACATTCACTAATATTTCATCAACATTGGCAAAAACCATATTTTCAAGAGCCATTCTTACCCAAAGATAATAGTCTTCCTCGCAGTACCAGTCGATAAAACCGCCGACCTTTTCCACCGAACTCTTTTTAAACATAACCGTAACTAAATTCATAGGGCATCTTTGCTTGAGGTAAACTTTAATATCCTTATCGTTTAAAGGAACAATTCTTTTTCCCACAATATTATCTTCACTGTCAATAAATTCGGATATTTGTCCTCCGACAACATCGACATTGATTTCGGAGAAAACTTTTAATTGTTTTTCAAATCTATCTTTTGCGCAAATGTCGTCTGAATCCATAATGGCGACTAACTCATTAGAACAATTGGCTAAACCTTCTTTTCGGGCAATTCCGTGTCCTCTGTTCTCCGAAAATCTGATAATCTTAAAAATCTCGTTAGTTTCAAATTCTTTGATTAAATTGTCTATACCCAATGGGACAGGTCCGTCAACAACAATAACAATTTCGTTTGGAACGACAGTTTGATTTAAAACACTTTCAACTGCCGAATTAAACCATTGTGGATTGTCTTTGCCGTAAACACACATAGAAACAGAATAATTAAGATTCATCAATTACACCTTTAATAATTCATTTGCCTTTTTTTGCTTTTCTCGGAACTCTTCGGAATTAATATTGTTGTTTTTAAGCAACCATTCGCCGAAATCAATATCGCTTTCGGTTCCCTCTCTTACAACATCACTTGTTTTTAAAACTTTAGCAACAGTAAGCAGCAATATCTTTATATCACCCCATAAAGTAATGCCCTTATCTATATACTCGATATCAAACTCGAACTTCTTTTCCCAGGAAATATTATTTCTGCCACGGACTTGAGCAAGTCCCGTAAGACCGGGAGTTACGGTATGCCGTTTTCTTTGCTCATCGGTCATAAAAACCATATCACGAACTAATTGTGGCCGTGGTCCCACAATAGACATATCACCCTTAAAAATCAAAAACAATTCAGGCAATTCATCTAAACTGGTTAGGCGTAAAAACTTGCCGTAACCGTTAAGACGGATATCATCGGGTAAAAGTTTACCGTCTTTATCAGTCTTATTAGACATTGTCCTGAATTTGATTAAGTTAAAGATTTTTTCCGTACCGGTTTTTTTGTCAATTCGGCCGGGTCTCGGTTGAACAAAAAACGGATTTCCTCCCATGGCGATTGCTCCGATAATTGTCAAAACAACAAAAAGTGGAGATAAAACAATTATAGCAATTCCCGATAAGAACAAATCAAAAAACCGTTTGAAAAAGCCTTTGTAAAACAGTGATGAAAGTATAAAAAAGATAAGAAGCGAAACTAACACCGCAATAATAATATAATACCACTTCATCAGGTATCCACCTTATGTAAAAATTTAATCAAAACAGGATTTTATAGTATCAATAATAATGTCCTGCTCTGCTTCGGTCATCTTTATATCGCTTGGTAAACAGCAACCTCTTTCAAAAATATCGGCACCGATATCGGTTTCCATAAAAACAAACTCATTATTTTGATATATGGGTTGCAAATGCATTGGTTTCCAAATAGGTCTACCCTCGGCATTAAGAGAATAAATTGCCTCAAGAATTTCCATAGGACAAGTCTTACCTTTTTCCGGAACATATTCGTATGTACTATCGGTTCTTGACTGTTTGCACATATAATCTTTATCAATTATAAGAGCCGACAACCAATAATTCGGCTCTGTGCCGGAAGTGATAGGATTTAAGGAAACAGGATAGCCTTTTAGTTTTTCACAATACCTATCATATATTTTCTTTTTTAGGGAAATATGTTCCTCCAAGTATCCGTATTGTCCTCTGATTACACCGGCGATAACATTACTCATACGGTAATTAAATCCTACTTCGGTATGTTGGTACCAAGGAGCATTATCTCGTGATTGTGTGGACCACTTGCGGATTTTATCGGCAGTATCTTTGCTGTTTGTCAACAAACAACCGCCGGAAGAACCGGTGATGATTTTATTACCGTTATAACTGATTGCAGAGTAATCGCCGAAAGAACCGCATTGTTTACCGTTTAATGTTGCACCCATAGCTTCGGCGGCATCTTCTATAAGAACGGCACCGTGCTTATGACAAATATCTTTAATTAAATCAATTTTTCCGGGAAAACCGTAAAGTTCAGCATAGACAACAAGTTTAACATCCGGATATAATGAAAATGCTTTTTCAAGGGCGTTAGGGTCCATACCCCAAGAATAATAATCCGTATCAATAAAAATCGGTGTTCCGCCTTCATATACAACAGGATTTAAAGTAGCACAAAAAGTCATATCGGAACAAAAAACCCGTTTTCCTTCCAAAGAACCATGACCGATTTCGGGAACGCCGTATAAATCTTCACCGGCGGATTTAATGCAAAGGTGTAATGCAGAAGTACAGTTGCATAAAGCAACTGCATATTTCATTTCGCTTTTTTGGGCGGCAATTCTCTCAACTTCGTTGATATTTTCACCAACAGTAGACATCCAATTAGAATCATAAGCTAAATTAATATACTTAATCTCTTCACCGTGCATAGTAGGCGTTGCTATCCAAATTTTATTTTTAAACTTCTGCGTTTTTTTGTTAAAATCGTAAGACAAAATCCGTCAAATCCTTTGCAATAAATATAATGATACACTATAAATTGAACACTAAGTATTTTATCATACTTTAAATAATTTGTCAAATAAAATAAACTCGATTTTTGCGAAAAATCATAACCAAAATTATGAAAAAACCGTGCAAAAACTGCACGGTTTAAAGATTATGATTTTACATAAGAAAAAGTTGGCACGATTTTTTTAACAAGGTCGCGAATATCGGCATTATCATCAGACATTTTCTCATAAAGTTGTTTTAAAACCGAGTTAAATTCATCTTCATCAAATAATATGGGCGAACCTATGTGAATTAAACTGTTTTCGGTTCTCTTAAGTCCTTCTTCGCTTAACAACTTTTCTTCGTACATTTTTTCTCCCGGTCTGAGACCTGTGAACTCAATGGGAATATCAATATACGGCTTATAACCCGAAAGCTTGATAAGATTTTCGGCAAGGTCAATTATTTTAACCGGTTCACCCATATCAAGCACAAAGATTTCTCCGCCTTTTGCATTGGCTCCGGCTTGTAAAACCAAAGAAACAGCTTCGGGAATTGTCATAAAGTATCTGATTATTTTCGGGTCGGTTACAGTAACAGGTCCACCCTCGGCAATTTGCTTCTTAAACAAAGGAATTACCGAACCGTTACTGCCGAGTACATTACCAAATCTAACAGCAACAAATTCCGTGTCGGAATGTTTGTTAAAGTTTTGGACAACCATTTCGCAAATTCTCTTGCTTGCTCCCATAATATTCGTGGGATTTACCGCCTTATCGGTTGATATCAAAATAAACCGTTTAACGCCGTATTTATCAGCCATTTTAGCAGTATTATATGTACCGAAAACATTGTTTTTAATTGACTCATTAGGGCTATCTTCCATTAAAGGCACATGTTTATGCGCAGCGGCATGAAAAACAACATCGGGAGTATATTTTTCAAATATGGCATTTAATCTGTTCTCATCACGAACAGAACCGATTAAAACAGTTAATTCCAAATCCGGCTTTGCTCTTAAAAGTTCATTTTGAATATCATAAGCATTATTCTCATAAATATCAAAAATTATAAGATGCTTTGGCTTATGATTGGCAACTTGGCGACATAGTTCGCTACCGATTGAGCCACCGCCACCTGTAACAATTACGGTTTTTCCGGTTACATAATCAAATACCGAGTCATCGTTTATGACTATCGGGTCTCTACCGAGTAAATCCTCAATTTCGATTTTATGTAATTTATTTACAACCTGCATTGACTCTGTCGAAGTTTCGTCCAACATTTTATAGTAAGACGGTAAAACATGAATTTTACATTCGGTCTTTGAACAAATGCTTAATATTGAAGATTTTTTACTGCTTGAGCAGGACGGTATGGCAAAAACAATTATATCAATACCGTATTGTTCAACAGCAGATAAAATCTTATTTGTTCCCCCGATAATAGGGACACCGCCGAGAAACTGTCCCATTTTTGTTTCGTCGTCATCAATAATACACTTAATTTTGCAGGTTTTTTTAGAATAATTCTTATAAATATCGTTAATTATTATCCTGCAGGCAGAACCGCCGCCGATAATCATTATATTACCGGTTATGCTTTCGCCTTTAAATGTAGAAGACTTTGCAGTAATATAAACAAAAATACGCAAAACAATATTAAAGAAAAGTGTAATTAACAATAAAACCATTACGGTCTCGATTCCAAACGGGTCTTTGTCTGAAACAATTGCAGAATGCATAGCATAAAAAATTATGCTTGAGCATAAATTTGATAAAAACAATCTGCAAAAAGTAGTAAGTTCCGCATACTGCCATAAAATACTGTAAACTAAAAAGAAATATGATGTAATACAAACAATAGAGGGGTATAAAATGAATGCCAAGAGCAACTCTTTAGTATTCGTTAAAAAGGATGAATTACCCGAAACCAATAATGCAATAAAGGATGCAAACATTGAAAAAACAAAATCTGCAATGGTGAATAATAATTGCCTAAATCTAATCGGCTTGATAATAAAATTCATACATAAAACCCCAAATAATTCAATATATCTAAATAAATTATAACACATCAAAATAAAAAGTCAAATTGATTTTTTTCTTTTGATGTGTTTTTTCGATTAACCTATTTGCTCTAACGAGTTTTTAAAAAACTGTTTTGTTTTTTCGGATTTTGGGTTATCAAATACTTCATAAGGAGTACCGAATTCCTCAATTAAACCATCGGAGATAAACATCACTTTATCAGAAACGGTTTTAGCAAAGTTCATTTCGTGTGTAACAATAATCATAGTTCTTCCGGTGTCTCTTAAACTTTTGATAACCTTCAATACTTCGCCGGTAAGTTCAGGGTCAAGTGCGCTTGTCGGCTCATCAAAACATAGAATATCCGGGTCTAATGCCAAAGCCCTTGCAATCGCCACTCTTTGCTGTTGACCGCCTGAGAGCTGATGAGGGTATTTGTCTATACTTGCCGAAAGTCCAACCTTATCAATAAGTTGTATGGCTTTATCTTTAATACTGTCGATAGTGTCAATTTTTAACAGTTTCGGTGCCAACATAACATTTTCCAAAACATTATATTGAGGAAATAAGTTAAATTGCTGAAAAACCAAGCCGAAATGCAACCGTATATTCCTGATATCCTTTTCGGTATATTTATTCTTTTCCGCATCGAAAATCGTTTGGTCATTAATCTTCATAGAGCCTATATCGGGATTGTGTAAAAGATTAACACATCTGAGCAAGGTGGTTTTACCGCCTCCGGAAGAACCGATAACCGAAAGAACTTCACCCTTTTCAAGAGAAAAACTTATACCTTTTAAAACTTCGGTTTTTCCGAAACTTTTTTTGAAATTTTCTACCTCAAAATATGCCATAAGCTTTCCTCCTATCTAAAATAACTTAATTTTTTTTCAAATCGGCCCAGAAGTATAGTAAGTAAACCGCAAAAAACGAGATAATAAACACCGGTAAAGAATAAAGGCCAAATGGCACCGGATATTCCTTCGGAGCCTTTCATAAACGCTTGTCCTGCCCAAATTACCTCCTGCAAAGCAATAATTCTTGCCAAAGAAGTATCTTTTACCAATGTGATAATTTCATTAGACATTGGCGGAACGATATTTTTAATCATCTGCAAAAGTTTTATTTTAAAGAAAATTTGTACTTTACTTAATCCCAAAACCGCACCGGCTTCATCTTGACCGATAGGAACGCTTTGAATACCGCCACGGTATATTTCGGAAAAATAGCAAGAATAGTTAATAATAAAAGCAATTGAAGCCGATAAAAACCTACCTTCCTCGCCTATACCCCAGATATTATTTTTCAAAACAAGTCCCGGAAAATAATATACAATCAGTAATTGAATCATAAGAGGTGAACCCCTGACAATCCAAACAAGAGTTTTGACAAAATAATTAAGCGGTTTGAATTTTGACATAGAACCGAAGGATATAATTAAACCCAAAGGTAATGCTCCGGCAAGTGTAACCAAAAACAAACGCAAAGTTTGAAGAAAACCGAAATTAAGCGATTTAAAGACAATCGGAAATTGCTTAATAATTAAATCTAAATCCAAAATAACACATCCCTTAATACGCCAACAAAACAGGGGATGTTTCCACCCTCTGTTTTGAAGAAACAATATTAAAATTAATTAATAAATCAGTCAATCAAAGAAGCCTGAATTTTATACTTTGTTGCAACTTCCTTCAACTTTCCGTTGCTTACACTTTCCTCGAGGAATTTGTTGAACTCATCAACAATGTTTGACTCTTTTCTGAAACCTACACCGTATTCTTCGGTGGTAAGCTTTGCGGTATATGTAAGGTCGGCATAGCCTGTTCCCTCGCCTACCATAGCGGCAGCCATTAGTGAATCAATAATAGCGGCAGTGCTTGTTCCGGAGGCAACTTCCATTAAAGCGGTTGCTTGGTCTTTTACTGCTGTGTACTTATAACCGTTAGCCTTTGCAGCATCCTCACCTGCAGAACCGGCTTCAACGGCAAAGCTGAGTTCTTTGCAAGCCTCTGCAGTTTGATACTTATCGGCATCCTTGGAATTAACAATAACAATTTGTGCATTGTTGCAGTACGGTTTTGAAGTTGCCATAGCAGCCTTAACTTCATCAACAAGAGTCATACCGTTCCATACACAGTCGATTGTCTTTCCGTCAAGTTCCATAATTTTGCTTTCCCACTCGATTTCGGTGAACTCAACATCAACACCCAAGTACTTACCGAATTCCTTAGCCATATCGGCATCAAAACCAACCCATTCGCCGTTTTCTTTATAATCCATGGGCTTGAAATCAGTAATACCTACAACAAGTGTTCCCTTGTCTTTTACATAGTCTAAATCTGTAGTGTCAGTCTTGGCATCATCTTTTTTTCCGCCACAACCTGCAAAACAAAGCATTGTAGCAACAACTAAAAGTAAAGCAATAATTTTTTTCATAACAATTTTCTCCTCTTTCCCCTAAGGGATTTAATTTGATAGTGTTATTATACTTTATCAAGCTAAAGTTGTAAAGTGTTATTTCGGTAAAAAAGCAAAGTTTGTAAAATATATACAAATTAATTAAGTCTGATTTGTGCTTTATTACTTTAGCTGACTAAAGCAAATTATTTATTTCCTCTTAATTTATTAATTTTGTCTCTTAAATATGCTGCGTGTTCAAATTCAAGTATCTTTGCGGCTTGTTGCATTTCACGAGTAAGGCGATTAATAAGCTCGTCTTTTTCGGCACGGGACATTTTTTTATTCGGCTTATCATTATCAACCTTTTTGCCGATTTCGATAATATCTCGGACATCCTTAATAATTGTTTTCGGAACAATTCCGTGTTCCTCATTATATTTCATTTGTATTTTACGGCGGCGTTGGGTTTCGGTGATTGCCTTTTCCATTGAGTTTGTTACATTATCAGCGTACATAATAACCCTGCCGTCTGCATTTCTTGCCGCCCTTCCCACGGTTTGTATAAGGGAAGTTTCACTTCTTAAAAATCCTTCTTTATCGGCATCTAAAATGGCAACTAAAGACACTTCGGGTATATCAAGTCCCTCTCTTAGTAGGTTTATTCCCACAAGTACATTAAATTCACCAAGCCTTAAATCTCTTATTATCTCCATTCTTTCAATGGTATCAATATCATAGTGCATATACCTGACCTTGATATTAAGGTTTTCAAGGTATTCGGTTAAATCTTCCGCCATCTTTTTAGTCAAGGTGGTTATCAGTACCCTTTCACCCTTTTCGGTTACGGTATTGATTTCCGAAACAAGGTCATCAATTTGTCCCTCAGAGGGTTTAACAATTATTTCCGGGTCAAGCAAACCGGTAGGCCTTATTACCTGCTCTGCGATTTGTGATGCGTGTTCCTTTTCAAAATCTCCCGGTGTAGCCGAAACAAAAATCGCTTGATTAATATGATTGTAAAACTCATTGAAATTAAGCGGTCTATTATCAAAAGAGGAAGGTAGTCTAAAGCCGAATTCAACCAAGTTTTCCTTTCGTCCTCTATCTCCGCCGTACATACCTCTTACTTGCGGTAAGGTAACATGAGACTCATCAACAAAAAGCAAAAAATCATCCGGAAAATAGTCAAGCAGTGTTGAAGGTACACTTCCCTTTGGTCTTCTGGATAAAACTCTCGAATAATTTTCAACGCCTTTGCAGGTGCCGATTTCACGGAGCATTTCCACATCATATTCAGTGCGTTGTCTGATTCGTTGAGCCTCAATCAGTTTTCCGTTTTGGTTAAAGAACTCAACCCTTTCTTCCATTTCATCCAAAATGTCCTTAAGGGCTTCGCTTAACTTATCCTGTGGTACAATGTAGTGAGAAGCAGGATAAATAGCAATATGGTTAAGCATTGATTTAACTTCACCGGTTAAGGTATTAATTTCGCAAATTCTATCAATTTCATCTCCGAAAAATTCAACTCTAACGGCATTTTCATAAGAATAAGCGGGATAAATATCCACAACATCCCCACGAACCCTGAATTTGTTTCTGACAAAATTAATATCATTTCGTTCATACTGCAGGTCAACAAGCTTACTGATTAGTGAATCTCGGCTTTTTTCCATTCCGGTTCTTAATGAAATAACCATATTTCTGTAATCTATGGGATTACCGAGAGAATATATGCAGGAAACCGATGCCACAATAATTACATCCCGTCTCTCGGATAAAGCACAGGTTGCACTGTGTCTTAATTTGTCAATCTCATCGTTAATAGACGAATCCTTTTCAATATAAGTATCAGTACCGGGAATATAAGCTTCAGGCTGATAATAGTCGTAATAGGATACAAA
>DCIE01000002.1 GCA_002315765.1 Ruminococcaceae bacterium UBA1734
CATCAGCGTGAGTTGGAAAAGCTCAGAAACCTCAAAAAAGCCTGCCTTGAAAAGATGTTTGTATAGGAGGAAAATGAAATATGCCGTTTAATAACGAAAACGACTTTGAAAACGCCCTCATAAACCTCTTAACATCTTCGTGCGGGTGGGAAAAAGAAGTACTTGAATATAAAAATGAGAAAGATTTGCTTCGCAACTGGGCAAATATTCTGTTTGAAAACAACCGCCAAAGGGATAGATTAAACGATTATCCCTTAACAGACGGCGAAATGCAGCAAATCATCGAGCAGATTGCCGTTTTGCAAACACCCTTGAAATTAAACGGATTTATCAATGGTCGTTCCGTATCCATTAAGCGTGAAAACCCGGACGATAAGGAGCATTTTGGCAAAGAGGTATCTTTGAAAATATATGACCGACAGGAAATCGCTGCCGGTCAAAGCCGTTATCAAATTGCCCGTCAGCCGATATTCACCGCCAAAACTGACATTTTGCCCAACCGCCGCGGAGACTTCATGCTGCTCATAAACGGTATGCCACTTATCCATGTGGAACTCAAAAAGTCTGGCATCCCGATTTCTCAGGCTTACAACCAAATTGAAAAGTATGCTCATGAAGGTGTATTCACGGGTTTATTTGCTCTTGTGCAGATATTTGTTGCAATGAACCCCGAGGAAGCCGTATATTTTGCGAACCCCGGCATTGATGGGAAGTTTAACAAGGATTTCTATTTCCATTGGGCTGATTTCAATAACGAGCCTATCAACGAGTGGAAGACTCTTGCAAGCAACTTCCTGTCTATTCCCATGGCACATCAGCTTATCGGTTTTTATACCGTTGCCGATGACACGGACGGCGTTCTGAAGGTTATGCGTTCCTACCAATACTATGCCGCCAACAAAATATCCGATACCGTTGCCAAGAATAAATGGGAAAACGGAAATCAGCGTGGCGGTTATGTCTGGCACACCACTGGCTCCGGCAAAACAATGACTTCGTTCAAGTCGGCACAGCTGATAGCCAATTCTCACGATGCCGACAAGGTCGTTTTCCTGATTGACCGTATTGAACTCGGCACACAAAGCGCAAGAGAATATCGTGGCTTTGCAGAAGAAACAGACTCCATTCAGGAAACTGAAGATACCGCCGTTTTGATTGCGAAATTAAAGAGCGATGATACATCTAATACTCTGATAGTCACTTCAATTCAGAAAATGAGCAATATCCGCACCGAAGCAGACGGCGGACTTAAGCAGTCCGATATTGATGCGATTGCGAAAAAGAGAGTTGTGTTCATTGTTGATGAGTGTCATCGTGACACATTCGGTCAAATGATGACCGATGTCAAAGAAGCCTTCCCGAAAGCATTGTTCTTCGGCTTCACAGGCACACCCATTCAACTGGAAAACCAAAAGAAGGGATGCACTACCTCTGATGTTTTCGGTGATGAACTGCACCGCTACAGCATTGCGGACGGCATACGGGATAAAAACGTTCTCGGTTTCGACCCCAGCAAGGTACTGACCTTTGACGAGAAAAAAGAAAGAGAAGTCGTTGCTCTCGAAAAAGCCAAGGCATCAACCGTTGCGGAAGTATTCGGTGATAAGCAAAAAGAGAAAATCTATTACCGGTATATGCTTGATGTCCCTATGGCAGGCGTAATCACACCAGACGGGCGAACAAAAGGAATTGAGGATTTCCTTTTGGAAAGCGGTCAATATCGAACCGAGCAGCACCAGGAAATGGTTGTAAAAGATATTGTTTCCAATTGGGTATCCATCAGCCGAAATTACAAGTTCCATGGATTGCTTGCTACCTCCAGTATTCCAGAAGCGATGCAATACTATCACCGTTTCAAAAAAACAGCACCCGACTTGAAGGTGTCAGCACTCTTCGACCCCAGTATAGACAACGAAGGAACCGGCATTGACAAAGAGAAAGCGTTGATCGAAATCATTACTGATTACAATACACGCTATCATCAAACCTTTACAATACCGACATACGGCAAAATGAAAAAGGATATGCAGTATCGTTTGGCGCACAAAAAGCCATACGAGCGAATTGAGTATTCTCCTGCGGAACAGATAGACCTTTTGATTGTCGTTGACCAGATGCTGACCGGTTATGACTCCAAATGGCTGAATGTATTGTACCTTGATAAAATCCTCAAATATGAAAATATCATTCAGGCGTTTTCGAGAACCAACCGATTGTTCAATAAGGATGAAAAACCATTCGGTACAATCAAATACTATCGTGCCCCGTACACGATGGAAAAGTATATTGAAGAGGCGGTCAAGTTGTATTCTGGAGACAAGCCGCTCGGAATGTTTGCGATTAAGCTTGATAAGAACCTCGAGTGTATGAATGCGATTTATACCGAAATAAAATCCGTGTTTGAGTTTGCCGGAATTGCTAATTTTGAGCATCTTCCTTCGGATGCATCTGCTTGCGGTAAATTTGCAAAGCTGTTCCGTGAATTCAACTATTATCTCGGTGCGGCAAAGGTGCAGGGCTTTACTTGGAAAACGCTCGAATATCGCTTTGTTGACGAGGAAACGGGCGAGGTTAACGATATCGTACTGTTACTCGACAACCGAACATATTTTATTCTGCTGCTGCGTTATCAGGAACTATTCGGTGGCGGCGAAGGCGGTGGCGGCGAGGATTGTCCATACGATTTGGATGGGTATCTTACAACCATTAAAGTTGATAATATCGATGCTGATTATATGAATTCACGTTTTGAAAAGTATAAAAAAGTGCTTTCAAACGGTGACCCTGCGGAAATTGAAACCGTCAAAACAGAGCTTCATAAATCTTTTGCTTCACTCACACAGGACGAGCAGAAATATGCAAATATCTTTTTGCGGGATTTGGAGACAGGAGATGTTGTGGTTGAAGACGGCAAAACGCTCAGAGATTATATCAACGAGTATATGGAAAATGCAAAGAATGACCAAATTCACCGCTGCGCAATTGCCTTCGGTCTCGATGAAGATATGCTTCGCCGAATGATGTCTATTCGCATTGACGAAGCAAATATAGATGAATTCGGTCGGTTTACGGCTATGAAAGATACTGTTGATATTTCAAAAGCAAGTGATTACTTTGAAAAGAAAAACGGTAGAAAGCTACCGATTCCGATGGTAAAAATCAAGTTGGATAAACTGCTAAGAGAATTTATTATCAGTGGTGGCTATGATATTGCAGCCGAATAATCGAATCAGCGTAAGTTTACTTAGAGCTACGGGCCTTCCGTGGCTCTTTTCTTTTGCTTGGGAACAGCGTAAG
>DCIE01000073.1 GCA_002315765.1 Ruminococcaceae bacterium UBA1734
TTCCTATAATAAAAAATGTCGCCTTTGCCGTGTGTTCTTAAGGACAGTTTCAAAAAACTTTAGAATACACGAGCAAAGCGAGGCAAAGAGACACCCGATAGATTCGTAGCAATACGATTCTATCGGGTGTCTCTTTGTTTGTATTAGGATATTCTCACACATTCGTCTTTCATTG
The DNA here is from genome assembly GCA_002315765.1 of Ruminococcaceae bacterium UBA1734. GTDB lineage: Bacteria > Bacillota > Clostridia > Oscillospirales > Acutalibacteraceae > UBA737. The sequence goes on from DCIE01000073.1 coordinate 176, forward strand.
TCTCTCCTGCTACAATATCAGCAGAAGGAGGCAGAAGCCAATGAAAAGTGAAAAATACGTATTAGAACTCACCATCGCCGAGCACAAACTGCTTATTGAACTTCTCAATTACGCAAGGTCGGTATTTATTGACGAAGGTAAGCCGATAGAAGATGTCAACGAGCTTCTTGTAAAGGCGATGAAAGCAAAGACGAAACGGAGGAGGATATTTTGATGGAACAGATTATTCACGATGAGAAAAACGGGCTTGATTATCAGTTAGTCGGGGATTATTACTTACCTATGCTGAAAACACCGAGAGCACCGCAAATCGGGCGGTTCGGTCGTATGCACTACGATTACATCAGAAAGCACAACAAGGTATTATTCAACGGTTTATGGTTATCCGGCGAGATAAACGGTTACATAGAACAAGTTGACCGTAATGCAGAAGAAATGTTTTCGGTGCTTGTAAAAGAACTCGCCCGCAACGAAGGTGTGGCCGAACAACTTAAAGCCGATAATCAGATGCTATGGGTTCAGAGAATGAACAACATTCGCAACCGTGCCGAGGAAATCATTTTAAGCGAGTTGATTTTCGTATGACAACACTTGAAGATTTGTGGTATGGTAACATCGCTCCGTTTGAGCATTATCTTGACGGCAACGAAAAGTATCGAGAACTACTCCCGATTATGGCGCAAGATAGAGAAAAACTGTCGGAAGGGTTTCAGCCCGAGAAAACCGAATGGCTCGAAAAGTATGATGCCATACTAAACGAAATGGCATCAATGGCTGAAGTTGAAGCGTTCAAGTTCGGATATAAATTAGCTGTTAAAATGATGATAGAAACAAAATAATATGGCAAAGAGGTTGCGCATAAAATGTAAGCGCAACCTCTTTGTAACTTATGCTCAACTAAAAGGATAGTTTATTGACAATAACCCTAATGTAACTATGCCGCCATTCAATCATTATTTTATAATGCATCAGCTATTTTTTGATATTCTTCATAATAACATCTATCATCATTTTGCGTGATTTTATGATGACAATAGATGATATTACAGTTTTCTAAAGCGTATCGCATATCTTCATCAAATTTTTCGGAAATATCGTGATATACAATGGTGTTGCAAATTAGATTTCGAGCGTCAAATCTGTTTGAATAATATAAAAATGCTCGATATGTAATAAGCCACCATAGATCAATTTCAGACTGAGTTAAACCAAGCCCGACAATATGAATATTGTCAGTAAAGAACTTTGCCGCCCAAGTTTTTAACTCGTATTCTGGTTTTTTCAAATAACAAATAATCTCCGGAATATTTCCGTTCTTTTCTTTCTTGGTCGTAATTAATGTTCTAAGTCGCTGAAGCGTTCCTGCATAATGTTCATACCCAAGGCATATTGACTGGGCTTGGTGCACGTTTCCATGAATATGATATACGTTTTTATCTAAGACTTTTACTACATTGTTGATATTATACTTGTTGCTTGATTCATTGACTTTTTTCGGAGTATTAATAATACTAAATGCAGAATCCAAACTTTTTTCAATTAAAAAATCATAGTTCGTTGTAAGAATACTATCTACTTTTGAAGTAAGAGCATAATGCGGTGAAAAATCAGAGAATTCCGCAGTTAATAATTTTGATATTATTTGCTCTTTCAATTCGGTGTATAATCTGTCGGAAGGATATTTAGAATGTGACAAAATTCGGTTTGCCATAATTTCAAATTGAAGAGGAAACGAAACATCGTTATTTAAATCAATATTGTAGTTTTTTGCTATTTCCTTTAGTATGTCTTCCCACGAAATATTAGAAACGCAACAGCGGTTAATCCCATTTCCTAAAAGCAAACATTTTTTCACTGTATTTTCTTCTTTCTTTACTAACGAAAGAAAGGCCGACACTTAATGCCGACCTTTCTCGGTTATAAGATTTATTTAGAATAATAAACTAAATAACTGTATGTCGGATGAAATACTCAATATAATTGAAATTATAATGAGTATAACAGCAATTGCGCTAAAAATCAAGCCGAGCGGTGTCTTTTGACCGTTTCCCATTTTGTTTTCCTCCTTACCATTCTTTATCTTGATACGGTGTATTAGCAACACCGTCATCATTTAGCTTCTTAACCATGCGGTCTAACTTGCCTTGCCACATTTTCTTAAACCAATCGGTATCTCCAAACCACTTAACAAGTGTCGGGCTGATTGCATAGTATGTTCTTACGAAAGCACGTCCATACCATGTCTCTGCTAATGTATAATCACGATAACGACGAAGCGTCCAAACCTGCGGACAATCGTATGAACCATATACAGCAGTTGCCACATAACAACCACCACTACTTTGCTTATTTCCTGCTGAAGGCGTTTCTGTTGGAACTTCATGAGAAGGATCAATCTCATTAATCCATTTGTGGTAAGTCATTACAATATTTTGAAATGATTGTGGGTTTGCAAGACTACCATTCTTTAAAACCCATTCAGCATGTTTTAATGCCAATTGGTAATAATAAACTCGTTTTTCTTTTTCTTCGTCACTGAACTTTTTTGCGATGTTCTCAAGTGTTTCACAGAATTCTTTTCCCAAATTGTTGAATAGTGTGACAGTTTCCATTTTATCAGTCCATGTTACAATACCATAACCATTTTTTCTTTGATTGTAAACATAATTGCTACACGCCATCAACAAAATATCCGAACTAATTTGTTCAATAATTGGTTTTTCTGCATCTTCTTTTGTTGTATCAAAATTATCGTCTATTATTGAAACACAATTCTGAAGAACTTTAAATGCGGCTTGTCGTTTATATAAATCACCTTCCACAAGAGACGATTTTGCTTTGCCGTAAGAACTATAAAAAATAGCTTCAATGTTTGTCGGATCATTTTGTTCAACGAGATTATAGTATTTTTCGGTCTCGTCCCAATCTTCTTTTTCTTTTGCTCTACGAGCGTTGACAAGATACTTTTCAACAAATGCGGAGTTATCGACCTTTACAGTACCCTGTACATCGACAGTGCCCTCAATCATCATTTTCTTTGCATCTTCTACTGAATACTTCATGCCGCAATTTTGACAAACAAATACCCCATCTTGTTTAATTAGATCTGTGCCTCCGCACATTTCGCAATGTAATGCTGCCATAGTGAATCTCCTCCTAAAATTATTTTAATATTTTTGCTTTACTATTTCTTTCGGCAAGAAGAGCTTCTATCTCACCGATAACAGCCGTTTTTGAACTTGAACTTTTCAGTTCGATTATTCTTTCAACAATTTTATCTTCAATAGGTTTTAACTGCTCATTGCTCATCGGATCGCTGAAACGTATTTTTTCAGCTAATTCGTTAAGTTCCTGCTTTGTTTCCGTATTTGTTTCGCTATTTGACAACAATTCAACATCGCACTGAATGGAACGAATAAAATCAACCTTTGCTTTTACTTTTTCTTCGACACGGTTTACTTCTTTTCTTGCCACTTGAGAAGATATCATTAAGATACAGGAAACTCCGAGTATCAGCACCGATACGATAATTGAAATCCAATTTTGTACAAGGGAAAATCGAAAGATAATGCAGGAAATCGCTTGTATCATTAAATAAATCGTTCCTATATGAACAATCGGTATTCCTAAGAATTTGCTTTTCAGTGATTCGCCGCTTTTGAAGCCGATATTCCAAATAATGATCTGTGCGGCAAATGCAATTACCGTAAACGCATATGAAATCCAAAACGCAGAATTGAATGCAAAAGGTATCACAAATAACACTGTGCTAATAACTGCAAAAACGATAAGCAGAATAATTATTCCCCGAGTTTTATTCTTCATATCATTCACCCCTCTTTGCGCCGCATTTCGGGCAGAACTTGCCTGGCTTTTGGAATTTGAAACCACAATTACTGCAAGTGTCGCTTGTTTCCTGTTTTGCACCACAGTTATCACAGAAAGCAGCCCCCGGAGTTAATTCTGCTCCGCACTGGTCGCAGAATCTTGTTGCTTGTTGCGGCTCATTGTTTACGCCGGCAAAAGCACCGCCGATTGCGTTATTCACAGCACCGCCTACAGTAGAGCCTACGCCTGTCATCATACCGAGTCCGATGCCCATTCCGGCAAAGTTACCGGCACCGCCCTCGTTTTTGGCGGCACCCTCCGCAACATCAAAGCCACGCTCTTGGGCGTAGGTATAACCCTCTTGTTGACGTTTTGTTGCTTGAGCTTTTGAATCAATAACGGTTTTTTGTGCCTCTGTTTCAGCATCAATAACGGCTGTTTTTTGACGAAGCTTTGCTTCTGCAATATCTGCGTATTGACGGAAATGCAATTCTTTGAACTTTTCATATTGGGAATCTCCGTCCGGTTTAACAACAGTAGTTACAAAGAATTTTTTAAGGTTTACACCGTATTCAAGAAAATCGGAATTTAATTTTTCTTTTATAGCAGTTGAGAATTCTTCAAGCCGTTCATCAATTTCAAAGATATTGATGGAACTTGTCTTCATTTCCTGCGCGATATATGTCTTAACCCTTGTCATTAGAAACGCACGAAAATAAGTTGCAATTTGTGTTCGTTCGAGGATTCGTTCTGTACCGACGAGTTTTACCAATAGTTTTCTTGAATCGGCAACTGAAAGCGACATTTCGCCTGAAGCACCGATTGAAATTGGAAATCCGTAGGTCGGTTCAATATATTGTACCTTACTATTCGTACCCCATCCGATTGCCATTTGTTCGGTTTTGTTTATAAAATAAACTTCGCAATGAAACGGAGTAACACCACCTGTGGGAATGCTTGTAATTCTACGAAGCAGTGGGATGTTTTGCGTTTCGAGAGTATGGCGTCCCGGACCGAAAAGGTCAAGAGCTTGCCCGTTTAGAAATAAAATCGCCTCTTGAGATTCGTGTACAATCAATTGAGAAGTCGTATTAAAATCTTCACACGGATGTTTCCAAATGAATGTGGTATTATCGCCTTCATATTTTATTACTTCTGCAATTGCCATTATTTATCCTCCTTTAATTTAGATTGTGAAATAAAAATCGCTTGTTCTGTTTCAAAAACCCGATTGGCGTATTCGTCGGTATCTTCAGCATGACCGTTAATAATTGCATAAGCAGAATCATATAGAACCGAACACATAGAATACATTGCGTGTTTGCAATCCGCTTCTGTTGCAAAATGGTCGGATAATCTGTTCGTTAATTCTTCAAGTTGACCGGTGTGGTATTCATCGGCAACAGAAAAGAAATTTGAGTGATAATAACTAACGCAAAATGTCAATCTATCAGCGTCTGACAAGAGCACACGCCAAGTTTTATCAAAACTAAGTCTTGCTTTTTCCTTGAACGAAATAGGTAGATTGTGAGATTTATCAATTTCTCGCAGAATAACGCTGAAAATTGCTCCGTTTTCTCGCATATATGCTTGTAGCAGCATCTCTTCTTTATCTTTGAAGCAACGGTAAATATGTGAATCGCTTACGCCGGCTATTTCAGCAATATTCCGAGTGCTGACACCGGATATTCCATATCGAGCAACAGCGATTTTTACGGCATTTAATAATGCGCATTTTTTATCTTCCATAATTATCCACCAAAGTTTTTCGTTATTATGTGGGGCAGATGCCCCACTTTGGGTAAAAATAAAATGGAACATAAGCTCCGTTTAATTTTCAAAATTCGTAGAGTAAAATACTC
>DCIE01000075.1 GCA_002315765.1 Ruminococcaceae bacterium UBA1734
TCCCATAGCATAAGCTAGTAAGGTCCCCGGAAGACTACCGGGTTGATAGGCAACAAGTGTAAGCATAGTGATATGTGTGCTAGGTTGTACTAATAGACCGAGGGCTTGACCTATTATTTCGATTCCCTTGCTTTCCCTTTGTTCAGTTTTTTGGGTGCGATAAGGTTTAATTTCTTTATAAATTACAGGTATCATTACGATGCCTGTTTTTCTTTTTCTTGACAATATATTCCAGATAAGGTATTATTAAAGAAAATTAAATGATGTTAAGGAGTTTGTTATGAAAAGGTTATTATCAATTTTTCTTGCGGTTAGTTTGATTTTTATGTCGGTTTTTGTAACACCGATTGTTGCCAATGCCAACACAAGCGGATATTATTCCTATGAAATAGTAAACGGCAAAGCAATTATTACCGAGTGTGATGGGAGCATTTACGGAGATGTTACTATTCCCTCCACATTAGGAGGTAAGCCTGTTGCAGAAATCGGATATCAAGCTTTTTACGGTTGTGATAATATTACTAAAGTTACAGTAAATAACGGCGTTACAGATATTGGCGAAAAAGCTTTTCACGATTGCGAAAAGCTTCATACTATTGTTTTACCAAATAGCGTGAAAATAATTAAAGATTCCGCCTTTGAGGGTGACGAAAGCCTCAAAAGTATAAATTTGCCAAACGGTTTAAAGGAATTGGGAGAAGGGGCATTTTCCTCTTGTGATGCGCTTGAAACCATTATATTGCCGGGCAGTTTGCGAGATATATCCGACAATACATTTTATGACTGCAAAAAACTAAAGAATATTACTTTTCAGGATGGCATTGAAAATATAGGCAGTCAAGCTTTTTCCTCTTGCACAGCTATAGAAGAAATATATTTACCGGATAGTATAAAAACAGTCGGCGGTCATGCATTTTATTTTTGCTCAAATTTGGAAAATGTCCGTATGTCTAACAACATAACCGAACTATGTAATGACGATTTCGGCGAAGTGTTTAATGCTTGTGATAAACTCAAAATGAATTCTTACGGCAACGCAAAATATTTAGGCAACGAAGGCAATAACTATCTCTGCTTACTTCAATATGATGATTATAAAACCGCAGTTAATATTAATCCAAATACAAAAATCATAGCGAACAACGCACTGGCTTATTCAAGTATGGAAGATATTACAATTCCGGAAGGAGTTAGAAATATCGGAAGCGGTGCATTTGAAAACAGCGATTTAAAAACGGTCAGTTTGCCAAACAGTATCGAGCATATAGGAACCGATGCGTTTAGCGGATGCAAACAATTAAGATATAATTCATATGATAATGCAAAGTATTTAGGCAATTCTACAAACAAGTATCTTTACCTTGTAAACACGCATTTCACCACCATAGATTCCTGCATAATTAATGTAAATACAAAGATTATTGCATCCGGTGCGTTTTATAGTTGCGATAACTTGGAAAAACTCGTGATTCCAAACGGCGTAATCGAAATAGGAAGGAGTGCTTTTGCTTACTGTGATAAACTTGCAACATTGACACTTTCTAACAAAATTAAAAAAATATGCAATAAAGCCTTTTATAATTGGTCTGAACATACACTCAAAACCGTTATTTTCTGCGGAACGGAGCAAGAACGAAAGGCTATTGATATAGAAGAAGATAATGACGAATTAGATAAAGCAACATGGCAGTATCATATTTTCAGCAACGGTTGCGATACCAGCTGTAATAATTGCGGTTATGTAAGAAAAACAAGTCATAAATATAAAACCGCATGGTCAAGCGATGGTACTAATCATTGGCATGAATGTTCCGTTTGCAAAGCAAAAAAGGATGTTACAAAACATTCTACACTCATAACAAAGAACACAAAAACCGCAACTTGCAAAGCAAAGGGATATACCGGTGATAAATGTTGCAAAATTTGCAATAGGGTTATTACAAAGGGCAAGTCAACTGCATTAGCTGCCCATAAATACAAAACAACCACAAAGAAATCCACTTATTTTGCAACCGGAAAAACTGTTACAAAATGCAGTTGCTGTGGCAAGATTTCAAAGACTAAGATATTAAAAAAGCTTACCTTAAAGGTTCCGGGTGTTTCGCTGACCGGTTCAAAAAAAGCAATAAAGGTTAAGGTAACAAAGGTTACAAATCAAACAGGATTCCAAATCAGATATAGGTTAAAGGGAACATCAAAATGGACCACAAAAACCTATACGGAAAAATCCACAGCGACAAAAACCGTAAATAAGTTAAAGGATAAAAAGTATTATCAAGTTCAGACAAGGAGTCTTGTAAAGTCAGGAAGCAAAACCGCATATTCTTCTTGGTCTGCCGCAAAAACCGTAAAAACAAAGTAGGTTATGAATAATCAGTGCCACTGTACTAAATGTATGGTGGCATTTTTGCATAAAAAACGATAGAAAAAATTGTTGCAAAGGGCACAAAAAAATCTTGTAAAAAATAAAAAAATGTAGTAAAATAAACATATATATTATGTTATGGAGGATGAAAGATGGAAAAAAGCGAACGCATACTTTCTCCCGTTAAAAAAACCCGTTCGGGAATTGCTTTACCGCATCTAAAGGGTACAGCCGAAATGAAAACAATCCCCTTTGTTCCCGAAAGGATAACGGTACCTATGAGCCAACATATCGGTGCTCCGTGTAGCCCCGTTGTTGCAGTGAACGACCATGTTTTCGTTGGTACAAAAATCGGCGAGACCAACGCCCCTGTTTCGGCACCTATACATTCGGGTGTGTCAGGAACGGTTACGGCTATTATTTCAAAAGATGTTGCCGGACGAAAATGTGAATTTGTTGAAATTGAATCCGACGGAAAAATGGAGAAAGACCCGGAAATTAAGCCATATCCGGTTAAGAATAAAACAGACCTTATTACGGCGGCTCGGCTTTGCGGACTTGTGGGCCTCGGCGGTGCGGGATTTCCTACCCACATAAAGCTCAATCCCCCTGAAAATGCCGAGATTGACACCCTTATTGTAAACGGTGCCGAATGTGAGCCTTACATAACATCAGACTATCGTGAATGTATGGAAAATTATGACGATGTGTTGGAGGCAATCTATCTCATTAAGGATATTTTGAAGCTGAAAAAGGTTGTTATCTGCATAGAAAAGAACAAACCGTCAGCCATAAAAAGGCTTTACAGTATGGCGACCGACAGGCGAGATAAAGATGACACGGTTAAGCTTATGAGATTGCCCACAATGTACCCACAAGGAGCAGAGAAGGTTTTGATTTATTCCGCAACCGGCAGGGTTTTACCGATGGGAAAACTGCCAAGCGATGTGGGATGTATTGTTATGAATGTTACCTCTCTTGGTACACTTTATAGATTTATTAATACAGGTATGCCGCTTGTTTCAAAGAGAATTACCTTTGACGGCACGGCTGTTAAATCTCCTAAAAATATTCTTTTGCCTATCGGAACTAAAATTTCCGATGTTATGGCGTTTGCCGGAGGCGTATCCGAAGATTATGAAAAGATTTTAATGGGCGGACCCATGATGGGTATGTGTGTTACCAATCCTGAGTCGCCGGTTGAAAAGCGAAACAATGCGATTTTGGTAATGAGTCCCGAAAAACCAACGGTATCAACACCTTGTATTCGTTGCGGAAGATGTGCTACCCATTGTCCGATGAATTTAACACCTGCAAGGGTAGAGGCATATAACAGACAAGGAATGACGGAAAAGTTTTCGGAGTTAAATGTTAATTTGTGTATGGAGTGTGGAAGTTGTTCCTATATTTGTCCCGCAAAACGACCTTTAACACAAGTTATGAGGGTTGCGAAAGCAACTTTACGGAGGCGATAATTAATGGATAAAATATTGAATGTTTCATCTTCACCCCATATTAGGCATAGCGATACAACAAGCGGAATAATGCTTGATGTTATTATTGCTTTGTTACCGGCAACAATTTACGGATGTTTTATTTTCGGACTTCGTGCCGCCGCAGTTGTTTGTACCTGCGTACTCACTGCCATTGTTGCTGAATTTTTATGGAATATAATACTTAAAAAGCCCCAGTCGGTAGGAGATTTATCCGCCATAGTTACAGGGCTTTTGTTAGGAATAAATTTACCACCGAGAACTCCCCTTTGGGTTGCCGCAATCGGTTCGGTTGCCGCAATTATAGTTGTAAAGCAAATGTTTGGCGGAATTGGTTTTAACTTTGTTAATCCGGCTATTGCCGCAAGAATAATACTTCTTGTTTCCTTCCCGTCTTTTATGGCAGGAGCTTCAAATTATACCGAGCCACTGGGCGTTAGTGCCGTAACCTCTGCAACTCCCTTGGTTCTTCATAGCACCGGTGCCGCCGGACAGCCGAGCATCAAGGAATTGTTTTTCGGTATGCATAGCGGTTCGATAGGTGAAACCTCGGCGTTTTTGCTCTTGGTGGGAGGGTTTTACCTTGTAATGAGAAAGGTTATTAAACCGATTATTCCTTTGTGCTTTATAGGAACAGTGGGACTTATGACATACATTTTCACATTTTCGGTACACGAAACCCTGTTTATGTTGTTTTCGGGAGGATTGTTCCTTGGTGCAATATTTATGGCAACCGATTATGTAACAAGCCCCACAACAAATTGGGGAAAGGTTGTTTTCGGAATAGGTTGCGGACTTATTACATTTGTGATAAGAAAATTCGGCAATTTGCCGGAGGGAGTTTCCTACTCTATTATATTAATGAATATATTAGTTCCTCATATAGACAAGTTGACTGCAAAAAAGCCTTTCGGTATTAAGGAGGCAAAAGCAAATGAATAAATATAAGGAAATAATAATACCCACGGTGGTAATGATACTTATTTGCTTGGTGGTTACCGTGGCACTCAGCGGAACAAACCTTATTACAAAGGACAAAATCCAAAAGATACAAAAATCCCAGCAGGACGAGTCTATGAGGGAAGTTTTACCTGCCGATGAGTATGCGGAAAAAACCGGCAGTTCTAACAACCAAGACTATACATATTATATAGCGACAAAATCCGGCGAAACCTCGGGCTATATTTTTGTAACCACCGAAAAGGGTTACGGCGGAGATGTAAAGGTTATGACCGCTGTAAGTACCAACGGCAGTATCGAGGCCGTAAAGGTGTTGGATGTTTCCGAAGAAACGCCGGGACTTGGACAAAACACAGGAAAAGAAATATGGTATTCACAATTTTCGGGAATAAATGCCCGGGGTGAAATTTCGGTTCAAAAAAGCGGAGCTTCCAAGGAGACCGCCACGGTTAATGCCGTAACCGGCGCCACAATTTCTTCCACCGCCGTTACAAAAGCGGTAAATAAGGCAGTTTCGTATTATAGCGAAATATCAGCGGAAAGCGAGGTTGAGATTAATGAATAAAAATTTAAAAATATTCACTAACGGAATTTTAGAAGAAAACCCAACCCTTCGCTTGGTGCTTGGCACTTGTCCCACCTTGGCGGTAACAACAGCCGCAAAAAACGGAATAGGAATGGGAATTGCCGCAACCGCCGTTTTGGTATGTTCCAATGCCGCCATTTCTCTGCTTAGAAAGGTTATTCCGGATAAGGTAAGAATACCTGCGTTCATAACAATAATTGCCGGATTTGTAAGTGTTGTTCAAATGCTTGTCAAGGCGTTTGCACCTGCCATTGATAAATCACTGGGAATATATTTGCCGCTTATAGTGGTAAATTGCATTATTTTGGCAAGAGCCGAAATGTTTGCATCAAAAAATGCGGTACTTCCAAGTGTGCTTGACGGTCTCGGAATGGGAATAGGTTTTACCTGTACATTAACCCTAATGGGAATGATAAGAGAACTGTTAGGCAACGGAACACTTTTTGATATTTCGGTTACGGCAGGACATATATCTCCTATGATTATTTTCCTGCTTCCTCCGGGTGGATTTTTCGTGTTCGGTGTATTAGTTGCCGCATCAAACGGAATTGCCAAGAAGAAGGGCAAGAAAATCGTGGAACATTTAGGCTGCGAGAGTTGTCCGTCAAGAAATGTTTGCGATAAGGTAAACTCTTCCGAATGTGAAGCAAAGGAGGTAGCCGTAAATGAATAAGATTACCGCTATAACCTCAATTCTTCTTGCAGGAATACTTACAAACAATATGGTTCTTGCAAAATTTTTGGGAATATGTCCGTTTTTAGGCGTTTCAAAGAAGGTAAAGACCGCCGTATCTATGAGCATAGCCGTAACATTGGTTATGGTTATTGCCACGGCTGTTACATGGCCCATTGATACATATATATTAAAGGAAAAATACAACTTTCTTCAAACCGTTGTGTTTATTCTTGTAATAGCGGCTATAGTTCAGCTGATAGAAATATTCTTAAAGAAATATATACCGCCGATTTATAAGGCACTCGGAATTTATCTTCCCCTTATTACAACCAACTGCGCAGTGCTTGGAATAACCCTTATTAATGTACAAAACAAACTTGATTTCACATCTTCGATTTTCAATTCCCTTGCGGCAGGACTCGGATTTTTACTTGCCATGGTTTTGTTTGCCGGAGTTCGTGAGAGAATGGAAACAGCAGATGTACCTGAGTTTTTAAAAGGGCTTCCTATTACGCTTATTGCGGCGGCACTTGTATCCCTTTCCTTCTTGGGATTTGCCGGAATAGGAGGTTAAGAGATGTTTGGAGAAATAATTTTACCTGCAATAATTGTTGTTGCAATCGGACTTATTGCAGGACTCGGACTGGCCCTTGCCTCTAAATTTATGGCAGTGCCTACCGATGAAAAGCAAGAAAAGATAAGAGAATGTTTACCGGGCGCTAATTGCGGCGCTTGTGGATATTCCGGTTGCGATGGATATGCCGAGGCTGTTGCCAAGGGTGAAGCCGAGCCGAATAAATGTGCTCCCGGCGGAAGCTCGGTTGCGACACAGCTTGCCGAGGTGCTGGGAGTAGAGGTTGACACCAATCCGAAAATCGCCTTTGTGGCTTGTAACGGAAACGGCAATATTTCAAAATCGAAATATGCTTATAGCGGAATGATGTCCTGCGCTGCGGCAAATCTCGTGTTCGGCGGACCTAAGGAATGTGAGTACGGCTGTATCGGATTTGGGGATTGTTATAATGCCTGTCCCTTCGGAGCCATTACAATGAAGGACGGAAAGCCGATTATTTGTGAGGAATTATGCTTGGGCTGTGGAAAATGCGCCGGCGTATGCCCCAAGTCGGTTATAAAAATCCTGCCGAAAAACAGTAAAATCAAGGTTGCCTGTTCAAATAAGCAAAAGGGAGCTCCGGTTGTAAAAATGTGCGGAGTGTCCTGTATTGCCTGTGGGCTGTGCGAAAAAAGTTGTCCTTCCGGCGCCGTAAAGATTGTGGATAACTTGGCGGTTATCGACTATAATCTTTGTACTTCCTGCGGAAAATGTAAAGAGGTATGTAAACGGAAGGTAATAGTTTGATTTAATAGTGTTAATCGGCATAATATACCACAATATATAGGGTGGATATAAAAAACGAGAGTTCTTTTTGTGCAGTATAACGCATAAAGGGAACTCTTTTGTAAACCTTGACATTAAAATCGGGGGGTATCTTGTGCAAAACTTACAGTAATATGCAAAAAAGTAAAAAAATTCTATGTTTAGGCGACAAAAAAATAAAAAAAAGACCTTGCAATTTTAAAAGATGGGTGATATAATTAAGAAAACCACGAGTGTGGTTATCTTTGGCGACCTTATTTTTTTCCTGATGTCGGATGACATCGCACAAAAAATTTGGGTTAAACCCGGATAGGAGAAATTTATGAAAAAGTTTTCAAAACTACTTGCCGTAGTACTTGCTATTGCTGTTGTCATTTGCCCGATGATGTCAGTTGTTGCAAACGCTACCGGCACACCGAGTGGTACTTACAAGATTGAGACTGTTTCCGGCAGTAGCACCGATCTTAAGCTTACCATTCATTCAAATGACGGTTTCCTTGTATATCAAGCAACCGTAGGCTTTAATAGCACTTCGGCTTTTGATGCAACCTATAGCTCAAACGGTTACACAAACGGCTTGAAGGTTATCAGCTACACACTTAAGTCAGTTGAAGCAGACGAATACAATGCTCCTGCAATTTCTTCACAGAAAGATGCAACAAGCGGTGCTGTAACCTTCTTGGTTCAAGCAGCCGATAGCGAAAACCTCGATATGTACACAGAGGTTGTTGTTGGTATCCGTGTTGCTTCCGGTTCGCAGGCTTCCCTTACAAAGGTACAGGCTGCTGACGACGGCGCAGAAATCACAGAGGATTCTTCATTGTTAGACTTCCCTGCTGCAGGTGCCGACGGTACTATCGACACAAGCTCTTCTGAATATAATTCAGCAGATGCTTCATCTACCGCACATGTTCACAACGCAAACAATTCTACAGCAACTGAAGCTTACTTAAAGACAGCTGCTACTTGTACAGCACAGGCTGTTTATTACAAGTCATGTTCTGTCTGCGGTGCCGCTTCTACCGATACATTTTCATCCGGTGAAATGGCTGCTCATACACCTGACCACACCAAGACAAATGTAAAGAGCCCTGCTTCTTGTACAGCTGATGCTGTATATTGGGATGAATGTTCTGTTTGTCATGCCCAGTTAACTACATATTGGACAGACACTAATTCTAAACTCGGCCATAGCATGACCGAGCACGCAGCTCAGAGTGCTTCATGTACTGCTGCCGGTAATACTCTTTATTATTCTTGTAGCAGATGTAATAAGTACTTCGGTGATAATGCCGGTGTAAATGAAGTTGCCGAAAATTCTTGGGTTCTTGCCAAGACAGCACATACACCATCCAACACTACTAAGTATGTAAAGACTGCCGCTACTTGTAAAGATGATGCAGTTTACTATCAAGAGTGCGCTGACTGTGGTGTACAGTTAACAGGCACATGGACCGACACAGGTTCACATTCAAGCGTAGCTCATACTTGGGGCAGTTATTCATCCAACGGCGATGCTACATGTACTGCTGACGGTACAAAGACACGCACATGTTCTGTATGTTCAGCTCAGGATACTGTAACTGATACAGGTTCTAAGATTGCTCATACATTCAATCAGACAACAGTTAAGAACGATTCAACTCGTGTAGCTGCTGCTACATGTCATACTTATGCTAAGTACTACAAGACTTGCTCTTGCGGTGCTGTAAGCACAGCTGACGCTGATATCTATGAAGATACTGCTGCCGGCTACAATGCTTCTGCTCATGACGGTTCTTTAGGCGCATGGCAGACAAACGGCACACAACACTGGCAAGTATGGGGCTGCTGCCAAGCAGAAGCTAATAAGGCTAACCACTCCGGCGGTACTGCTACATGTACAGCAAAGGCTGTATGTACAGTATGTTCTGCTGAATATGGCAACAAGCTTGACCATACATTTACAGCAGAAAGCACTTCTGTAAGAACCGCTGCTACATGTGCTGCTAAGCAGACAAATTGGTACAAGTGTGCTAACTGTACTGCTATCAGTGATTCCCTTTACTATGAAGTAGGCGAAAAGGCTGCTCATACTTGGAACTACACATCAAATAGCAACGGTACACATAACGCAACATGTACAAACGCTTGCAACTGTGGCGAAACAATCACAAACGAAGCTTGTGATACTAACGGCACAGCCGGCGCTTGCTCAAAGTGCGGATA
>DCIE01000068.1 GCA_002315765.1 Ruminococcaceae bacterium UBA1734
TAGGGGACGATGCCCACATCGTCCCTTTTGATTTTACAATAATTTACGGGTGGATGTGGGCATCCACCCCTACTTGGTGCGTGGCGCACTTGTCGACCGCTGCGCTTCGTTTTGTTCGCTTCTTCCGCCACCGGCGGCGCTCAAAAACCTCACCCGGCGCGAGTGCCTCGGCTTCTGGTGTTTTTTCTTCAAATAAAAAGAAGACACCCTTTTAAAGATGTCTTCTTTTGGCAGGGGCAGAAGGGATCGAACCCTCGGCACTCGGTTTTGGAGACCGATGCTCTACCAGCTGAGCTATACCCCTATTTTTCCTGACCAAAATATTATATTATAATACAAACAATATGTCAAGAGTTTTTTTAAAATTCAATGGCTGATTTCATTAAATTATACGAAATATCAATATATTATTATTCTTCTTCACCCAAAAAAATTTCATATTTGCCTTCCGTTAAAGTTTTTACAAGTGCTTTTTCGGTTTTAATTCGCTTTTCGGTTACTATTCCAAATCTAATACCGCCAACATCAATATCGTGGGAATCGGAACCGGCAATCTTTATTACATTCATATTTTTAGTGTAATCTATTGCCTTTTGGTTAGTTTCTACATCATTGCCGCGATTAATTATTTCAAAACCGTCTAAAAATTCTAAAGGCAACTTTTCATCCGGATTTTCTATCCATTCTCTATCTCTGAAAGGATGAGCTTGAATAACCAACCCACCCTCGCTTTTTACTATTTTATATATATTCTCTAAGCCACCGTCGCGCAATTCCTTATGTTTAATCAATTTCTTAGGAGAAAGACCGTAAATCAAAACTTCTTTACCGCTTCCTATTCCCTGTTCTATACCGAATAAAACATCAAAGTCAAGTTTTTTACCGACTTCTTTTGCGACTTTGTAATCTTTCTCATACTCTTCACAAAACTTTTTCCAAGAAAGTTTTCTATCCACTGCGGTATTTCCGTGGTAAAAGTGATTAGTCAATACTACACCTTGAAAACCTGCATCTTTAAGCGCTTTTATTAACTCAACAGTATCTGCTTTGGCGCAAAGGCTACAAGCTGATGTATGTTGGTGCATTTCATATTTATACATTAAGGTCCTCCAAAAACTAAATATGCGAAATAAAATTAACTATTATGAAGCGATAGCCGAACAAACTATCAAAACAGCTCCTATAATTTCTTTAAAAGACATAGGTCTTTCAAAAACCGATGATAAAACCACAGCAACAACCGGGTCTATATAACTCAGTATAGCAATACTTTGAGCATTAATCCTATACATAGAGCCGAAATATAACAGGTATGCCAAGCCTGTATGAAAAATACAAACAAAAATTAAAACAATAAGTCCCTTTATACCAATGCCTGATACAGTCATATTTCCCGAAACAGCACTGTAAATGAACATCACTATTCCGCAGGTAAGCAGTTGAACCACCGTTTGTTCAAAAACATCTATATCTCTTAATTTTTTGTTTAATATAATAATGACAGCATAAATAACGGCTGAAAAAAAGCTAAGTGCAATACCTCTTAACTCCCCGCTTTGAAAAGAAATGTTATCAAAAATCCCTGATACCAATATCATTCCGAAAAGAGAAACAGCAACACATATCCCCTTTTTAGGTGTTATTCCTTCTTTAAAGACAAGAGGAGAAACCAAAACAAGTATTACAGGAGCCATATAATAGCAAAGTGTTGCTCTTGCGACCGATGTATATTTATAACTGTCAAACAGCAATATCCAATCAAAGCCGATTAATGCGCCGGATATTAACAAAAACCCTAAATTTTTACTTACGGCTTTAAAAGAAAATCCCCTTTGTTTAATAAGAATAAAGGCAATGAGAAAACTCGAGCCTAATATTCCTCTAAACATAGAAATCATTGACGATGGTAATGCAATCAACTTTACAAATATACCTATTGTACCGAAAATTGCCATTGCCAGTGAAAACTTTATTTGACTTAAATCAAATTTCATTATTTAAAGAACAAAGGTAATTCTTCAAGGAAAATGATATCATCACGCTTTGCAGCATCGCCCTCAGCCAAAAATGCACAAGAAGCAGCCTCGATACCACCTGCTTCCTCCACAAGCTTTCTAACGGCTGAAAGAGATTCTCCGGTGCTTATTACATCATCAACAATAAGTACTCTTTTTCCCTTAATTATATCAACCTCGGATTGTCCTAAATAGAGATGTTGCTCATGCTGAGTTGTAATGGAATTAACCGTAACATCAATAGGATTTCTCATATAAACCTTAACACCCTTACGAGCAATAACATAAGGCTTTCCGGACTGTTTTGAAAGCTCATAAGCAATCGGAATGCTCTTTGCTTCCGGTGTCAAAATCGCATCAAATTCGGGAACCTTCTTTAAAAGCTCCGCACAACCGGCAACGGTTATTTCCACATCACCGAAAACAATAAAAGCGGCAATATCAAGTTTATCACTTACAGGGAACTTTTCAAGTTTTCTTTCAAGTCCCGCAATTTTCATAGTATAAAAATCCGACATAAGATTACTTCCTTTTATAATTTATAGTCATATTAACCCGGAGGCCACTGTAAATACCTACGAGCCAACAAATGAAAATGTAGATGTCCTACCGTTTGACCGCCTTCTTCACCGCAATTTGCAACTACTCTGAAACCTTTATCTAATTTCTCGGTTTTTGCAACCTTGGCAATAGCTTCATATATCTTTGCTACATATATGCTGTTTTCTCCATCAATAAATGCAGGAGAATCAATATGTTTTTTCGGAACAAAAATTCCGTGAAACGGTGCCTGTGGTTCAATATCGGCAAAGGCATAAACATATTCATCTTCATAAATCTTTGTAGAGGGTATTTCGCCATTTATTATTTTACAAAACAAACAATCAGCCATAACAATCCTCCGTTATAACATTGATTTTAAAATGTTTTCGGCATTTTGTAATGCCTCGTCCACCTTAGAAACATCTTTTCCGCCTGCCATGGCAAAGTCAGGCTTACCACCACCGTTACCACCGCAAATTACAGCAATTTCCTTTACGATATTTCCGGCCTTGGCACCCTTAGAAACGGCATCTTTACCGCAAGATACGCAAAATGTAAGTTTTTCACCGTTTATTCCTGCCAATACTACAACGGCATCGGAATACTTATCCTTAATACCGTCAAGCATTTTTCTCATATCATCAGCCGAAATACCGTTAAACTTTGCAGTTGCCAGTTTAACATCGCCCACAGTAATTGCCTTATTCATAATATCATCGGTTTGACCTGCTGCCATTTGAGATTTCAGCTTATCAAGTTCCTTTTCGGTGGCTTTAAGTTTTTCGTTTAATGCACCTGCTTTTTCTACAAGTTCATTAACATTTCCGCACTTAATTGTTGCCGCAGTTTTTGATGACAAGTCAATATAGTAATTGAGAAGATTTAAGGTATTAAATCCTGTATAAGCCTCTATTCTTCTAACTCCGGCTGCAATACCGCTTTCGGAAACAATATGGAATAAACCTATTTTACCCGCATTGTCTACATGGGTTCCTCCGCAGAATTCAACCGACATATCCCCTGCTGTAACAACCCTTACAACATCACCGTATTTTTCACCGAACAATGCCATAGCACCCAGCTTTTTAGCCTCTTCTATCGGCATTTCCTTACTTGTAACCGAAGTGCCTGAAAGGATAGCACCGTTAACCAAGTCTTCAACCTTTGCGATTTCTTCAGCGGTTAAAGCAGAAAAATGAGTAAAGTCGAAACGAACACTCTTATCGTTTACAAGCTGTCCTGCTTGTTCAACATGGTTTCCAAGCACCTTTCTGAGTGCGGCTTGTAATAAGTGCGCTGCTGTATGGTTTCTTCTTATAGCATCACGAACATCCACATCAATACTTGCCGTTACCGTGTCCCCTACGAAAACACTATCCGACAAAACCGTACCTATATGGTAGAATACTCCACCGGTAGTTTTTTTAGTATCTACAACCTCAAATTTAAAGCTACCGTTACTTATTATACCGGTATCTCCGACCTGACCGCCGCCTTCACCGTAAAATACGGTCTTATCAAGAACAATAATAGCCTTTTCGCCTTCATTTGCGATGCCCTTATGTTCACCGTCAATGACAATATCAACAACTTTTGAATTACAAGAGTTATCGGAATAACCCAAAAATTCCGTTTTTTCAATATTATCGAAACTTATTCCGTTGCTTGACCAACTTTCGCCGTCAGATGCTTTACGGGAAGACCTTGCAAGTTCCCTTTGCTCTTTCATTAAGCTATTAAAGCCGTCCTCATCAAGAGATTTTCCCTTTTCGTTCAAAATATCCTTTGTAAGGTCGAGAGGAAATCCGTAGGTATCATAAAGCTTAAACGCATCTTCACCCGAAAGAATATTGCCCTTCTCCATAAGTGCTTCAAGCAATTTAAGTCCTTGGTCTATTGTTTTATTAAAGGACATTTCTTCATTGGAAATAACCTTTTTTATCAACTCTTTCTTCTCTTCTAATTCGGGATAACCTTTATAGTTTTCCTTAATAACGGCATCACACATTTCGGTTAAGAAAGGACGGTCAATGCCGATAAGTTTTCCATGTCTTGCGGCACGGCGAATAAGACGGCGCAAAACATATCCCCTACCCTCATTAGACGGAATAATACCATCGCTAATCATAAAGGTAGAAGCCCTTGCGTGGTCGGTTATAGCACGGATAGAAATATCGGTATTTTTATCTTTACCGTACTCTTTACCTGAAATTTCCACAACTTTATTAAGTATATTTCTTACGGTATCAACCTCAAACATATTGTCAACGCCCTGCATTACACAGGCAAGTCTTTCAAGTCCCATTCCGGTATCGATATTTTTATGGGTAAGCTCGGTATATGTGCCATCGCCCATATTATTAAACTGCGAAAATACATTATTCCATATTTCCATATATCTATCGCAATCACAACCCGGCTTACAATCAGGAGAACCGCAACCGTATTTTTCGCCACGGTCGAAATATATCTCACTGCAAGGACCGCAGGGACCTGTGCCGTGTTCCCAGAAATTGTCTTCTTTTCCAAGACGAACGATATGCTCCTCTTTTACACCTATAACATCTCTCCACAAAGCATAAGCCTCGTCATCCTCCTCGTAAACAGAAGGCCAAAGCAAATCCTCCGGAATTTCCAAGGTTTTCGTCAAAAATTCCCATGCCCACGGAATAGCCTCATTCTTAAAATAATCTCCGAATGAAAAGTTACCCAGCATTTCAAAATAAGTGCCGTGTCTCGCAGTATGTCCAACCCTCTCAAGGTCGGGTGTTCTAATACATTTTTGACATGTTGTAACACGGTTTCTCGGAGGAGTAACCTCCCCTGTGAAAAACTTTTTCATAGGTGCCATTCCGGAATTTATAAGCAACAACGACTTATCATTATCCGGCACCAAAGAAAAACTATTTAATCTCAAATGTCCCTTAGATTCAAAAAAAGATAAGTATTTCTCTCTAAGGTCATTCAGTGAAGTCCATTCCATAAATCAACATCCTTAATTGTATAAAATTACATTGTAAATTATATACTCTTATTTGCATTTTGTCAATAAAAGGAATATATAAAACACTTTCATTTGCCTATTATTCTTAATATTTTACAAAATATGATTAAAAAAAAGTAAATTTATAATGACAAAATATTATTAAGGTGTTATAATATAAATAATTATGTAAAACTTGACGGTCTTGCACTGTCGGAAAGGAATGTTCTTAAAAAATGAAGCTATTGGCAATTGACGGAAACAGCATAATAAACCGTGCTTTTTACGGAATTAAAGTTTTATCAACAAAGGAAGGAATATTCACCAATGCCGTATTCGGTTTTATCAATATTCTGAATAAGCTTTTGGAAACGGAAAATCCTGACGGTGTTGCCGTTGCCTTTGATTTAAAAAAACCGACATTCAGACATACAAAGTATTCTCTTTACAAGGCAGGACGAAAGCCTATGCCTGCCGAACTCGCATCTCAATTTCCCATATTGAAAGAATGGCTTACCCTTGCCGGATATAGTGTTATCGAATGCGAAGGATACGAGGCTGACGATATTTTAGGAACACTTGCAAAAAATTGCAGAATCACCGACAACAGTTGTGTTATTGCAACCGGAGACCGAGATTCCCTTCAACTTATTTCGGATAATACTAAGGTGTTACTTGCCGCCACAAAAATGGGCAGACCGGAAATAATTAATTATACCAAAGAGGCTCTTTTTGAAAAATACGGTCTTGAGCCAAAAGAAATGATTGAGCTTAAAGCCTTAATGGGTGATTCTTCCGACAATATTCCCGGTGTTCCGGGAGTCGGTGAAAAAACCGCCACCGAACTTATTACAAAATATCATTCTATTGAATATATTTATGATAACATAGACACTCTCGAAATCAAAGACAGCCTTCGCAATAAGCTGATAAACGGCAAAGAAAGTGCTTTTTTAAGCAAATGGCTTGGAACGATTTGTCTTGAAGCACCCATTAATACAGATATAGAAACATATAGGATTACAAACGGAAGCCCAAAAGAACTCGCCTCATTAATGACCAAACTTGAATTCTTTAAGCTTATGGAAAAAATGGGCATTACTCCCTCTTCAAACAATTCAAATACCGCCTCAACAGATATTGTAAAATACGAAATTGAAAATTTTGATATTTCAAAATGCAAATCATTAGATATTTACGCTACCGACGGAAAATATTATATATTAAACAGCAATAAGGTATTTGAAACCACAAAGGAAAATGCCGAAGCGGTACTAAATGGTAGAATAAGCAAACGAGTTTATGACTATAAATCTCTTTTAAAAGATTTTCCCAATGCAGACAATATTTGTTTCGATGCACTTTTGGCAGGATATTTATGCAATCCCTCTTCAAACGATTACTCTGTTTCCCGTCTTTCTTCGGAATACGGCATCGGAGAAATCGAAATAGACACGGAAGATTTACGGCTGATTGAAGCCGTTAAATTCTCGGTTGTTTGCGGAAAGTTAGAAGAAAACTTAAAAGAAAGCGGACAGGACAAACTTTTAACCCATATCGAAATCCCTTTAGCACGGGTACTGTCAGATATGGAAAATGTGGGTTTCCTTGTTGATGTAGAAGGACTTAAAAATTTAGGAAACGAACTATTTGACAGAACCGAAGAAATAAAGAAAGAAATTTTCGGTATTTCGGGAACCGAGTTTAATGTAAATTCGCCTAAACAATTAGGTGAGATACTATTCGAGAAACTAAATATTCCCACAAAAAAGAAAACCAAAAGCGGTTACAGTACCTCTGCCGATGTTTTGGAAAATCTCAGATACGATTATCCCATTGTTGATTTGGTATTAAAGTACCGACAACTTGCTAAGCTTAAATCCACATACTGCGACGGTCTGTTAAATGCCGTTTCTTCTGACGGAAGAATACACACAACCTTTAATCAAACCGAGGCAAGAACAGGTCGCATTTCATCATTAGAGCCTAATCTTCAAAATATTCCCATTCGTACCGAAGAAGGAAAACGACTTCGTGAGTTCTTTATTGCCAAGGACGGTTTTGTTTTATGTGATGCCGATTATTCACAAATTGAATTGCGTGTTTTAGCAAGTCTTTCTAATGATACCGCTATGATTGATGCATTTAATTCAGAAGTTGATATTCATACAGTAACGGCAAGTGAGGTTTTCGGTATTCCTGCCGATATGGTTTTGCCCATAATGAGAAGTCGGGCAAAGGCCGTTAATTTCGGCATTGTTTACGGAATAGGCGCTTTTTCTTTGGGAAAAGACATCGGGGTTTCAAGAGCCGAGGCTGATAGATATATTAAAAACTATCTTTCCACCTACAAGGGTGTTGATGCCTATATGAAATCCTCTATTGAAAATGCAAAATCTCAAGGTTTTGTAACCACATTTTTCGGCAGAAGAAGATATTTACCCGAACTTTCATCTTCAAACGGTATGATGAGGGCATTCGGCGAAAGAGTTGCGAGAAACGCACCCATACAGGGAACTGCCGCCGACATAATAAAACTTGCTATGGTTAATGTTTTTAACAGATTAAAAGATGAACTTCCCGAGGGTAAGTTGATTTTACAGGTACACGATGAACTGATTGTAGAATGTCCCGAAAGTAAGAAAGAACTTGCAAGGCAAATTCTCACCGAAGAAATGGAAAATGCCGTTTCCCTTTCGGTTAAATTATCCGTTGATGCACACATCGGAAAAACTTGGTTAGAGGCAAAGGGTTAATGAATATTATTTTTGTTTGTTCGGGAAATACCTGCAGAAGCCCTTTTGCTATGGGATATTTTAACTCTCTCGGTCTTAAAGATTTTACTGCCGAAAGTCGTGGTCTTATGGTAAGCGGACAACCTGTAAGCCGCAATTCCGCTATAATTGCAAAGGAATACGGTTTTAGTATTGATAACCATATTTCGGCTACTTTCACCAAAGATGATTTTAATGCTGATTATATTTTTACAATGTCAAAGGAAATCAGGGATTTTTTAATTGCAAACGGTGGAAATACAAATAAAATTTTTACTTTGGGAAACGGAATTTCGGACCCATTTGGCGGAGATTTGGAAATATATAGACAATGTATGAAATCCATTGTCTCGGAAATTAACGATTTGGTTTTTAATGGTTTTTTCTATGATTTTATTATTGAAGATATGAAAGATTGCCATATTTCTCAAATAGCCCATATAGAAAAGTTGTTTTTTTCGGAGCCTTGGAGTGAAACCTCCATTACCGAATCCTCAAAAAGTAATACCGATTTTTTTGTTGCTTCAAAAAATGAAAATGTCCGTGGATATATCGGTCTTAATCATATATTAGACGAGGGCTATATAACAAGCTTTGCCGTAACAAAGGAAAATCAAAACAAAAATATCGGAACTTTGCTTTTGAATAAATGTTTTTCTTTCGGTAGAGAAAAGGAATTATCGTTTATCTCTTTAGAGGTTAGAAAATCCAACTTTAAAGCAATTTCCTTATATAATAAGTTAGGCTTTGAAGAAAAAGGAATCAGAAGGAATTTTTATTCTTTTCCTAAAGAAGATGCAATAATTATGACAAGAAGGTTAAAAGATTAATGTTAATATTAGCAATTGAATCCTCCTGCGATGAAACTGCCGCTGCGGTAACAAATGAACGACAAGTTTTATCAAACATTGTTTCAACTCAAATTGATGAACACAAGATTTACGGTGGCGTTGTGCCGGAAATAGCTTCAAGACGCCACACCGAGGCTATTAGCCTTGTTTGCAATCAAGCAGTTTATGAAGCCGGAATTAAATACACCGACCTTGATGCTATTGCCGTAACATTTGCTCCGGGACTTATCGGTGCTTTACTTGTGGGTGTAAACTTTGCAAAAAGTTTGGCTCTCTCCCTTGGTATCCCCCTTATTCCCGTTCATCATTTAAGGTCGCATATTGCCGCAAATTATATCGATAACGATAATCTTCATCCCGAATTTTTATGTCTTACGGTTTCGGGAGGAAACACGATAATAACAAAAGTTTCAGATTATACGACTTTTGAGCCTCTTGGCGGTACAAAAGATGATGCGGCAGGAGAATGTTTTGACAAAACAGCCCGTGCTTTAGGTCTTTCCTATCCCGGCGGAGTTACACTTGATAAAATCGCTACGGTTGCTGATTATAAAAAGTATCCTCTTCCCTACCCGAAGCTTTCAGACAATGAATTGGATTTCAGTTTTTCGGGGCTTAAAACCGCAGTTATTAATCTTATTCACAATGCAAACCAAAAGAACCAAGAAATTGATATCCCCGTTCTTGCGGCTACTGTCAGAAATCGAGTTTGCGATATGCTTATAGACCATACTTTACTTGCGGCAGATAAATTCGGATATAAAAAAATAGCCCTTGCCGGAGGTGTTTCGGCAAACAGTGAGCTTCGTTCAAGGTTTAGCGAAGAATGCAAAAAAAGAGAAATTCAATTATTCTATCCCCAACTTAAGTATTGCGGAGATAATGCCGCAATGGTGGGGGTTCAGGGATATTATGAATATAAAAGCGGAAATATCGGCGATTCATTTTTAAATGCCACCGCAACATTACCTATTAATTATAAATAACTTTTTAGTTGGTGATTTTATGAAAAAACTGCTTTTAATTGTAAACCCTAAATCAGGAAGGGCAAAGATGAGAAGTGAACTTTTGCCTGTTACCGAAATTCTTTCATCTCAGTATGATGTAACCGTTTATGTTACAAAAGCAAGATGCGATGCCACCGAAAGAATTAAGTTAATTAAAGACAATGAATTTGACCGAATTGTGGTTTGCGGCGGAGACGGTACCCTAAACGAGGTTATAACCGGACTTATGCAAACCGGCAAAAAAATAACTCTCGGTTATATTCCTTCGGGTACCCTTAACGAGTGGTCAAGCGGTCTTAGAATATCAAGAAATATTCAAACCGCCGCCAAGGATATTTTAACCGGAAAAGAAATAGACCTTGATGTAGGACAATACGGCGATAAATATTTTTCCTATACAGCCTCTTTCGGTGCCTTTACCGATGCATCCTATTCCGCACCTCAGGATGTTAAAAATGTTTTGGGACAAGCCGCTTATTTCTTTCAGGGAATTAAGAGTTTAACTAATATAAAGCCTTTACATTTAAAATTCACCTGCGACGATAAAGAAGTTGAGGGAGATTTCCTCTTTGGTGCTATTTCAAACTCTATGTCTGTGGGCGGAATAGTTAAATTTCAAAAAACACTTGTTGCACTCGATGACGGTGAATTTGAAGTGTTGCTAATTAGAAATCCTACCAACATTATTCAATTTCAAGGCTATATTGACGGTATTTTACATCAAGACTTAACCCGAGACGGAATTGAATTCTTCCACACAAAGGAAATCACGGTTTACGGTGATAAAAACATTCCTTGGACTTTAGACGGTGAATTTTGTGAGGGACAGGAAAAAGTCGAAGTCAAGAATTTACATTCGGCAATTCATCTTATTGTCCCGAATAATTTTGATTAATATATTATTTGAGTTATTTTTATTACCGCATAAAACTGTCAAGCGGTAGAATGGAGAAATTTATGTTTACAAGAGATATAGGTGTTGACCTTGGTACTGCAAACACATTGGTTTGCGTTAAAGGAAAAGGCATTATTATGCGAGAGCCGTCTGTTGTCGCTTATGATGTCAGAAACGATGCGGTCAGAGCAGTAGGAACCGAAGCCAAAGAAATGATTGGCAGAACTCCCGGTTCTATTGTTGCTGTAAGACCTATTAAAGACGGCGTTATTGCCGACTTTGATGTTACCGCCGCAATGCTTAAAAGATTTGTTGCCCGAGCTTTAAAGGGTTCCTTCTTTTCAAGAGTTCGTATGGTAATTTGCATTCCCACCGGCATAACCGAGGTGGAAAGCCGTGCCGTATATGATGCTGCAAAGCAGGCAGGTGCTACCGATATTGATTTGGTTGAAGAACCTATGGCTGCCGCTGTAGGTGCCGGACTTCCCATTTGGGATGCAAGTGGTTCTATGATTGTTGATATCGGCGGAGGTACTTCCGAAGTTGCCGTAATATCCCTTGGCGATATTGTTACTTCACAATCTATTCGTGTTGCCGGAGATAATCTTGACGAGTCCATTATCGGTTACATAAGAAAGAAACACAACCTATTAATCGGTGAACGCACTGCCGAGCAAATTAAAATCCAAATCGGTTCGGCAAAGCCTTATGAGGATGAAAGCGAAATTGAAATTAAGGGTAGAAACCTTGTTGACGGACTTCCCAAAAATGTAATTATAACTTCAAAAGAAGTCCGTGATGCTATGTCCGACTCGATTTACCAAATTATCGACACCATTAGACTCACTCTTGAAAAAACTCCACCTGAGCTTTCGGCGGACATTATCGACCGAGGTATTACACTTGCCGGTGGCGGTGCGCTTCTTCGAGGTCTTGCCGAACTTATTGCCGAAGAAACCGGAATACCTGTTTCGGTTGCCGTCAACCCTCTTGATTGCGTTGTATTAGGCACCGAAAAGCGTCTTGAAGGTGAAAGTGGCTTTGAAAATTATGTTTTCCGCAAAGGAAAAAGATTTAGATAATTCTATTCGGAGGAATATTGATGCGTTTTTTCTTTCGTAGCAGACAGTTTAAAATTATTCTATCTGTCTTTTTGGTTATTACTATCGTTTCGTTAATCTTCGGAATTTCAAGCAGTAGATTGGCTCCATATACCGATATTGCCGGAATAATTACTGCACCTTTTAAAAATTTTTCAACAACAGTTGCAGGAGAAATCAAAGATTTTACCGCCGCATATAAAGCAGGAAACGAGCTTATGCTTAAGAATGCCGAATTGTCAAGCGAAATTAACGATTTACGCCAAAAAAATGTTGACTATGATAAAATAAAAGCCGAAAACGATTTTTACAAAAAGTATTTAGAAATAAAAGAAGAAAATACGGATTTTAAATTTGTACCTGCCACACTTATTTCAAGAGATTCAGGCGACCCTTTCGGCGGTTTTACCATAAATAAGGGAAGCTCCTCGGATATTGCAGTACACGACCCGGTAATTACCGATCAAGGTCTAATCGGATATATCGGTGAGCTTGGCACTACAACCGCAAAGGTTATTACAATATTAAGTTCTGATATTACTTTAGGTGCTTTAGACAGTCGTACAAGCGATTCGGGTATTTTAAAGGGAAATATCGAATTGGCGGAAAAAGGAATGTGCCGATTTTCTAATTTAGCAAGGTCCTGTTCGGTTGCTATCGGAGATTATGTTATTACCTCAGGCGAAGGAATTTTCCCTGACGGTTTGCTAATCGGTTCTATTTCCTATATAGGTAATGATAAATATAATTCTTCAATTTATGCAGACATCACTCCCTTTGTTGATTTCTCATCGGTTAGAAAAGTTATGGTTATTAATTCCTTTAAAGGTCAAGGCGGAATAGTACCGTCAAGCAAAAAATAATTGTATTAAGAAAGATTTGGTGATTAATATCACAACGAAAAGAAAAGCAATACTGATAAATATTGTTATTGCAATACTGTTTTTTTTAATACAGTACAATAACATCGTATCAATAAAAATCCATAGTGCAATGCCTATGCTTACCTTGGCTTTGGCAATTTCCGTATCTATGTTTTTGTCCGAGGTTTCGGCAACTATGACCGGACTTATTATAGGTATAATTTCCGATACATCGGCATCAACGCCATTTGGATTTAACGCTATTTTGTTTACTGTAATATGTTTTTCGGTTTCCCTGATTGTTCATTATTTATTTAATAACAATATCCGTTCCTGTATGGTTTTGGAATTGTTTTTTACAGTGCTGTATTTCTTTGTCAGTTGGCTGTTTTTCTATTCATCGGGAAATGCCGATGAGCATTTTACATATCTTTTTAAGATAGGTGTCCCATCGGCGGTATATACTTCCGTTCTTTCCGGAATAATTTATCTTATTGAAAAGAAATTATTAAAATCATTATCCCTAAATCAGAGGTGAAAACTCCTTGCCTTTCACAAGAAAAAAACAAGTTCCCCTTATTGTTCTATCAATACTGCTTGTTCTGCTTATTATCGCATATTCGGTAAGAGTGTACTACATTCAGGTAAAAAATGCAGATAAATATTCTTCTGTTTCGGGAAGTACATCCTCTTTGACGGCGGTACTTAAGGCTCCGAGAGGAGAAATACTTGACTGTAACGGCAGAAAAATCGCAGTTAACCGAGACGGCTATAACATTGTTTTCAACAAAGCTTATGTAAAAGATGATATTAACGATGTTATTTTAGCACTCATTAACCTTTTGGAAAAAAATAAGGTCGAATATATTGATAAACTGCCTATTACAAAGAAGGCACCATACTCTTTTGTCGAGGATGAAAATACCGACAAATTAATTAAAACATTGGAACTTGCCCATTACGCAACACCGCAAAACTGCGTAACTCAAATGATAAAAAAATACGGGCTTGAGGACTATTCGGAAAAGGAACAACGAAAAATAATGGGTGTTCGCTATTCTATGCAAATATCAGATTTTTCCATTTCGTATCCTTATACATTTGCCGAGGATATACCTTCAGCCATTATGCGTAAAATTTCCGAATCTAATTTTTTGCTTTCGGGTGTAACCGTTGAGGTTGTACCTTTCAGAGAATATACCGACACCTCCCTTGCGGTTAATCTAATCGGAACAGTGGGTCCGATTTTTGAAGATGACTGGGAAAGCGGAGAAAAATACAAAGAAAAAGGTTATTCCTTTAATGATAAAGTAGGAAAAAGCGGTATTGAATACTATGCCGAAAGCAGTCTTCGAGGTACTGACGGAGAAATTACTTACTACTTAGATTCAAACGGAAATATTGTAGATTCCGAAATAACAAAAGAACCTGTTGCCGGAAAGACGGTTATGCTTTCTTTGGACAAAAGAATTCAAAAAACCGCACAAGATGCTCTAAGAAATACAGTAAATTCTCTTAAAACCGCAACTGCCGGTGCGGCGGTTATGTGCGAAGTAAATACAGGAAAGGTAATTTGTGCTGCTAATTACCCTACTTATGACAGTGCAACTTTAGCGGAAAACTACGACTATCTTACAAGCAAGGCTGCAAATTCTCCTCTTACAAACAGAGCATTTTGCGGTGTGTATCCGGTAGGTTCTACAATTAAACCGGCAGTTGCCACCGCCGCAATTGAAAACAATCATTTGCAAGACGGTGAATGTATTCGCTGTGTACATACTTACAGATACTTTAAAGATTACCAGCCCTCCTGTATGCATACCCACGGTACAATCGGATTAAAAACGGCTCTTTCAAAAAGCTGTAACTATTTCTTTTTTGAATTAGGCAGAAGAGTCGGGGCAACAAAGCTGACAAATTATTTTAAACAATTCGGTCTTGGTGTTAAAACCGGTGTTGAGGTTGACGACAGCGCAGGTATTCTTATTGAACCTGCTTCGGACACAAGCTTTGCCGGTGATACTTTGCAGATTTCAATAGGACAGCTTAATGCCTTTACACCGCTTCAACTTGCCAACTATGTTGCTACATTTGCAAACGGCGGAACACATTATAAGGCTTCCATAATTAAAAAAATTGCCTCTTATGATATGTCTACCGTTTACGACCAAAGAAAACCCGAAGTTATGAACAAGGTGAAAATTTCAAAATCCACCCAAAAGGCTATTAAAGAGGGTATGCTTTCGGTTACGGTTGACGGTACCGGTAGAGCAGCGCTTGGCGATTACCCTATAAAAATCGGCGGTAAAACCGGTACGGCACAGACAAACAGCGGTGAAGACCACAGTACTTTTATAGTTTTTGCCCCTTATGACAATCCGACAATTGCCGTTTCGGTTGTTCTTGAACACGGAAATTCCGGTTTTTCTTCCGGTACTCTTGTAAGAACACTTTTGGATGCATACTTTACCTCTATACAAAATAGTGAAAAAGACACCTTACCGTATAAAATTTTAAAATAAACACCCGTCAAAATTTGACAAAATCTTATTTTTATGGTATGATAATTTGATAGTTTAGGAGTTATTTATGGGTTCGTGTATTGCTTTTGTTTCGGGAAAAGGCGGCACAGGAAAATCTACACTTTCCTGTACCCTTGCCACAATGCTTTCCGAAAAAAATCAAAGAGTGCTGATAATTGACCTTGACAAGGGCTTAAAATGTCAGGATATATTTTTCGGCATTGATAAGGATATAGTTTTTGATTTATCCGATGCACTGTCAAGCGGAAACTATAATGATTCAATGTATTATCCTAAGAATTATAAAAATATATGTGTAATTGCGGCACCGCCTAAGGATAATGAAATCAATAAGGAACTTTTCCTTAAATTCCTTAATAAATTTCGCAAGGAGTTTGATACGGTAATTCTTGATATGCCGGCAGGTCTTGACTTTTCAATACTCGAAGGCATTGACGGATTGACCTGCATTTGTGTTTCGAATTCCGACCCGATTTCCGTCAGAGGTGCTTATGCCGTTAAATGCAGTCTTAACGAAATAAATATCAGCCCCTATCTTATCGTCAATAAATTTGACAAGATATTGATGGAAAACGGACTTTATAATAATTTCGATGATATAATTGATATTTCGGGTTTAAGGCTTTTAGGTGTTGTGCCTAATTCCTCTGAATTACTTTTATTCCCTGTTTGCCGCAAACTGAAAAAACGGGGAAAAGCCTATAATTCACTAAAAAGAATATCCGGTAGATTATGTGGCGAAAGGATATTATTGCCACATCCCGGTAAGATATAAAGGAGATAAAACTATGAATATTGCACTTATTGCTAATGATGCAAAAAAAGAATTAATGGTACAATTTTGTATTGCTTACTGTGGAATACTTAATCGACACAATTTAGTTGCCACAGGTACAACCGGAAAGACTGTTTCAGAGGCAACCGGTCTTGAGATTACAAGCTTTTTAGGCGGTGCTCAAGGCGGTACACAGCAAATTTCATCCCGTATCGGTTGCGATGAGATTGATATGCTTTTGCTTTTCAGAGACCCAATGGGACAACAAATCAATGATATTGATTTTAACGAGCTTCTAAGACTTTGCGATGTCCATAATGTTCCGGTCGCTACAAATATTGCTACCGCCGAAATGCTAATCCACGGTCTTGAAAGAGGCGACCTTGATTGGCGAGAAATTGTTAAAACTAAATAATCTATTCCGAAAGGATTTTATTAATGGCTGAAATTAATCACGCAGTAAAGGGCACCGGAGATATTCTTCCGAAAGAAGCCTACAAAATACAATTTGTTGAAAAGCAAATGATGGAAACCGCAAGGCTTTACGGTTTCAGAGAAATCCGTGTTCCCGTATTTGAACATACCGAAGTTTTCTCAAGAAATGTGGGAGACACTACCGATGTTGTTCAAAAGGAAATGTACACATTTGAAGACAAGGGCGGTCGTTCTATTACCCTTCGTCCCGAGCTTACTGCCGGTGTTGTAAGAAGCAGTATTGAACACGGCATAATCTATGATGCATTACCGCAAAAGGTTTGCTATATCGGCGGTTGTTATAGATACGAAAAGCCCCAGGCAGGAAGACTAAGGGAATTTCATCAGTTTGGCATTGAGTGCTTCGGAGCCTCCTCCCCCGCTGCTGATGCCGAGGTTATTTCGGTTGCCAATCAAATACTTCACAGTGTAGGAATTGAAAAAATTTCCCTTGAGATTAACTCTATCGGTTGCCCTACCTGCCGTAAAGAATACCAAAAGGCTTTAACCGAGTATTTTTCTGCACATTCTCAAGAACTTTGTGAAACCTGCAACGACAGGCTCGGTCGCAATCCTATGAGAATTCTTGATTGCAAATCTCCGGTTTGTTCAAAGATTGCCGAAAAAGCACCAACCGTTCTCGACTTCTTATGTGAAGACTGTAAAGAACATTTTGAAGGTGTAAAAAAGCATCTTGATGCTATGGGATTAAATTACAGTATCAATCCTCATATTGTAAGAGGGCTTGATTATTACACAAGAACTGTTTTTGAATTTGTTTCGGGCGATATCGGTTCCCAATCTACTGTTTGCGGTGGCGGTCGGTATGACGGACTTGTGGCACAAATGGGCGGTAACCAAACCCCTGCTTTAGGTTTTGCCATAGGCATTGAGAGACTGTTGCTTCTTCTTAAAAATCAAGAAACCCCCATTCCTGCCGATAAAACCTGCGATTTATATATTGCACCTATGGGTGAATCTGCTTCGGTTTATTCTTCAAAGCTTTGCAGTATTCTCAGAAATGACGGTTTTGAAGTACAAACCGATATTTGCGGCAGAGGTCTTAAAGCACAAATGAAATATGCCGATAAAATAAATGCCAAGTTCAGTATTGTTTTAGGAGACAATGAGCTTGAAAACGGTAAGTGTAATCTCAAAAATATGTCTACCGGTAATATTACCGAAATCAGTCTTGACAATTTGTCCGATGAGCTTTTGACAGCTATAAATAAATCGGCACTTGACGATTTGAATGAATCCTTAGGAATTTAATTTTAATATAGAGGTGTTTCTTTTGAAACTTGACAGAATGAATGGTATGAAGCGTACCGACTATTGCGGAACGCTAACCAAAGAAAGTATCGGAAAAACCGTTGTTGTTTGCGGTTGGATTCAAAGACAGCGTGATTTGGGCGGTCTTATTTTTGCCGACCTTAGAGATAGAACCGGCATTATCCAACTCGCCTTTGATGACACAACCGAAAAGTCGGTATTTGACAAAGCTTTTGCGCTGCGCAGTGAATTTGTTGTTATGGCAAAAGGTACTGTTAGAATGCGTTCTTCAATCAATACCGAAATCCCAACCGGCGAAATTGAAATTGAGGTTGACGAGCTTAAAGTTTTGGGCGAATCTCTTACTCCCCCATTTGAAATCTTGCCTGATTCAAATGCCAACGAAGAATTAAGACTTAAATACAGATATCTCGATTTAAGACGCACTCCGCTTAAGGATAATATTTTGATGCGTCATAGAATTACAAAGGTTACACGGGATTACTTTGACGAAAACGGATTTATAGAAATCGAAACACCCACACTTATTAAATCCACACCTGAGGGCGCTCGTGATTATCTTGTTCCCTCCCGTGTTCATAAGGGCAGTTTCTTTGCTCTCCCCCAATCTCCTCAAATGTACAAGCAACTATTAATGCTTTCGGGTTTTGACCGTTATATGCAACTCGCCCGTTGTTACAGAGATGAGGACCTTCGTGCCGACAGACAGCCTGAATTTACACAGATTGACCTTGAAATGTCTTTCGTGGAAAAAGAAGATGTTTTTGCTATGGCTGAGGGTTATGTAAAGCGTCTGTTTAAGGAAGTATTAGATGTTGATATTACGACTCCTTTGCCGAGATTAACATATACCCAAGCTATGAACGATTACGGTTCGGATAAGCCGGACACCCGTTTTGAAATGAAGATAAAGGATATTTCCGATATTGTTGAAAACTGCGGTTTCGGAGTATTTGCCGACACGATTAAAAACGGCGGAACCGTAAGAGCTATTAACGCTAAAAACGCAAGTTCGATTTATACAAGAAAAGAAATCGACAAATTAACCGAAGAAGCAAAAGGAATAGGTGCCAAGGGTCTTGCATTTATTCGTTGGAATGATGATGAACCAAACTGCTCATTTGCCAAATTTATGAATGACGACGAAATGAAAGCAATATATAAGCGTTTAGGTTTGGAAAAAGGCGATGTTGCATTAATTGTCGCCGATAAAAAGAACATCACTCTTTCTGTACTTGGTGCATTAAGACTTACTGTTGCAAAACGCCTTGACATTATTCCGAAACAATATAACTTCCTTTGGATTACCGAGTTTCCCTTCTTTGAATACAATGAAGAAACCGGAAATTGGGATGCTATGCATCACCCCTTTACTGCTCCGCTTGATGAATGTATTCCTTATCTTGACACTGCTCCCGAAAAGGTATTTGCCAACGCTTATGATTTAGTTTTAAACGGTGTTGAGCTTTCCAGTGGTTCTATTCGTATCACCGACCCCGAACTTCAAGGTCATATGTTCAGAGCATTGGGACTTTCCGATGAGGAGGCCGAGAGAAAGTTCGGATTCCTAACCGGTGCATTTAAGTACGGCGCCCCGCCACATGGTGGTATGGGAATAGGCCTTGACAGACTTTGTATGATTATGAGTGAGGCTAACACTATTCGTGATGTTATTGCATTCCCGAAGGTTGCAACCTCAAGTGAACTTATGTCAGGTGCCCCTGCCGAGGTTGATAATCAACAATTATCCGACCTTGCCATTAAGATTGATACCAAACAAGAATAATCACAACCACCCGTCAAACGGGTGGTTTGCACAAGGGCTATAAGCCCATGGTACTGACCCGCGTCTCAAGGCGCGGGCTTTTTCTTCGTTCAAGCCTTAGAGTCTTTGCCTCTTTGGCTACCCCTGAAGGGGTTTAACTAAATGGGTCTGCGTATTCTTTTACACTCAACTTATCCATTGCAATATCTGCTTTCTCTTGATCTTGAATGTATTTTCGTATTGTGCTTTCATTCAATCCCACTGTGGAAACATAATATCCTTCTGCCCAAAAATGTCTATTGCCAAACTTATACTTTAAGTTTGCGTGTTTCTCAAACATCATCAATGCACTTTTGCCTTTCAAGTATCCCATAAAACTTGATACNNCCATTGCAATATCTGCTTTTTCTTGATGCCGATGCGCAGCAGTATTTTTTTGAGAACGGTAACCTTTTGATTGAAAGTAATTACATAACCCCCGACGGATATAAGCTGGGGCGTTGGATTGAACGCCAGCGCGGAAAATACAACGGCAAAATCCCCTCCGGCAGTTTTTCTCTATCCCGTGCCATAATCGGGAGTAGTTCTTGGTATTTTCATTGCCGTCAAGATACTGCTCAAACGGCGTTATGTTTCCGTACCACAAATCCTCAAGGGTTGTCATACGAAAATCACCTCGCTGAGAACAATTTCCTCCGCACGATTGCGAATGTTATTCATTCGGCAAACCCACTCCATTTGGTCATCGGCTTTCAGTTGTTCGGTCACACCTTCGCTTTCAGCGAGTTGTTTTACCAACTGAGAAAACATTTCTTCGGCGTTTTCATTAATGCTTCGAAGATATTCTTCAAGAGTTCCATTCATCCTCATGACATTTACGCTTGTAACATGAGTCCTTTTCAGGTGTTCGTAGTGCCGCCTGCCGTAGATCCCGATACTACTGATAAATTCGTCTTTCATAATGCAAAACCTCCTTTGCAAGTACATTGTACCGCAAAAGAGGATAAACACAAAATGTGCGATATACAAAAACGCTACCGTAGTTTTTCTCTACGATAGCGTTTCTTGTTATTGAAGTTCCACTCTTGTTACAAAGTAACCGCCCAAGAACAAGGTGTTCGTCCAATATTCATTTGGTGGAGCTTAGGGGATTCGAACCCCTGACCCCCACACTGCCAGTGTGGTGCGCTACCAACTGCGCTAAAACCCCATTTGAATTGATTTGCGGTTATTATAACATAAAATAAATATTTTTGCAAGTATTATTCTTGAAAATTGTATGTTTATTGTGTATAATGACATTGTACATTTTATAAAGAAAGTTGTGTTTTATTTTGATAACAAGAACTCAATTTGATGTTTTGTCTTTATTTGCCACATCTAAAGAGACTTTGACAACCTCACATATTGCAAAAATTACCAAGCTTGACCAAAGTGAACTCAATAACACCGTCAACGAGTTAACATCACTCGGATATATTACGGAGAATACCATTACAAAGTTTGGGTTGGAAGCCTTGGAGCCTTATAGAACCAAAAGAGCAATATTTATTGCGGCAGGATTCGGTTCAAGACTTGTTCCCATAACGCTTAAAACCCCCAAGCCACTTATTACGGTCAACGGAACCCGAATAATAGACACCTTAATAGATGCATGTCTTGAAGCAGGTATAGAAGAGATAATTGTTGTCAGGGGGTATTTAGGCAAATTATTTGACCGACTTTTAACAAAATATCCAATGATTAAATTTGTTGAAAATCCATACTACGACAAAGCGAACAATATATCTTCGGCGTTTGCTGTAAGAGAATTAATTCAAAATGCCTATATGTTTGAATCCGACCTTTTCCTGACAAATCCTACACTTATTAAAAAATATCATTACACATCGGAGGTTTTGGGTGCTTGGGCTGAGGAAACAGACGACTGGTGCATCGGAGCCGACGATGAGCTTTGTGCTATCGACCATTTTAAGGGTGGTAAAAGCTGCTACAAGCAAGCCGGATTTTATTATATTAATGAGCAAGACGGCAAAAAATACAAAAATCATATCGAGCAGGTTTTTGCAACCGATGAAGGAAAACAAATATACTGGGAAGATGTTATACATAAATATTTCCAACCCGAATACCGCATTAAGATAGTCCCCTTTGATAGCGATGACATTGTAGAAATCGACACCTTTGAAGAGCTTAAAGCGATAGACAGCAGTTATTCGGAATAATATTAAAACGGCTCTATAATAAATGTTGGGGTANNTTGTATATTACTTTTCTTCTATACTTCGGAACGATTACTATATGGTACTTGCATAACCATTTTGTATGTGATAAACTATTTGTGCTATTAGCCATGAAAATCTCCTTTCGTTGTACTCTAAGACTTGAACACCTTATTGTACCACATTGGAGATTTTTTTGGTGTAACCACCGATGCGCACCCGCATAGCGGGTGGTTGATTGGCTCGCACTTACGCGAGCCAGCCTAAAGACGTAAAACACAAAAACGGTGTAGATTTTGCTCTACACCGTTTTATTATTAGTTGTATTATACTCTTTGATTTCCTACAAAATACAAAGACACAGTACCCGGACCGCAATGAGAACCGATAATATTTCCGATATCAAATATCTTTACCTTTCCTTTTAAATTAGGAAAGGTTTTTTCTATACTCTCTGCCAATAATGTGGCATCGGAATGACAATTTGAATGGCTAATATAACAATAATTATCATAATTTATGCCATCTTCACAAAGTTCTTTCATTTCACTCAGCAATTTTTCGGTTGCATTCTTTTTGCCTCGCACCTTATTGTATGCAATCATTTTTCCCTTTGCGTCAAGATGCATTATAGGACAAATTCCGAGTACTCCCGCAACGGTTGCCGCAACACCTGTAACCCTTCCCGACCTTCTGAAAAACTGCATATCACTTGAATAAAAGATGTGCTGAATATTATTTTTAATATTTGAAACATATTCCGCAACTTCTTCACGAGACTTTCCCTTTTCTTTTTCGTTAATAGCAAGTTCCATAAGCAAACCGAAACCGGAAGACGCTGCAAGAGAATCAATAACTAATATGCGGTCTTCGCCTAACCGTTCATTTATCTCTTTTGCCGCCATTTTTGCATTGTTTACCGAAGGAGTAATTCCCGAGCTTAACCCAATATGAAGTATGGGTAAATTTTCGGTCAACAGTCCTTCAAAATATTCGCCGTATTCAAACTGATTAATTTGGGATGTTTTAGGTAATTTTCCTTTTTTGATGGCATCATAGAAATTTATATGCTCGGAAATATCCCTACTCATATTATCAAAATGCACTTCATCATCAATAGTATATTTATAAAAAATAACAGGAATATTTCTGTTCTTATAAACCGAAAAAGGAATATCCGTTGTTGATTCACAGGATAGAATAAAAGTATTGTTCATAGCATTTTCTCCTTTAATTTATATTGCTATTATACCTTAAAAGAAACACAAAGAAAACCTACTGCAACAAATTGCTGTTCTACTCAAAAAAATAAGACAGTAGAGTTCCGAAAATAAACTCTACTGTCAGTAGAACACCTTTATTTAGAGGTGTTTACAGCTATTTTTTCACCATCAATCTCAAAGATAACATCTCCGTCTTTATCGGTTCTGTAAGTTTCTATATCCCGACTTGCATATCTTGCAATAGCCTCATTATGAGGATGACCGTAGGAATTATTTTTCCCACAGGATATCACCGCATATTTCGGTGTGGTGGCATTAAGAAACATATCGGATGAGGATGTTCTGCTTCCGTGATGAGGAACCTTTAAAATGTCGCAATCAAGGTTAAGTCCGCAATTTAATATGCCGTTTTCCGCATCATCATCGCCATCGCCGGTAAACAGAAATTTTATTTCACCGATTTTTGCCATTAGATATACCGACCTATCGTTTTCTTCGGAAAAGCCCTTATAATAAAGAACAGTAATATCAAAATCGCCTAACTTTACAGTCATACCCGGTTTTGCGGTATAAAAATTTCCGTCCTCAGCTAAACATTCTTTTTTTGCGTTATATACTCTATCTGCAATTGCCGAATCGCCTAATATTTCAGGATAAATCAGATTAGAAATATTAAACAAAGATACAATATCGTCAATTCCTCCGGTATGGTCGGCATGGAAATGAGAAAGAGAAATCACATCAATATTTTTAATTCCCTGCTTTTTAAGTTTGTTGCTCAAAAGCCTTGTGGATTTTTCTGTTCCGGTATCAATTAAGGCATTTTTACCGTTGCTGGAAATCAAGGTGCAATCTCCCTGCCCCACATCGAAAAACTCCACATAATCTTCTGTTGTGGCAGTAATGACATTTTCTTTCTCTGACTTCTGAAGAAAATAAACCGCCGAAATAAAAAATACAATACAGCAGGAAAGAACCGAAAGAAATATCCGTAATTTAATCTTGTTCTTCATCACTTAAGGTAACCGTATCAGAGGTTGTAGCTTCTCTTTCCATTAGTTGTTCTTTAGTAATCAAAACCTTTCTCGGTTTTGAGCCTTCATAAGGCCCTACAACACCTCGAGACTCCATCTCATCTACAATTCTTGCTGCTCTTGCATATCCGAGTTTTAATTTTCTCTGTAAAAGCGATGTAGATGCCTGTCCCATCTCGACAACAACCTTAATTGCTTCGTCAAGCATAGGGTCATCCTCGGGGCCATCTTCGGGAAGACCGGTTTTCTTTTGTTTTTCCATCGCTGCCTGTCGTTCAATTTCAACCATAATATTGTCATCGTATTTTGTGTTGCCGTTATGTTTAACAAAATCTACGACCTTCTCAACTTCTCCGTCGGAAACAAAACAGCCTTGTACCCTTTTTGGCTTATTTGACCCAATAGGACTAAACAACATATCGCCCTTGCCCAGTAGCTTTTCGGCACCACCGGCATCAAGAATTGTACGGCTATCAATTTGTGAAGAAACGGCAAAAGCAATTCTTGTGGGAATATTAGCCTTAATTACGCCGGTAACAACATCAACCGACGGACGCTGTGTTGCAATAAGCAGGTGCATTCCTGCTGCTCTTGCCTTGGCGGCAATACGGTTAATTGAGTCTTCCACCTCACTTGGGGCTGTCATCATCAAATCGGCCAACTCATCAATGATAATTACAATATGCGGCATTTTGGTTACTTCAGGCTCGTTAGTCAATGTTTCAACAAATCTATTGTAACCCTCAATGTCTCTAACCCCTCTATCGGCAAACATTGTATATCTTTTTTCCATCTCGCTAACAGCCCAACCAAGTGCTCCCGCCGCCTTTCTCGGGTCTGTAACAACCGGTACTAACAAATGGGGTATTCCGTTATACACTCCGAGTTCAACTACCTTTGGGTCAATCATAAGTAGTTTAACTTCCTCGGGACTTGCTTTATAAAGAATACTCATAATAATTGAGTTAATACATACCGATTTACCCGAGCCGGTAGCACCCGCAATTAGTCCGTGTGGCATTTTTGCAATATCGCCAACCACGACATTACCACCGATATCACGGCCCATAGCAACGGTTAGTTTGCTTTTTGATGCTGTAAACGCAGAGGATTCTATAATCTCTCTTACACCAACCATACTACTGGCTTTATTAGGAATTTCAATTCCCACAGCCGCCTTGTTCGGAATCGGTGCTTCAATTCTCACACCTGCGGCGGCAAGATTTAATGCAATATCATCGGCAAGTCCTGTAATCTTGCTAATCTTAACACCTGCACAGGGCTGAAGCTCGTATCGTGTAACGGTAGGTCCCTTGCTGATATCAAGTATTCTCGTTTCAACTCCGAAGCTCCTCAAAATCTCAACAAGATGGTCGGCAGTTGAATCAAGTTCTTTTGATAATGCCTTGATATCGCTTGAATTTGTAAGCTTTAACAATTCGTAAGGCGGATATCTGTAATTAATTATATTGCTGTTTTCATCGATTTCTTTTGAAACCTTTGCTGTCTCTTTTTCAAAATCAACACTGATTTTTTGCGGTTGCTCTTCGGCATCCGAATAGTCATCGTATTCTTTGTCAATACTTTCAAGAGCTTCGGAAACCGCATCGTTATCAGATGGAATTTCTTTTATAATATCGGTATCCTTTTCCCTATATGTATCTATTAGCTTTTGTTGTTTTTCATTATTTTCCTCTTTTTGAGGTTCGGTTTTTCTACTGCGTTTTGTCTTTTTTTCTTCATCAATGGGTACATCAATATCGTAATCATCAAACGGCACAATATCGCCTTTTTTCGCTTCTTTAATTGCCTCAATTCGGTTAGCACGGTCTTTATACACATTTTCAGCTTGTTTGGAAACAACCGTAACGGGTTTTGAAACCGTCTTAAAGAAAGTGATTAAGGTTGTTCCCGTAATAATCATCAAAAATACGAAAATTAGAATTATCAATGTTATTGCCGCAGCAGTTTTACCGAACGCCAAATAAATAGGATTACCGAGCAAAGCGCCTAAAAAACCGCCGTTCTTTTTTTCCACTCCCGACAAATATGCATCTGATAACTGTCTGAAAAAAGAAATTCCCTCTATTTCCTTTATTGAAAAAACATTAATGCAGGAACTTACAAGTAAAAAAAGTATAGAGGATTCTGTGGCTTTTGCACCCAATTTATCATCGGTTTTACCGAGAGCATAAACCACAGCGATAAAGCCGATTAAGAAGGGCAAAACATAAGCCATCACACCGAAAATGCCAAAAACAAAATTATGTATGGCTGTCCAAACATTTTGTCCTTTAATAAAAACCAAAAAAAGCATAAATAAAGCAACGGCAAACAAAATAACCGCATTAATATCACTTTTTGCCTTATTAACCTCTTTTTGCTTAGTAGTTGAATTCTTTTTCTTTGTTGCCATTAATATGTACTCCCATTACAGTCGATTCTGCTTTAAGCAGAATCGTTATTTTTTTCAATAAGACAATTAAGGCTCTCAATAACTTCATTAAGAGTTCCTAAATTGTCTACAAGTCCTTCGCTGACAGCCCGTTCTCCGCCGATAACCGAGCCCACATCTGTTACAAGTTCGCCGGTATTCATCATAAGCTCGGTAAATCGTTCTTTGGTGATTTTTGAATTTTTAACCACAAAATCGGTTATTCTCTCCTGCATACGGGCAAAATGGTTCATTGTTTGAGGTACTCCGATTACAAGCCCCGTCATTCTAACCGGATGAATAGTCATTGTGGCACTTGGAGCAATAAAGGATTTTTTACCCGAAACAGCCAAAGGAACTCCGATAGAATGACCGCCGCCTAAAACAAAGGTTACGGTTGGTTTTTTCATACCGGAAATAAGTTCCGCAATCGCCAATCCGGCTTCAACATCACCGCCGACAGTGTTAAGAATAATAAGCAAACCTTCTATATCCTGATTTTGCTCAATGGCGACAAGCTGGGGAATAATATGCTCATACTTGGTGGTTTTACTTTGTTCCGGCAAAATATTATGACCTTCTATTTCTCCGATTATAGTAAGACAAAATATTTTATGAACACCTTGAATTTCGGTTATACCATATTCCTTGATGCTGTCATTTTTCGACTCGCTGTCATTATTTCCAAAATTATCATTATTCATAAGTTTCCTCCCAATATATTGTTTGAGAAAAAACCATAATAATACATAGTAATTATACTATCTTTTGGTCTTTTTTGCAATAAAAAAATCCACACAACTTTCGTTGTGTGGATAAAAACTAACTATTATCAGTTTGTAACGGTGATTTCAGTATCTTTATCAAAGATATGAATCTTAGAAGTTTCAAAAGCAATAGTAATTCTATCGCCCGGCTTAGCGGTTGATTCAGGAGCAACACGAGCATTAATTGATTGCTCTTCGCTGTTCATATAAAGATATGTTTCAGCACCCATAAGCTCGGTAACTTCAACATTTGCTTCAACCTTACCGTCAGGATTTGCAGCGATAAGTTCAGGCTCATCGTGAACATCCTCAGGACGAATACCCATAATAACTTCCTTACCGATATAAGGAACCAAGCAATCGTTTTTGTTCTTGCTTGCCGGAAGTTTAATTTTATACTTAACACCTGCACGAGTCTTTGTATCCTCGGTACCGTACTCTACATAGAAGTCGTCGCCTTCCTTAAGAACAACGGCATCAATAAAGTTCATCTGAGGAGAACCGATAAATCCTGCAACGAAAAGATTGCAAGGATAGAGGTAAAGATTTTGAGGTGTATCAACCTGCTGAACGATACCACTCTTCATAACTACGATTCTTGTACCCATTGTCATAGCCTCAGTCTGGTCATGGGTAACATAGATGAAGGTTGTACCTAAACGCTGATGCAACTTAGAAATCTCGGTACGCATTTGTGCACGGAGCTTTGCATCCAAGTTAGATAACGGCTCGTCAAGTAAGAATACCTTTGGTTCACGAACGATTGCACGACCAAGCGCAACACGCTGACGCTGACCACCGGACAAAGCCTTTGGCTTACGCTCAAGCAAATGCTCAATATCAAGAATTCTTGCAGCCTCTTCTACTCTTCTCTTGATTTCGTCCTTTGAAGTTTTACGAAGCTTAAGACCGAATGCCATGTTATCGAAAACTGTCATATGAGGATAAAGCGCATAGTTCTGGAAAACCATTGCGATATCACGGTCTTTAGGTGCAACATCATTTACAAGACGATCTCCGATATAAACTTCACCGTCAGAAATTTCTTCAAGACCGGCAACCATTCT
The DNA here is from genome assembly GCA_002315765.1 of Ruminococcaceae bacterium UBA1734. Taxonomy (GTDB): domain Bacteria; phylum Bacillota; class Clostridia; order Oscillospirales; family Acutalibacteraceae; genus UBA737. Next base: position 28,629 of record DCIE01000068.1, read on the forward strand.
GAGAGTTGTAGACTTACCGCAGCCGGAAGGTCCTACAAGAATGATAAATTCCTTATCTTTAATTTCAAGGTTAAAGTCGGATACAGCGGTAACGCCGCCCGGATATCTCTTGTACACGTTGCGAAGTGATAAACTTGCCATATTAAAAATACCTCCAATTGGAACACTTTAGTGTCCACGCATACATATTACAACGATATTATATCAATTTTTCAGCAAAATTTCAACATTTATTTTTCACAATGTTATAAGACATATTTTGTTTAAATTGTATGCTTATTTAAAGACCATAGATAAATCTTCCATATTTAGCATTATACAGTCGCCCTCTTTTAGTGTTTTTGGCAAAACAAGAGAACCTATGGAAATTCGCTTTAATTCAACAACTCCCAAGTCAACAACGCCGAACATTCGCTTTATCTGATGATACTTTCCTTCTGTTATAGTTATCTTTGCCACATTTTTTTCAATTATTTCAAGTTTTGCAGGTTTTAAGCTTGTCCCGTCTTGTAATGTAACCCCTTCTTTAAATTTTTCCGTCATTTCTTCGGTTAAATCACCATCAAGGGTTGCAATATATGTCTTACTTATATTTTTATTGGGCGAAATGCAACGATGAGAAAAGTCGCCGTCATCGGTAATAATAAGTAAACCTGTTGTATCCTTATCAAGCCGTCCCACTGGAAAAAGATTATTTCTTTTCATATCGGCAGGTATTAAATCCACCACTGTTTTTTTATTCTTATCCTCGGTAGCCGATAATACTCCTTTGGGTTTGTTCATTAAAATATAAACAAATTCGTTATAGTTTACCTTTTCGCCTTTATAGGAAATATTTGATACTTCCGCCTCAATATTCAAAGCCGGGTCTCTGACTATCTCTCCGTCCACCGTTACCTTGCCGCGGTGAATTTGAGTTTTTGCCATAGTTCTAGGTATATTTAACTGATTTGAGATAAATCTATCAAGTCTTTGTCTTTTCATCATCTTTTAAGAGGATACATCTTTCCGCCAATTTTTGAAGACGAAATATCCCCACCTATTATCCTTCCGTTATATACAATTAAATTTGCTTTAGCATAATCCTCTGGGTTAAAATCTTTGTATTTTTCCACATCAAAAGAAAACATCTCACATTTTTCACCTTTATATAAGGATAAATCGTAATCGGCGCTTTTTTGGATTTCGTTATATTTGTTATAGACATCGCCAAAAGAAACCGGTATGGTAATTGTTTTTTTATCGAAGTCTTTTTCGTCAACCACACAGCCGATACTGTACAAAAAATCTACTCGTTTTTGGTTAGTATCGCCGGTATTTTGTTCTCCGCTGACTTCTGAAAACCTCGAAGCGAAACAAACTATGAGTATTAATATACAAAGAATAAGCAATAGGAACTTGCGACTAAAGGTATAATAAAATTTCATAATAATCATCCCCATTAAGGTTATGATTAATAATAAAAATATATTACTCCTCTAAAAGGCAAACAGCATGAGCCGATATACCCTCAAGTCTACCTGTAAATCCTAATCCCTCTTCGGTTGTAGCCTTCACATTAACTCTGTTTGTATCAATTTTTAAACAATTCGCAATGTTTTCCCGCATTTTTTCAATAAAAGGAGACATTTTCGGTTTTTGTGCAATTACGGTGCAATCAATATTTGAAATTTTGTATCCTTTTTCAAAAATCAGTTTTCCCACATTGTCAAGTAAAATCATAGAATCAATGCCCTTATATCTCTCGTCTGTATCGGGAAAATGCTTTCCTATATCTCCGAGAGCCGACGCACCTAAAAGAGCATCACAAATTGCATGTAATAAAACATCTGCATCGGAATGGCCTAATAATCCGTATTCATACGGGATTTGTTCTCCGCCGATAATAAGCTTTCTGTTTTCGGCAAATTTATGAACATCATATCCGTGTCCAATTCTCATTGTGATTTCTCCTTTAATTTCTTATCAATAGCATCGGCAAACACTATATCTTCCGGCGTTGTAATTTTAATATTATATCTACTGCCTTTACAAACAACAACCTTACAGCCTGAAATTTCCATAACCGAAGCATCATCGGTAAAATCTTCGTGAGCATAATTACCCGAAGCTTTTAAGTACTTTTTAACATTAACACCCTGCGGAGTTTGGGCAAGATATAGTTTTGACCTATCCGCAGTTCCGATTACCATATCTTCTCCATCGATTTGCTTTACGGTATCGGTTACTTTGATTGCGGCCAAAGCGCAATCGGCTGTTTGCAACGCCCTTACGACACTTCCGATTATACTATCATCAACAAAAGGTCTTGCTCCATCATGAATAAGTACAAAATTCTCATTTTCAGTCAACATTTTCATACCGTTTAATACCGATTCGTGTCTTGTGTTACCACCTGAAACAATATCGGTAACCTTATTGACGCAAAAATCCGAGCATAGCTTTTCTATTGACAAAATATTTTCCTGTTTTGTAACCACAATTATTCTTGAAACAAATTTGCAGTTATTAAAGCATTTAATTGTTTTGAGTATAACAGGCTCACCCGAAACCTCAAGGAATTGCTTATTTATTCCCTTCATACGGCTTGAAGAACCTGCCGCCACAATAATCACGGGTACGGGGTTAGTATTTAAGTCCACTGTTTCATACTGAAATAAGGGTTTAACTAAATTTTCCATAACACACCAAACTAAAAAGCCGCACTACTCCTTAAAAAGAGTGGTGCGGCAACTCATCAAAAATTATTTGTCTGCGTCTTCATCATCGCAATCACAGTCGCAACAACCGCAATCACAATCAAAATCAAACTCAAGGGGAGTTCCGCAGTTAGGACAATCAACACCCTCGTCTTCAAGCATATCCTCATCAAGATAAATAATATCATGACAGTTAGGACACTCAATTTCATAAAGACCATCGTCTTCACAATCACAGCAATCACAGTCATCATCACAGCAATCACAATCGCAATCATCTTCGCCGTAAACCATATCTTCAACATAAGAAAGGTCTTCATCTACTGCATCAAGTTGCTCGTTCATATCATCACAAGCATCTTCGATATCACAAATTTCTTCGGTAATATCGCCGAGCAAATCAATAACAGCGGCAAGAATTTTGCCTTCTTTAGTTGTATTATCAAGTTCTAAACCTTCAGCAAGGCCTTTAACATAAGCGATTTTTTCACAAATATCCATATTCCATTCCTCCGTTAAAAATTATGCGCGTTCCATATATTCGCCGGTACGAGTATCGATACGAATAAGCTCACCTTCGTTAATGAACAACGGAACACGAATTTCACAACCGGTTTCAAGAGTAGCAGGTTTTGTAGCATTTGTAGCAGTATTTCCTGCAAATCCCGGCTCGGTATGAGAAACAACCAATTCAACAAATGTTGGTGGCTCTACACCGAATACTTTGCCCTTATATGACAAAATCTTGCATACCATATTTTCCTTTACAAACTTAAAGTTATCTCCAACTTCGCTGTTATTAATCGGAACCATATCGTATGTTTCTTGGTCCATAAAATAATAAAGGTCTCCATCGGCATAAGAATATTCCATATCTTTGCGTTCAATATAAGCTGTTGGGAACTTTGCAGTAGGGTTATAAGATTTTTCTACAACTGCACCTGTAATAACATTTTTTGTTTTTGTTCTTACGAACGCAGCACCCTTTCCCGGTTTAACATGTTGGAACTCTACGACCTGAAGAACCTGTCCGTCCTCCTCGAAAGTTACACCATTTCTAAAATCTCCGGCACTTACCATTTTGTTTTCCTCCAAAAAATTAATATAAAATACTTAAAAAATTATAAAGCAATATTTCCCTTTTGTCAAGGAAAATCGCAATTTTTATATATCAAAACACTTTCTGACATTTTTGATACTACCGATAATTAATAATCTTTCATCTTTTGAAAGAACCGTATCGGGAGTTATGGTTACATCCAACTTATTATTTGCCTTAATAGCCATAATATTTATACCGTATTTCGGTCGAATACTTAGTTGTCCTACTTGCTTACCGTCCCAAGACTCGGGAATTGCAACCTCAAAAATTGAAAACTCGTCATCTATTTTTACATAGTCAAATACCGTATCATTGGTATATTTAAGCGCTACCCAACTTGCAAGTTGTTTTTCGGGATAGATTACGGCATCTGCACCGTTCCTAAGCAAAAACTTTTCGTGAATATCGTTTGTTGCTACAGAAACTACCTTTTTGGCACCTAAATCCTTAAGAAGCGATGTTGTTTCAAGAGAATTTTGAAAGCTGTTCCTAATTGTTACAATACACACATCAAAATTGTCAATTCCAAGTCCCGACAAAAAATCAACATCGGTACAATCTCCGATTTGAGCATCGGTAACTATGGGTAAAATGTCATTAATTAAATCCTCGTAAACATCAACCACTAAAACCTCATGTTTCATTTCCACCAGTTTTTCGGCAATATTTCTGCCAAATCTACCGGCACCTACAAGCAATATGCTTTTCATAAAAATCTCCGTTTCTTTCATAAGATACAAAATGTGAGAAACAGGTGTCTTAATTTTTTAGCTGTTTTTCACGCTAATCACCTTTTGTTTCATCCTACCGTAATGCTTTCCTGAGGCAGTTTATTGCTATCATCGCCCTGAGAAAAGGTAGCAAAAACCAATGTAAGCCCACCCACTCTTCCTAAAAACATTAAGGAAATAAGTATGGCTTTGGATATTCCTGTAAGTATTGGAGTTATACCCACAGTGAGTCCCACAGTACCGATTGCTGATGCTGTTTCAAACAAACAATCAAGTATTGCAAGACCTTCCACCCTGCTTATTATCATAGCACCGATAATAAACAACGCAAAATATAAAGCAACTATTGCCGCTGCGTTTTTGACCACCTTATCGGGTATTCTTCTGCCAAAACAGGTGGCACTGCTTTTCTTTTTAAACACCGATACAACCGAAGCATAAAGCACGGCGACAGTTGTAATCTTCATACCACCTGCCGTAGACCCGGGCGCACCTCCCACAAGCATTAAAATAATCATAAGCAGTTTGCCGCTATCCGAAACCATTCCGAAATCCACCGTATTAAATCCGGCTGTTCTAAGGGTTACGGATTGAAACAACGAAACCAATATCCTATTAAACATAGGCATTTTTTCAAACTCGAAAAAGAAAAATACGATAGCAGGAACGAAAACCAAAATCAATGTAACCGTGAAAATAATTTTTGTTTGCAACCGGTATTTTCTGAATCTAAATCCGTGGTTTCTAATATCATCCCAAGAAAGAAATCCTAATCCGCCTATTACAATCAACAGCATAATCACAATGTTAATTATAGGGTTATCGGCAAAAATACACAGAGAAGAAAAAGGTTGTTTACCGCCTATAATATCAAATCCGGCATTACAAAAAGCCGAAACCGAGTGGAATACCGAATAACCTATTCCTTTAATAAAACCATATCGGGGAATAAAGTCTATCATTAAAACCGCTGCACCTGACAACTCAATAATAAAAGATGTAGTAATAATAAACCTTGTAAGTCTGATAATTCCTCCCAGTTTATCCGCAGATATGGAATCTTTCATCAAATTTCTTTGGGCAAGACCTATTCTTTTTCCGAAAATCATTGAGGCGAGAATGGTCATTGTAACAACTCCCATTCCTCCGATTTGTATCAGGAGAAGAATTACAAATTTGCCGAAAATCGTAAAATGCGTTGCCGTATCAAAAGCCACAAGTCCTGTAACACAAGAGGCTGATGTAGCAGTAAACAAAGCATCTAAAAACCCGGTTTTGCCAACCGAAGAAATAGGAAGCATCAACAATAATGTACCGAAAAGTATCAAGACCGAAAAACCTAAAATTACTATTCTTTCGGAAGTTAAAAATCGCTTTTTCCTATTATTCATAATTTTTCTTAACCTGCCTTTCTCCAAGCAGACGGAGAAAAGAACAGCAAAACGGGGAATATCTCAAGTCTACCCAAAAGCATTGCAAAAGATAAAACGATTTTAGAAAAATCGGAATAAAATGCATAACTATTTGCCGGTCCACACAGTTGCAGTCCCGGACCGATGTTATTAAAACAAGCAAGGGTTGCACTTAAATGTGTTTCTATGCTATACGGCTCTATACACAGCAACAAGAAAATTACAACCACCAAAATCATATATACCACAGCATAAACCGCAACCGAAGATACTGTTTCCTCATCAACTGTTTTATCATCCATTTTTATTGATAATACAGCTCTCGGATGAAGCATTGATTTTAATTTTCTACTTAACACCTTCACTAAAATAACAACTCGTGAAACCTTTATTCCACCTGCCGTGGAACCGCCACAGGCACCGCAAACCATAAGCCCTAACAATATACTTTTTGAAAATGTGGGCCATTTATCAAAATCGGTAGTTGAATATCCGGTTGTGGAAACAATAGATGAAACTTGAAAAAATGCATCTCTTACAGTAATGCCAATCTTTTTGTACATACTGAAAACATTAATGGCAATCAGGGCGGTTGAACCTAAAACTACCGAAATATAAGTCCACAACTCAGAACTTTTAAAGGCAGATATAGAACGCCTGATTAAAAGTAAATAGTAAACATTGAAGTTTACACCGAAAATAACCATAAAGATGCCGATTACCCATTGACAATAGCTGTTATATCCGGCAATACTGTTTGCTTTAATTCCAAATCCTCCCGTTCCTGCAGTACCTAAAGAATGTACAAAGCTGTCAAAAATCGGCATACCGCCAAGACACAGTAATATTATTTCGGTCGCAGTCATCCCGATATAAATAAGATAAAGTATCTTTGCCGTATCTTTTGCCCTCGGAACAATTTTGTCAACAACCGGCCCGGGCATTTCGGCACGGAGAATATGAATTGACCTATCCGAAACACTCGGCATAATAGCCATTACGAATACCAACACACCCATTCCGCCAATCCAATGGGTAAAGCTGCGCCAAAACAGCATACTTTTACTTAAAGCCTCAACATTTGTAAGTATTGATGCGCCGGTGGTGGTAAAACCGCTTACCGTTTCAAAAAAGGCATCAACGAAAGAGGGTATTTCCCCGCTTATCACAAAGGGTAACGCACCCTCGACAGAAACAATAAGCCATACAAGAGTTACGATAATAAAGCCGTCCTTCGCATAAAGCACACCGTTTCTTGTTTTTCCGAGTGTTACAAGCAAGGTTCCCAGCAATAACCCGCCGCCGATAACAAATAAAAAACTGACAAGTGGGTTTATTTCTCCGTATATTACGGCAATAGCAACCGGTAAAATAAGCAGCAACGACACGATACTTAAAATCTTTCCGGTAATATATAATACCATTTTACTGTTCATAAGGTAAACACGCCTTTATAAAATAATGTCAGACAAATCATCAAAATGCTGACCTGCAACAATCACAACAACTCGGTCTCCCGGCAAGATAACATCATTACCCGATGGGATGATAAGTTTTCTTCCCCTGATAATGCCCGAAATAATAGAATTCTTTTCCATCTTTAAATCTTTAAGCGGAATATTTGAACGGCTGAATGTTTCTTCTACAATGAACTCTATTGCCTCGGCTTTGCCGTCCATTATTTTGTAAAGTGTTTCCATTTTACTGCCTGTTGTACTCTGCAAAGCTCGGGCATATCTAACTATAATATCCGTAATAATGGTTTTAGGCGATACTATGCAGTCAAGCCCTAACTTTTCGGCAATACCGATAAGTTCCATACGGTTTACCTTAGTAATAACTTTAGGAACATTTGACGATGATGCAAAAGAGGATATAAGTATATTTTCTTCGTCAATACCCGTAAGAGAAACAAAAGCATCCATGGAATCAAGTCCCTCCTCAAGTAAAATCTCCTGTGCCGCACCATCACCGAAAATTACGGTGGCATCCGGTAGTAAAGAGCTCAGTTCCTTGCATCTTTTAGCGTCTTTATCAATTATTTTTACATTATTGCCACTGCTAATCAAAAGCTTTGCAAGATAATATGCCGTAGTGCTACCGCCTAAAATCATTACATTTCTCGCCTGTTTTTGAAGAATGGAAAGTTTTTTAAGAAGTCTTTGGATTTCGTTAGGTGATGCGGTTAGACCTATCTTATCACCTGATTTTAATACAAAATTACCGTCAGGAATATAAATCTTATCTCCACGGCGTACAACACAAACAAGAAAATTCTCAGAAAACCTTTTTCTTATTTCCATCAAACTCATTCCGTCAAGAAGAGTATCATTCTTTAAAATAAGTTCAACCATTTCAAATTTTCGTCTTGCAAAGGTTTCTATATTAACAGCACTGGGCAGTTTTAAAATATTAAACAATTCACCTGCGGCAAGTTGCTCAGGATTTACTGCGATGGATAAATCAAGTTGTTGCTTAAGAAAGTTAAAGCCCTCGCTGTTGTCGTTATATTCAGGATTACGAATTCTCGCAATAGTATGTTCCACTCCCAATCTTTTGGCAATAAAACAGCTCAGCATATTAAGTTCATCCGAACCCGTAACGGCAATAAACATATTTGCAGACTTAATATCTGCATTTTTCAGCGTGTCATAATCGGCACAGTTACCGCAAACGCACATAATATCATATTGATTTGTCATTTGTTGCAAAACATCGGTACTTTTATCAATAACAACCACATCGTGATTTTCGTCTGTAAGACTGTTTACAAGGGTATCTCCGACTTTTCCGCAACCCGCAACAATAATTTTCATAAACTTTCTCCTGAAAACAACTTTTTGTATTTTTTAATTATACACCTAAAATCAAAAAAATAAACTACTTTTTTAAGGATTTGTAATAATCTTTCATTTGTTTGGCATCCTCGGCCTGAGTACCGGCAGATTCACAAATAAATATATTATTGCATCCCTTTTTATATGAAAGCTCCATTACCGGCTCAAAATCGGGACCGAAAACCGTGTCGGCAAATGTCAAATGGCATTTTTCTCCGCCTTTTGTGTACTCAATCTTGGAAAAATGAGAATGAAAACATTTAAGTCTATTTTCACCCAATTTATTCTCTATTTCATCGTAAACAATCTCAAAATCTTCCTTTGTCTTGAAGAAGCCTAAATCCCTTGCATTTAAGTGTCCGAAATCAATACAGGGAATAAGTCTTTCGTCAAGAGTACAAAGTTCTATGACCTCCGAAAGTGTGCCCAGCTGATTAACCTTTCCCATAGTTTCGGGGCATATATGAATATGTCCCAAATTTTCGTTATCAAGTGCATCAAGCGACCTTTTCATAGTATCTTTCGCAAGAATTAGGGCTTCTTCCCTGCTGATTTTACCGCAGGAGCCGGTATGAACAATAATTCTATTGCCTCCCATTGCATTTACGACTCTTGCCGAAGACAAAATATAATTTATGGAATTTAATCTTTTTTCTTCTTCGGTAGAGGACATAGATATATAATACGGGGCGTGTAATGAAAGGCTTATGCCCTTTTCCTTTGCGACTTTTCCGAATTCAGCCGCTTTATCAATACCGATATTAACACCTCTACCGCATTGATATTCAAAGCAGTCAAGTCCCATTTTTAATAGATATTCCGGAACTTGTAAACTATGCTTATATCCCATATTTTTAAACGACTCGGAATTTCCGGCAGGTCCGAATTTACAAGACATACTACTACTCCTTTGTGGTTTTGATTTTATATATCTTAAAAACTATTTTTTCAAGTTTTCTTTTAAACTTAAATCTTGCTGAGGTTTCGGGTTTTATCGGCGTTAAAAGTATTGTTGTAATACCGCAAAAATTGCCGCCTAATGTATCTGTGAAAATTTGGTCTCCAACGATAGCGACATTTTTTTTGCTGACGCCAAGTCTTTTAATTCCTCTTTCAAAGCCTGTAAATAACGGCTTTAACCCCAAGGAAATAAAATCAAGATTAATTTTATTTGCAAAAGGCTCTACCCTTTTTTTCTTTGAGTTAGAAAGAATTAATAATTTTATTCCCTTATTCTGCATTTTTTGAAGCCAATCTTCAAGTCCTTCGCAAAGAACCATACCGTGATGTGTAGACAAAGTATTATCCACATCCAACAATAAAGCCGTAATATTTCTTTTTTCAAGCATTTCAACCGTAATATCGGTTATTTTATCAAGCTTAACATTGGGTTTAAGTAGCATATTTTTCTCCTATAAAATAAAAAAGGCGGTAAAACCGCCTTTTAAAATGTTGCTAAATCAGCGGAATTTTCTCTTACGAGCAGCTTCCGACTTCTTTTTGCGCTTTACAGAGGGCTTCTCATAGTGCTCTCTCTTACGAACTTCCTGAATAACGCCGTCCTTCGCTGTTTGTCTCTTGAAACGACGAAGAGCATTATCTAAAGATTCGTTTTCTTTAACTTTTACCTGACTCATTTATATTCCCTCCCTCCGCAAAATAGCAGGGGTTATACTTATAGAAAATATTATACAATATAACCTCTGATTATGTCAAGTGCTGTTTTTCATATTTTTGGATATTTTTAACACAAAAACAAAAAAACGGCACAAGATATTGAAAAAATTAATTAATTTTTCCGTAAAGCGGAATATCGCTGTCCTTCTTTGGTTCTCTTGAAGGAGTAGCGGAAACAGTATTACTGCGGCGGTCATTTCTTCCTCTGCCGTTTCTACGGTGGTCGTTATTAATACGAGGCGGTCTTGAATCACCGTTTTCAGAGAAAACAACAACTCTTCTGTTTTGTCCCTCACCGATTGAGTTGGAAACAACGCCCTCAATGTTTTGAATAGCAGTATGAATAATACGGCGCTCGTATGGGTTCATAGGTTCTAAAGCTCTGCTTCTGCCGCTTGAAAGAACCTGCTTCGCAACCTTACCTGCAAGTTCGGTCAATGCCTGTTCCCTTCTTTCACGGTAATCGCCGATATTAAGAGAAACTTTGAAATATCCGTTTGCACTATTAGCAGCAAGACCTGCTAAATATTGTATGGAGTCGAGAGTTTCACCTCTGCGTCCGATAACTACACCAAGTCCCTCACCTTCAAGAGAAATATAGGCACAGTTTTCTTTTTCAAGAGCCTTGACCTTAACATCAGTGCAATCGAAGTTTGCTAAAATTGTCTTTATATATGCGATAGCCTTAGCGGTTTTGCTGTCCTTGGCAATTTCCGACTCGTCCAAAAGATTGGCAAAATCATCGCTTAATTTTACCTGTGTATTTGCCTTTTCTACGGCAACTTTTTTCTCTTTAGGTTCTTCTGTTTTCTTTGGTGAAACAGCCTTTTCCTGTGGTTTTTTGTTTTCCTTTTTCGGTGCTTTCACTCTCTTTTGAGGTGCATCCGGCATTTCAATAAAAGCCCTAACCTCAGCCTTTGAGCCACCGAAAATTCCTAATACTTTCTTTTTGCTTTGAGAAATTATCTCAAATTGAACATCCGCATCAGCAGATACTCCTAAATTTTTTCTTGCGTTTTCCTGAGCTTCGGTAATATCGTTACCGAAACCTGTTGCTTCTTTAATCAAGAAAAATCCTCCCTTTTTTATTCGGATTCACTGTCAAATTTTCCAAGTTGTTTTGATTCAAAATCCACCTGTTTTAAAAGTTCTTTTGCTCTTTCATTTGCAAGCATTCTATGGGGTCCGTAAAGAATTTGAATTGCAGACTGAATAAGACCGCCGATAAGCGAAGAACAAATCCAATAAAATCCAACACCACCGGGCAAACCAAAGCCGATAAATAAAGTAATAAGCGGCATTGTAAGCATCATACCTGCCATACTCGGGGCATCGGGATTGTTTATCTTTTGGATTTTCATAGAAATAACACTTGTCAACATTTGAGCTAAAAAGGCACAAATCGGTATAAGCCAAATAAGTTTTGCCTGTGAAAAATCAAATGAAAACTTTGGTGTCTCGGTTAAATTAATACCGAATAATTTAAAATTGATTGTACTTAATGCTTTGGTAATTGACGGATAATCTGTGTTTCCGTCAGTAACGGCTTTAATAATTGCAAGTTCATTTCCCGTTGTGTTTCTTGAATTAAGGTTTAAAGCCTCAACAGCCTTATCTATAACCGATGAATCAATATTCATAAGATAGGTAAGGGGTCTGTTGATAAGATTATAAATGCTAATCATAAATACAAGACGGAAAATCATCGGCAAACATCCACCGGACATGGAAACACCCTCATCCTGATAAAGCTTTTGCTGAGCCTCCGCCATCTTTTTTCTATCATCGCCGTAACGCCTTTTAAGTTCATCAAGCTTTGGCTTGATTCTTGTTTGCTGTACGGTTGATTTTTGACTTTTAATACTAAGCGGCAACAAAACAATGTTTGCTATAAGTGTAAACACCAAAACCGATGCCGCAAAATTTCCGCCCATAATACTTGCTAAAAATCTAAGCACATAACTAAGCGGAACATTAATGATTTCAAAAATTTTCGTCATTCTTTTTTCACCTTTCCAAAAGGTTTACGAGATTTTTTCAGAGGGACCGGATCATATCCGCCCTTACAAAAAGGATTACATCTTAAAACACGCCACAAACCAAGAGCAAGTCCCTTAAAAGGTCCGTGGACTTTAATGGCCTCAATAGCATAAACAGAACATGTAGGGTCAAACCTACAACAAGATATTTTTCGCGGTGAAATATTTTTTTGATAAAAACGAATAAGCAAAATCAAAAAACTGCTAATCGGTCTCTTCTTCACACCAAACACCCGATGCTTTAAGTTGCTTTTCCAAATGAGAAGCAACTGTATAGCTCTTTACATCCAAAATATTAGTTCTGGCAACTATAACGAAATCGTATCCTTTTTTTATGTTTCCGAATACATCGGAAAATGCCGCACGGATTACTCGCTTCGCCCGATTGCGATATGCCGCGCATCCTATCTTCTTACCTGCGGTAATTCCAATTCTTATTTTACCTTGTCTTCCCTTTGCAACATACATAACAAAATACGGAGTAACAAAAGATTTTCCACGATAGTAAAGTCTTTTAAAATCACGGTTTTCTTTAATAGACAAATATCTTTTCATCTAAATACCCCATTTCTCTTACAAAAGGAAAAGCCGCAAGGAGCGGCTCTTAATAAGTAAGTTGTTTTCTTCCCTTTGCTCTGCGGCGGGCAAGTACCTTTCTGCCGTTAGCGGTAGCCATTCTCTTTAAGAAACCGTGTTCTTTTTTACGATGAAGCTTTTTAGGCTGATATGTTCTTTTCATTTTTCTTACCTCCCTTAACTATACATAGCGGTTACAAATGCGATATATTAATCGGGCATTACATATCTCAGTGGAGAATATTATCCCACACCTTACATAACCTATCAATTTAGGATTATACCTCAAAACCACCCTGATTGTCAATATAAATATAACAATTTTTGCAATTTTTTCAAATTTTTCAAATTATTTGCAAAGTCGCTGTCAAACTTTTGCAGGATTTTGAATAAACCTCACTTTTCCAAAGCCTTCTCCGGTGGGTAGCCGAAGG
>DCIE01000055.1:0-70902 GCA_002315765.1 Ruminococcaceae bacterium UBA1734
ACCCCAACATTTATTATAGAGCCGATATATTTTAAGAAAAACAACCAAGAGATTTCTATATTACTTGGTTGTTTTCTTTTGGTCTTTTTTATATTCGGCAATTTGCTCTAAGCTACAATCAAGAATTTCGCACAACTGATTTAATGTAAACGAATTTATGTTTTCGTTTTTTCGCAATCTATCTAATTGTCCCGTGCTAAATTTATACTCTTTAATAAGTTTATATTGAGAAATATTTTTATTTTTCATTGTAACCCACAGTTTATCAAATACTATCATTATTACACCCCAAATTTATCTTATGTAATAATCGTATTCCATATTCTTATATTGACAATTGCCCATATACGGGCTATAATGTTTTTGGGACATTTTCTTTGCGAAAATATGTTGCCAGGGCATACGATTACTATTATATTTTTGGAGATGTTGTTATGAAAAAAATACTTTCTTTCTTATTAACGTTCATTTTTATTTTTTTAGTCATTCTGTTAAGCGGTACAAACGATATAAATAATGATGCTTTTGGAATAACCGCTGAAGCAGAAGACGAGCTAGTGTTAACATTTGTATTAAACTCCGATGAAAATAGTTATGGTGTTTATGACTGCGACAAAGATGCAAAAGGAACCATTACTGTTCCTGCAATGTATAAAGAGCTTCCTGTAACAAAGATAACCGATCATGCATTTTCTAATTGTAAAAAAATCACAGACATTGTAATTGAATACGGTATAATAGAAATTGGGCACTACGCTTTTTATTATTGCGAGGATTTAATCAATGTTTCAATTCCTAATAGCGTTAAAAATATTGGCTATGGTGCTTTTATTAGCTGTGAGTCTTTATCCTCAATTGCAATTCCCGACAGTGTTAAAACGATAGAACATGATGCTTTTTCGTGTTGTTCGGCATTAACTTCCGTTACTATCGGCAATGGTGTAACAAAAATTGGCAATAATGCATTTGGCGTAGATTCAACTTATGATAGCTATTCTGCTTGTAAGAATATTAAAAAAGTATTCATTAATGATATGGCAAAATGGTGTGAAATCGAGTTTGAAAACGAATATTCCAATCCATTATATTTTGCTAGAAACGAGGCTTCTTTATATTTAAATAACGAACCGGTTAAAAATCTTGTTATTCCAAAAGGTGTCAAAAAGATCGAGGACTTTGCATTTATTAATTGCAAAGGCATTAATTCCCTAACAATTCCAAACGGAGTGCGAGGTATTGGAAAATATGCGTTTTACGGCTGCAAAAACATATATGCCGTTACTCTTCCGGATTCTGTTTCGTCGATTGGAGAGAACTGTTTTCATAGTAACACAGCATTAACATGCACATGCCAATCTTCGTTTTCCGACAAATATAAAACCATTCACAACTATTCGAAAAGTTGGACCGTTGATAAAGTGACCACAGCAAAAGCCGCCGGCAGCAAATCATATCATTGCATAGACTGCGGTAAAAAAACCGGTGTAACTTCTATTCCACGACTTGCACCTGGTAGCACAATACTCGGCAAAATTTCTAACAATGTTAAAGGAGTAAAAATCACTTGGTCAGCAGTCAACGGTGCAGACAAATATGTGATCTATAGAAAAACAGGTTCATCAAATTGGAAATTAATAGGTACTGTTAATTCTAAAAGTTTAAATTATTTAGACACCTCGGCAAAATCAGGAACAAAGTATTCCTATACAGTACGAGCTGTAAATCCCTCGGGCAGTGGTGGATTTAATAAAACAGGTTTGTCTATTTTGTATCTTGCTATTCCATCAAAAATTACTATTAAAAATGTAGCAAACGGAGTCAGCATAATTTGGACTAAGGTTGCTAAAGCCAAAGGATATGAGGTTTTACGAAAAACCACATCTGGTAAATGGTCAAGAGTAGCCCTAATAAAAAACCAAAGTACGGTAACAATTACCGATAAAAAAGTTAGCAATGGTTCAAAGTATATTTATACAGTAGTTCCATATAACGGAAAATATCGCGCTGCCGAAAAAACAACCTCATCTATTATGTATCTTTCTTCGCCGAAAATAACAAAAATCAAAAGCACTCGCGACGGAATCTATCTCAGGTGGACAAAGAATAGCAAAGCCACTGGTTATATTGTTTATCGGAAAGTAGGTAACGGAAAATACAAAAAACACAGCACAATATATTGCAATTTTGTAAACGACGGTTACGACATTGCTGTTCGAGGTAAAAAATATACATACCGTGTAATAGCATATAAAGGGACTTTCAAAAGTTCCTATGAAAACACCAAAAGTTGCACCGACAGATATTATTATTGAAAAAGATTACTTAAGAATAAAGAAAAAATTATATACACAGAAAGCCACAGTCTTTTGGACTGTGGTTTTCTGTGTATGGGGATGAATAGTGCGGACAGTTTTGTTTACCACACTATGATGGCTTGCGGCAAAGGGGAGTTGCCGCATTTATAAAAACCGTTCATTCTTAGGGGACAATAAGAATGATTGGAATTTATACAAGTTTAAGTTGCCGATAATTTTCGGTTTGAGGTTTAGGAATTCTTATTCTGTACTCAATATATTTTTCGTTTTCCGTTTTTCTTGAATATGCCTCAATTCCCGAAACCTGCATAGTTAAAATAAGTTTAGAAAGACTGTTGGCGAAAAGCCGTTCATCACCTATAAGCGCCTTTCTGACCGGCGGACTTTGCTCGGAGTGTTTTATGATATCTTCTTCATCGGCAACAAGTTGTCTTGCAAGTTCCTTGGCACCGCCTAAAGATAAGCAATCCTTAATAACGGCATTTAAAAACTGTTGTCTTTTTTCTTCGGGTACATAAAGGGCGAGTCGGGCAAAGCGTTGGTTAAGACCGGCTAAAAGTATTCGTTTTTTTGAAAGGGAGTCAAGCTTTAGCAGATTTAACTTTGACTGCAAATTAGAGTAGGCAATACCCAGCCTGTCTGCCGCCTCGCCTTCCTTTGTTTCGTATCTTGTAATAACCTCTTTTATGGCCTCAGCCTCTTCAAACATATTAAGATTTGTGCGCTTGGTGTTTTCGGATATGGAGATAAATGCCGCTGTTTCATCGTCTGCAACCTGCAATATGCAGGGTATTCTCCTAAGCCCTAACATCTTAGAGGCCTTTAGTCTTCTGAGTCCTGCAATAAGCTCAAAATTACCAAGCTCGTTTTTGCGAATAATAAGCGGCTCGATAACTCCGTTTACTGCAATATTATCCGCAAGATTTTTAATATCGTAATCATCGTAATATTTTCTTGCAAAGGAAATGGGACAAACAATTTCGTTGGGTTTTAAGAAAAGCAGTTTCTTTTCAAACATTTTTTTCATTTGCCTTACCTCGTTGATTTCTTTAATCCGATTATGAAACAAAATTATAGAAAAGTAAAGTCTTTTCGGTTGACAAAAAAGTCTATAAAATAAAGAAAAGTGCCTTTTTAAAGGGCACTTTTTGCTATCTTTCCGCCTATTCTCGGATATTTTGTCGGAGTTTGCGAAATCTTTTTTGAAATAATAAAGGTTCGTTGTTCTTCGCCCGTTAATGTTTCGCATATAATAGTAGGTTTTTCGCATCCTAAAAGCTTATAGGCGTTTTGGGCTGATTCGGCTTCTTCCTTGCCCGAAGCACCCTTCATAGCAACAAACTTTCCTCCCACCTTTACAAAAGGCACACAGTATTCGCAAAGCACGGGAAGATTTGCTACGGCTCGGGCACAGGCAATATGGAATTTTTCTCGGTAAAGGGGATTTTTACCTGCATCTTCGGCTCTTAAATGAAGGCAGGAAGCGGTAAGTCCTATTTCTTCAAGCACCGCATTTAAAAAAGTAAGGCGTTTATTAAGTCCGTCAAGTAAGGTAAGGTCTATGTCCGGTCTTGCGATTTTAAGCACAAGGCCGGGAAATCCGGCTCCCGTTCCCACATCTATTAGTTTTGCGTTTTTTTCCACATTTGTCGCCTTAAAAAACAGCAAACAATCATAAAAATGCTTGTATAAAACATCGCAAGGCTCGGTAATAGCCGTTAAATTCATTTTTTCGTTCCAGGAAAGAAGTAAATTACCGTAGGTATTTAATCTATCAAGCGCCGTTTGGTCAAGACTTATTCCGAAGTCTTGGCAAAGCGGAACTAATTTTTCAGTATTAAAATCAATCATTTCTAAAACCCTTCTTCAATTATTCCGCCGCCGACAACCGTATCACCGTCATAAAACACTGCCGATTGTCCCAAAGCCGGGGCTCTTTGCGGTGAAGAAAACTCAATAACGGCAGTGGTTTCGGAGGTAGGATGAATAACGGCAGGTTGCTCGGTATGGCGGTAACGAAGCTTTGCCTTTACTTTTATATCCGACTCCAATTTATCAAAGGGAATGTAATTTGTACCGCTTAATTTTACAAATTTACAGAAAAGCCCTTCTTCGTCTCCCAGTACAACACGGTTGGTTTTCACATCTTTGCTGATAACAAAGGCAGGTTTTCCGAGGGCAATTCCAAGTCCCTTTCGCTGACCTATCGTATAATGAATAAGACCGTTGTGTTTTCCTAAAATATTACCCTGTATATCGGTAAAATCTCCCGAAGCTGACTTAATCCCCAATGTTTCCTCTATGAATTTAGCATAATCTCCGTCAGGGACAAAGCAAATATCCTGACTGTCTTTTTTTCTTGCGTTAATAAGTCCCGACTCAAGCGCCAATTCTCTTGCCTCGGTTTTTGAGAGTTCTCCCAAAGGAAAAATTGTATGAGAAAGCTGATGTTGAGTAAGTCCGTACAATACATAGGTTTGGTCTTTTGATAAATCGGTAGGCTTGTTTATTAAAAACCTTTCTCCGCTTTTAACAATCTTGGCATAATGCCCGGTTGCTATCATTTCGCCGCCGTTATCAAGCACATCAAGAAGCATAGCTCCGAATTTAATCTTTTCATTGCAAACAATACAAGGGTTCGGCGTTCTGCCCTTTAAATATTCGGTAATAAAATTTTCAATCACGGTATTTCTGAAAAGTTCGCTTAAATCCAAAACTCGGTGGGATATTCCTATTTTTTCGCATACCTTTTTTGCATCCTTATCCTCATCACCGAAAAGCTTAAGGGTAAGTCCCGAAACCGAAAACCCCATATTTTTAAGCAGTATTGCCGATGCGGAGGAGTCCACGCCGCCACTCATTCCAAGTGTTACATTCATTGTTATACCTACTTTTTCTTTGGTTTATGAATATTTCTGATGGTTTTTTTCTTCTTTTGAGGCTTTTTGGTGTCTTTCGTATTTGAAGAAAAAGATGTTTTGTCAGGTGCCACAAGACAGTTTTTTCCCGTTCCTATCAGGTCGGTTCTTCCGGCTTTTTTAAGAGCCTCCAAAACAAACTTCCTGTTTTCGGGGCGATAATATTGCAAAAGGGCTCTTTGCTGAGCCTTTTCTTCAGGCGTTCTCGGCACATATACCTTTTCCATAGTATATGGATCAAGACCGGTGTAAAACATACAGGTTGAAACGGTACCCGGCGTGGGGTAAAAATCCTGCACCTGCTCGGGATGAAGCCCTTCTTTTTTAAGAAACAGGGATAACTCAATGGCATCCTTAATGCCGCTTCCCGGGTGGGAGGACATAAGATATGGAACTAAATACTGTTTTTTGCCGATTTCCTCGGTCTTTTTATAGAATTTCCTCTTAAATTCCTCATAAACCTTGGCACCTGGTTTTCCCATTCGCCTTAAAACATTATCCGAAATATGCTCGGGGGCAACCTTTAACTGTCCGCTTATATGATGCTCTACCAGTTCATCAAAAAACTCCTCGTTTTTATCCGCAACAAGATAATCAAAACGAATTCCCGAACGTATAAAAACCTTTTTAACCTTTGGAAGTTCCCTTATTTTCCTTAGCAACTCCAAATAATCGGTATGGTCAACCTTAAGAGCAGGGCAAATTTTCGGTGCCAAACATTTTCTGTCGGGACAAAGTCCGCTTTTTGCCTGTTTTTCACAAGAGGGGAAGCGGAAATTTGCGGTAGGACCGCCGATATCGTGTATATAGCCTTTAAAATCTTCCATTTTAGTTATGGCTTTCGCTTCGTTTAGTACCGATTCATGGCTTCTTGAAGTGATTTCTCTGCCCTGATGATAGGCAATAGCGCAAAAATTACAAGCGCCGAAACAACCGCGGTTATGAATAACCGAGAACTTCACTTCTTCAATTCCCGGGACTCCGCCTAAAGCCTTGTATGATGGGTGATAATCTCGCATAAAAGGCAGGGAATAAACCTCGTCCATTTCTTGGGTTGTAAGTGGCTTTGTGGGAGGATTTTGCACTATAATTTTATCGCCGTGGCGCTGAATTACCCTTTTTCCCCTGACAGCATCGTGCTGTTGCTGTTGAATTTTGCAAGAAACCGCATACTGTTCCTTGCCTTTTGGGCTGTTCTCGCTTACCGCCTCAAAGGAGGGACATTCCTTTGAGCTTCCCGGCACATAATCATTGACATTTTCGGCATAACAAGTTCCCAAAACATCCTTTAAATCCCTGATGTTTTCTCCACCATTTAACCTATCGGCAATTTCTACAATATGCTTTTCTCCCATACCGTACATTAATAAATCGGCAGTGGAGTCGATTAAAATTGATGGCTTCACCTTGTCCTGCCAATAGTCGTAGTGGGCAAATCTTCTAAGAGATGCCTCTATTCCGCCGATGGCAATAGGTACATCGCCGTAAATTCTTCTAAGAGTTTTGCAATAAACCGTAACAGCACGGTCAGGTCGTTTTCCTGCCCTACCGCCGGGAGTATAGGCGTCATCACTTCTTTTCTTTTTTGCGGCGGTATAATGAGCCACCATAGAGTCAATATTACCGCTGTTTACAAGAAAACAAAGCCGTGGCACTCCGAAACTTTTGAAATCGTTATCGGTTTGAGGTTGGGAAATAATACAAACCTTGTAGCCTTTGCTTTCGAGCACTCTTGAAATAATAGCGGTGCCGAAGCTGGGGTGGTCAACATAGGCGTCTCCCGTAACAATAACAAAATCGGGGCGACTCCAACCGTAATTCTCCATTTTTTCAACTGTAATCGGTAAAAACGGCATACTTTCCCACCTTTCATAAATATACTGTATTATAACATAATATTTAATTACTTACAATAGAAAGGAAAAAGTTTGAAAGATAAATCTTTAAAACTTTAAAGATTATATCGCACCGTTTTTCTCGCCTCTTACGAGGCAACCGAAAAATATGGCATTTTATGACCATTCCTTTCATTGGTCATTTGTGCCTGAAAGCGAAAGCGGAAAGGAATGGTCATAATTATGAAAGACTCCGAGAAGATACAAAACTCCTTTTGGGTACGATGTATAGAAACACAATTTATTGCTATGATTGTTATCGTCATTTCGGTGGTTGTAATAAGATTTTGTTTTCCTAAAACCTTTGTCCGATTATCCAAATGGTACAACAAAAACATTTTAGACGAAACAAAAATAAGCGAAGTAATAAGGGAGGAAGGCAAATGAGGTTTAAGTTTTTCGGGATAGAAATATATATATCTTTTTTATTTGTTGCCATAATTTGCCTTGCTATTGCTACCGACAGAACAGGGCTTTGTTTGCCTACATTTTTTGCCGTTCTTCTCCACGAAAGCGGTCATTTAATTGCCATGTGGATATGCGACTGTCAGCCCCGTTCCGTAAAACTTGTTCCCGCAAGTGTGAGCATCACAAGAAAATTCCCCTTAAAGCCCTATAAGGAGGGGATAATTGCCATAGCGGGACCTATTGTAAATATTCTGATGTTTTTTTCACTGTATATTAATTACAAATTTTCGGGGTTTCAGTCGTCTTTAGACGGGGCGCTTATTAATCTGTTGGTGGGGCTTTTTAATCTATTGCCGGTTTGCGGACTTGACGGGGGAACCATACTTTCTTTGATGCTTGAGAAATTTGTTTCGTTCCAAAAAGCACAAAGTATTGTAAAAATTATAACCGTTGTTTCGGCCCTTGCTTTTCTTTGCCTTGGAATAACCTTGCTAATAAACGGCAAAAATAATATATCGGTGCTTGTTTTGGCACTTTACCTTCTTCTATCTGCATTTATTAAGCAATAGGATTTTCTTGTAAATTTTGATATTATATGGTAAAATCATATATTGGGAAGGAGTGTGGTTTTGTGTTTACGGTTTCGGTTGCTATGGCTTCGTATAACGGAGAAAAGTATATAAGAGAACAGTTAGACTCTATTAAAAACCAAACCATAACTCCTGACGAGGTTATTATTGTGGATGATTTTTCCACCGATAACACCCCGAAAATCATTAAAGAATATATAGAAACAAACAATCTTCCGTGGAAATTCTTTGAGAACAGGGAAAATCTCGGATATATTAAGAACTATTTTTTTGTTCTCTCTATGGTAAAGGGAGATGTCTGCTTCCTTTGCGACCAGGACGATGTTTGGGAAAAAGATAAAATAAGCAAAGGCATTTCGCTGTTTGAGGACAAAAAAGTTTTCGGCGTTGCAATGGGATTTTCCTTAATTGACGAAAAGGGACAAGCTGTAAACAGCGAAATTTTTCCCGAAAAGATATTTGGATTTTTCGGCAAAGGCGAAATCAAAAAAAGCCTTACAAAAATAGAACTACCGGAAATAATGCACCGAAATATTGCACCCGGTTGCAGTTGTGGGTATAGAAAAGAAGTTATTGATATTCTTTTGAAAAAGGGCAATAAAAATCTTCCCCACGATTATCAATTATCTTGTATTTCGGCATCTATGGACGGACTTTTTTTCTTGAACGAACCCCTGACAAAATACAGAATACATCGGTCTAATACCTTGGGAATTAAAGAATTAAATCAGGACAGATTGCAAATTGCCGAGGAAAAATTATCCCTTTCGGAGGTTTTTTGTGATTATAATGTCAAGGTAAATTCGCTTTGCAAGAAACGATACACCGCAATTAAGCAAAAAAGTCTTTTGAAAACACTGAGTTTATTGTTTAATAAGGAATACTGTAAATATTATACTTTAAAAGAAAGGATGGGTGATATTGTTTATGCCATACGAAAATAAAATGAGAGTAGCTGCCGGTATAACCCTATTTGAACCCGACCTTGATAGACTAAAGGAAAATATTACGGCAATTTTGCCTCAGGTTGACAGGCTTTATATTATTGATAATGCCTCAACCAACACCGAAAACATAAAGGCATTGTACTTTGATAATGTTAAGGTTGTAATAAAGGAAAACGACCGCAACCTCGGAATAGCTGCGGCGCTTAACCAAATGTGCAATATGGCAATAAAAGACGAATTTCAATGGATTGTTACCCTTGACCAAGACTCCTTGGCTGAAGGAAACTTGGTTGAAAAGTACCTTAAATATACCGAAATGGAAGATGTTGCGCTGATTACTCCGAGATTTAACGACGACAACGAGCCGGATATAATTCTGTCGGAAAGTACCGAGGAGTACACCTTTGTCAATCGTTGTAATGCTTCGGCTTCCTTTGTTCGCTTGAGTGCGTTTAAGGAAGTGGGCGGATTTGACGAAAAAATGTTTATCGACTGTGTTGACTTTGATTACTGTACTACGCTTTTGGAACACGGATACAGAATTTTAAGGGTAAACGGCGCCGAAATTCGGCATAGAATAGGCTGTGCTACCGAAATAAGGTTTTTTATTCCTTTTGGAAAATTTTTCGGGATTAAAAAATTGCAAAAACCGTTTTATACCTATAATCACTCTCCTCTTAGGACTTATTACTATGCCAGGAATATTCGCTATTATGCCTATAAACACCGTGGTTTTATTGATGAAAAAACCGAAAAAAGGGTTTATTTTCAATGGGTTGTCCTAAAAGTCGGGTTTGAAAAGGAAAAACTTAAAAAACTTTCCGCCATAAGAAAAGCGAAAAAAGATGCAAAAATAATGATAAGGGAAGCAGAAACCTCAAATAACCGTAAAGATTAATAAAGCAGGTTGCGAACAGGTTTGTTTTTCTTGACAAAATAAAAAATGTGTGTTACATTACTTTTATATAATAAATGCGTTTGATGAATTTTAAGTAAGCGATGCTTTTTCCTCTTAGAGAGTCGGCGGTTGGTGAAAGCCGATGAGGATTGCGTTTTGCCGAAATACGCTTTCGTAGCAGCAGACTGAAAATTTTAAAAAGTAGGTCTTGTCGGGTGCGCCCGTTAAAGCGCCGGGGTTATTTTTGTAACCTTTAAAGGTCCTTTTGTGTGAGCAAGGGATAAATTGAGGTGGTACCACGGATTTTCCGTCCTCTGTGCAATTTGTTTGTGCAGGGGGCTTTTGTTTTTTGCACTGAAATGAAAGGTGATTAATGTGGATTTATTTATTAAAATTGCTATGCTGATAGTCTTCTTCGGAAGTATGATTGGCGTGGGAGTATATTGTCGAAAACACGCTACCGATGTAAACGGTTTTGTGTTGGGCGGAAGAAGTGTCGGCCCTTGGCTCACGGCTTTTGCCTACGGCACTTCTTATTTTTCGGCGGTTGTTTTTGTAGGCTATGCGGGACAGTTTGGCTGGAAATACGGAATTGCCGCTACCTGGATTGGTATTGCCAATGCCCTTTTGGGTTCGCTTTTAGCCTGGGTTGTGTTAGGCAGACGAACAAGGGTTATGACAAGGCATCTTGATTCGGCTACAATGCCCCAGTTTTTCGGCCAACGATTTTGCAGCAAATCTTTGAAAATTTATTCTTCTATTATAATTTTTATTTTCCTTATTCCTTACACAGCATCCCTTTATAACGGACTAAGCCGACTTTTCGGTATGGCTTTTGATATTCCCTATTGGGTATGTGTTGCGGCGATGGCTGTTCTTACCGGAATTTATGTTATTGCCGGTGGATATATGGCGACTGCCGTAAATGATTTCATTCAGGGAATTATTATGCTTGTGGGAATTGTTGCGGTTGTGGCAGCCGTTCTTAACAGCAAGGGAGGATTTATAGCTTCTCTTGACGGACTTGCGAGAATACCGCAGGTTGATGCTACCACAGGTACCGAGGTGGCAAACGGCACCCCGGGAGTTTTTGCTTCCTTCTTCGGTCCTGACCCCATTAACCTTTTAGGCGTTATGATTTTAACATCTTTAGGCACTTGGGGACTTCCCCAAATGGTACAAAAGTTTTATGCTATTAAAAGCGAAAAATCCATTTCAAAAGGAACGGTTATTTCTACGGTTTTTGCCACCGTTGTTGCCGGAGGCTCCTACTTTTTAGGCGGATTCGGCAGACTGTTTTCCGATGAAATCGACATAGCAAAAAACGGTTACGATTCAATTATCCCCACAATGCTTTCAAAACTACCCTCTTTCCTTATAGCGGTGGTTATAATTCTTGTTTTGTCCGCATCAATGTCAACCCTTTCAAGCCTTGTTTTAACATCAAGCTCAACCCTCACCCTCGATTTTATCAAGGGAACGGTAAAAAAAGAAATGAAAGAAAAAAGTCAACTGTTTATTATGCGTGTATTAATTGTGGTTTTCATTTTGATTTCCGCCCTTATCGCCATTATTCAGTATAACTCAAACATTTCATTTATTGCTCAACTTATGGGTGTTTCTTGGGGTGCGTTGGCAGGAGCCTTCTTGGCGCCCTTCCTCTATGGACTGTATTGGAAAAAGGCTACAAAACTTGCCTGTTTTATAAACTTTACATTTTCATCGGTTGTTATGATTTTAAATACCGTTTTAAGAGACTGTTTCCCGAAAATTTTGCAATCTCCCATTAATGCAGGAGCCTTTTGTATGCTGGTGGGAATGATTTTGGTACCTTTAATAAGCCTTGTTTCAAAGGCTCCCGATAAAGAAACCACCGATAAAATTTTCTCCTGCTATGAAAGAACGGTTGTGGTATCGGTTAAGGACTCAATAGGTCAGGAGATTTCCAAAGAAAATTAATTTTACATAGGTGAGAAAATGAACAAGCTTAACACAAAACAAACCGTTTTAATCGGTTTTGCCTTTATGTCAATACTTTGCTTTTGGCAGTTTTACGACCAGGTTATACCCTTTATTCTTGAAAACACATTCGGACTTAAAACCCTTTTGGCCAACGCAATTATGGCAATAGACAATGTTTTGGCTATCTTTATGCTTCCCCTTTTCGGCGCAATTTCCGACAGGACAAAATCCCCTTTAGGCAAAAGGACTCCATATATTCTTTTCGGTACGATTGGTGCCGTAATTCTTATGATTGTTATGGCATACTTCCAAAAAATTGCCGTTTTTTCGGGATTTATCACGAGCCTTATCCTGCTTCTTGTGGTTATGGCAATTTACCGTACCCCTGCCGTTGCTTATATGCCTGATGTTACACCAAAGCCTTTAAGAAGCAAGGCTAATGCCATTATTAACCTTGTTGGTTATTTAGGCGGAATTTTTGCAACGGTTGTTATGATGTTTATGCTTAAATCCACCAAAACCGCTTCGGGAGAAACGGTCTATGCCTCGGGACAGTCGTTCTTTCCCGTTTTCCTTATTATTGCAGGATTTATGCTTGTTAGTGTGCTTGTTATGGTATTTACGGTTAAGGAAAATAAGGCTGTGGCACAAAGCGGCGTGGAAACAGAGGAAGAAACAACAAACCAAACGGGCAGTAAAAAACTGTCGAAAAGCGAATTTCAAAGTCTTGTTCTTATTTTGCTTTCGGTATTTTTTTGGTATTCGGCATATAACGGCGTAACCACCATGTTTTCAAGATACTGTCAAAATGTTTGGAATACCGACCTCGGCACCTCCTCGGGCTATCTTTTGGTGGCAACTGTGGTGGCTATTGCGGCATTTATTCCCTTAGGCTTTCTTTCCAATCGCTTTGGTAGGAAGAAAGCGGTTTTGTTCGGAGTTGTTCTTATGGCGGTTTGTTATTTAGCCGCATTCTTCATTAAATCGGAAACGCCGGTTATGTATGCTGTTTTCGGCATTATCGGTATCGGCTGGGCATCAATAAATGTTAATTCTTTCCCTATGGTTGTGGAGTTAAGCAGCGGCAGCGATGTGGGAAAATACACGGGATATTATTACACCTTTTCAATGGCGGCACAAATTGTAACTCCCCTGCTTTCGGGATTTATTGTTGATAAT
Organism: Ruminococcaceae bacterium UBA1734; assembly: GCA_002315765.1. Classification (GTDB taxonomy): domain Bacteria; phylum Bacillota; class Clostridia; order Oscillospirales; family Acutalibacteraceae; genus UBA737. The sequence goes on from DCIE01000055.1 coordinate 13,113, forward strand.
TTGCCCTTGGGTTATAAGGCGCTTTTCCCTTATGCGTTTGCCTTTATGGCTTTGGCTTTCATATCTATGTGCTTTGTAAAACACGGCGACTCAAAGCCGCAGGTTAAACAGGTTGTTATGGATGCCGTTTCGGCAGACTGATTATTACTGCCCTTAATCTTTCGCCTAAAAAATACACTCTGCAACTTTCCGATAATCTCGGCAAACATTGTAGAGTGTATTGTTTTATACTTTTACTATTAACTAATTATCTTTGTTTTTCTTAATCAAAAATCCAAACACCGTAAGAACCTGAACAACTCCCGCCACGGTGAAAAGAAGGGATATTTTCGGTACCGGTATGGAAAGCACCAAACATAAGGGAATTGACCAAATAAGCAGTGATACGGATAAAAATCTAAATAGCTTTCCCCACCAAACCGAGGAAAAGACAATTAATACAATCGCCATGGCGGTAATGGAATAAATAAAGAAAAGCCACTCTTTGAATATGCCGGGAATTACTACCGTAAAAAATACAAACAGCATAAGTCCCACAAGCCAAGTACCACCTGCCGCAATAATGGTTGTCATAATCTTATTATGATTTGTTGCGGGGCGCTTGGCAGGTTTTTCGTTCAAAAGGTCATCAATCGTAACATTAAAAATCTCGGCAATTGCCGACATCATAATAACATCCGGCAATCCGTCTCCTCTTTCCCATTTAGAAATGGATTTATCGGTGTAATTTAGCTTTTCGGCCAGTTGCAACTGGGTAAGCCCGGCGGCTTTTCTGTATTTAGCTAAGTTTTTTCCGAAATTTTCTCTGAGTATTGTTTCTTTATCTGCCACTATTGGCTCACTTCCTTACCTTGCAATATTAATAATTTTTCTACCTAAACCTTCGGCATATTTTATGGTGTTATATGTTCCGCCTCTAAGCCCTGTGTGATAAGTAAGCACAAAATCGCAAGAGTCTACCATAAATTTATTGCGCTTTGTAAAACAGCCCTTGTAATACTTGTCCGAAAGCAAAATAACCTTGTCGGCTTGTTCTAAAACCCGATTGTACCGTTCTTTCCAACAGGGCGAAAAACCCGATGGCTGTTCAATAAAAGGAACGGCCGCAACAAGACTTATATTCACATCGTTGCGGATTTTCCCCACAGTCAATACAGTTTCGGCGGCAATAATATCAAAGCCCATTGCCATTCCGGTGTAAAAAACCGTAACGCCCTCGTTTACAAGTTCAACAACGGCATCGAACAGTGCGTTATCAAAGGTCGTTAATTCTTTTCCGGACTTTTCAAGGTTAAAAGGGAATTTGGCAGGTCTATAACCGGTAAAACAACAGGAATATTCCATTTTCTCAAATCCCTTCGGCTTAATATACTGATTTTATCACAAATTTACCCCTTTCGCAACATAAATATTATGACAATACTTGACATTGTAATCAGGTAGCTTTATTATATTAATATATCAAAGCGATGAGGTGGCCCTTATGGATGCAATTGACTTAAAAATAATAACCGAACTTCAAAAAAATGCCCGAACTCCCCTGAAAAATCTTGCTGCATCGGTTTTCCTTTCTTCACCGGCAACGGCGGCAAGAATAGAAAGACTTGAAAAAGAGGGGATTATTACGGGATATACCGCAAAAATAAGCCTTAAAAATGTAGGACTTCCCATTATGGCATTTATTAAGCTGGAGCTTGACCCGAAACAAAAACCCACATTTTATCCCTTTGTAACATCCCATCCCAATATTTTAGAGTGTAACTGTGTAACAGGTAAGTATTCCCAGCTGTTAAAGGTGGCGTTTGAGTCAACCGAGGCATTAGATACATTTATAGGAGAACTTAATTCCTTCGGTCATACCGAAACGCAAATTTCTTTCTCCTCTCCAAAGCCCCATACCGAAGTGGGTATAGAAGAAATTGAGAACCGAAAAATATAAAACTAAGTAGGCAGGTCTAAATAAAAACTGCCTACTTTTTTGTTTGTTATTTATATTAATGTTTTGGCATACTCTATGGACTCGGTGATATTATTTCTAAAGGCATCTGCGCCTAATTTTTCATAAAGTCCGTCTTTTTTCAGCGCATTCATAGGTTGCTCGTTTACATGGGATAAAATGATTTTGATTTTCTTTTCCAAAGCTTTGGAAACAATTCCGTTTAAAATCTTAAGGGCACTTGCATCAATAGACGGAACGCTTCGCATTCGGATAATTATTACCTTTGTATAGGATTTGCTGTCAATAAGTGAAAGCTTGTCCGCAACGGCAAAAAACAAAGGTCCGGTAATTTCAAACACCCTGATTTCTTTAGGCAGTGTACAAATTGATTGTTTTTCCTCCGGGTCTAAATCGTCCTGTCCGATATACCGCCAGGAATTAACATTTGTTACAGAGGAAATTCTATTCATAAGAAGTATTGCCGAGAGTACAACTCCAACCTCAATGGCAATTACAAGGTCGAAAATAACGGTTAGCAAAAATGTTAATACGAGAACAATCGTGTCGCTTTTCGGTGCGGATTTGATTAATCTTGCAAAGGCTTTCCAATCGCACATATTCACGGCAACGACGATTAAAACAGCGGCAAGGGTTGTCATTGGAATTAAACTTGCAAGAGGCATAATAAGAAGCAAAATAATTAACAGCGTGATACTGTGTACCATTCCCGAGATAGGCGAACGGCCGCCGTTTTTCACATTTGCGGCAGTTCTTGCAATGGCCCCCGTGGCGGGAATACCGCCGAAAAGTCCCGACATTATATTACCTATACCCTGTCCCACAAGCTCGGCATTGGAGTTGTGCCTGTCGGAAATCATACCGTCTGAAACAACGCAGGAAAGCAGGGATTCTATACCTGCAAGAAGTGCAATGGTAAAAGCAGGGGAAACAAGGGATTTAATCATATCAAAATCAAAATCCGGCAAAGAAAAAGTCGGAAATTTTGAGGAAAGAGAACCGAAAACACTGCCGATGGTTGCTACCGGGATGTTCAAAAATTTAACCAGAAAGGTGGTTGCTATAATGGCAACAAGAGACGAGGGGATTTTATTAAACACCTTAGGCAGTAAGACTAAAATGGCAAGAGCCGTTACACCGACAAGAACGGTATAAAGGTTTGCGGTTTTTATGTTTTTGGAATAAGCCACGATTTTCGGTATAAAATCCGCAGGCACAGAATCCATTTTAAGACCTAAAAAATCCTTTAACTGACCTGCAAGAAGGGTAACACCGATACCGCAGGTAAATCCGGTGGTGATGGTGTAGGGTATGTATTTAATAAGGGTTCCGAATCGCAAAATACCCATAAGAACCAAAATTATTCCCGCCATAATAGTTGCAACCACAAGTCCGTTTGTGCCGAATTTTTGGACTATTCCGTAAATAATTACAACAAAAGCCGCAGTAGGTCCGCCGATTTGCACCCTGCTTCCGCCGAGAAGGGAAATAAAGAAACCGGCAAATATAGCGGTATATAAACCGCATTCCGGTTTAACACCTGAGGCTATGGCAAGGGCAATGGAAAGGGGCAAAGCAATTATTGCCACAATAACACCGGAAATTATATCCTTTGTAAGTTTTGAGGCGTTATAATCCTTTAAAGCTTCAAAAATTTTCGGCTTAATATAATTCATAAGTATTCTCCCCATAAAAGTTTATTTTTTCACAAGCTTTTAAATTATACAAAAAATCATATAAAAAATCAACAACCATAAATTATAAAAAAACAAAAATTTTTACAAAAAATTTATCAGGCATAAACAAAAACGAAACACTACTATGGTAAAATATGCTAAAAGATGTTATTTGTTGGGGAATTTTGTAATTTTTATATTCCTTTTTGGGAATATATGATTAAGTTCTGAAAATAATAACAATGCAAACAAATTTAATTTGGAGATGAATTTAAAATGAAAGCAACAGGAATAGTAAGAAGAATTGACGATTTGGGTAGAGTGGTTATTCCGAAGGAAATTCGAAGGACTATGAGGATTCGTGAAGGGGACCCGCTTGAGATTTTCACCAATCCCGGCGGAGAGGTTATTTTTAAGAAATATTCTTCTGTTGGGGAACTTTCCGATTTTGCAAAAGAGTATGCAGATGCGTTGTCCTCGGGAACAAAACTGTCGGTAATCATTTGCGATAGAGACCGTTGTGTTTCGGCAGCAGGAATTTCCAAAAAAGAAGCACTTGAAAAGAATGTAACGGTGGATATTGAAAAAATAGTTGAAAAAAGGTCCGGTTATGTAAACCTTGAGCAAAAGAAGCTAAAGGCTCTTGAGGGTGTGGAAAACAATGTTTGTGCAGTATCCCCCATTATTTCAGGCGGAGATATAAGCGGTGCCGTTATTCTTCTTGAAAACAGCAACTGCAAGGAAGTAAACGATTCCGACATCAGCCTTATTAATGTTGCGGCAAAGTTTTTAGCCAACCAAATGATGTAAAATATAAATGACCTACGGAAAAATTCTCCGCAGGTCATTTTTTAAGTTCGGTAAATAAAACAGTGTTTTAATTTTTTTGCTGTTTTTGAAAATCCCAAATATAACAAATAAACAATAAAACCAAATAAGAATGTGAGCAAAACAACAATAGCATAGGTGATAATAAACTTTAACGGTGAATAATAAAGAAGACTTGACCAATCTATTGTTTTCCAAACGCTGTGAATATATGTATTGTCGTGGGCAAGGTAAATCACAAAGGTGGAACTTGAAATAAAGTTGATGATTTTACTGTTAGGCATTTTTATACGCCTGAAAAGCTCAAAAATTATAATACCTGCCACAAGAGGTATAAAGTTATGTTCGTCATAATAAGGAAATGCGGGAACAAAAGCGTCTGTGGTTTTGCTTGATAGGTAGGTGTCAATATTGTTTACCGAAATATTATATCCTGAAATAATAACCAAAACAAAAAACAGCAAAAGCGAAAGGAGAAGCGCCGAGGTTTTTATTTTTTCAAAAGGATTGTACAGACTTATAAATCCTCCAACCGAGAACAAAAACACACCGGTTAATAAATCACTTAATCCGTTGGCAAAGGCGTTAACGATTTTTGCTGACCAGTAAATTTGAAGAACGGCAAAAAGCACAAGTAAAAATGTGGTATATTTTTTTCTGTCAAGCCCGAGCAAATATTTATTAAGGAAAAGATAGGCAAATAAAACAACCAAAAAATAATATCCCACAAACCAGCACATAGAGTTTGCAACATTTATTTCCTGCAAAACCAAATGGAACTTTTCTCCCACAAAGGGCGCCGAAATAAAAGAAACGAGAGTTAGGAAAAAGGCAACAAAAAACAAGGGACAAACCAGTTTTTTAATGCTGTGGACAATGTTGATTTGGGAGCCTTTTTTAATTATGAAAAAACCGGAAATTGTAAGAAAAATTGCGTTTCCGATTTTCCCAAAAGGACTTATAACGAAAATGAGCATTAATTTTTTATAAAATATGGGCCGAGTGAATAAGGCGTTTTCCATAAGTGCCAAGGAAGTCTTGTCGGTTATTTGATACATAACGGCATACTTGCAAATATGATAGGCAATAATCATCAGCATAGCAAAAATTCTAAGGAGTTCAAAATTAGAACTTCTTTCTTTTTTTATATTATTCATTACATCACCGCCGCATCTGTTTTTTACAATTATATCAGTTTTTTCTATGTATTTCAACATTTGCTTTGAAAAAAACCTCCATATATGGTAACATTAATACGGTGATGAAAATGAAATATATTTTAGCCTCAGGCTCTCCGAGAAGAAAAGAACTTTTGGAATTTATTATTTCCGATTATTCCTGCATTACGGCAAATGTTGATGAGACTTGTCCTACGGATATAGAACCGCAAAACCGTCCGGAATATTTGGCTCTTTTAAAGGCAAGAGAGGTTGCAAAAAATTATAAAGAAGATGTTGTAATAGGTGCGGACACTGCGGTTTTTTCAGGACAAAAAATGCTCGGAAAGCCTAAAAACGAGAAAGAAGCTTTTAATATGCTGAAATCTCTTTCGGGTAAAACCCACAGTGTTATTACGGGGTGTGCTGTTGTTTTCGGAGATAGACATATATCCTTTTCCTGTAAAACCGATGTGGAGTTTTTCTCACTTTCGGACCGGGAAATAAACAACTATATTTCAAGCAAAGAGCCTATGGATAAAGCCGGTGCCTACGGTATTCAGGGATTAGGTTCGCTTTTGGTAAAGGGAATAAACGGCGACTATTTTAATGTGGTCGGATTGCCTGTATCTTTGCTGAACAAAAAACTAAAGGAGTTTTTGGATTAAAACTCAATTTCAAAATCAAGAATTATTATTCCGTCCTTTGAAATATCAAGGGCGGATTTTGTTTTTCCGAAAGCAATTCTTGTGGTGTTTTCGTAGGCTTTGCAGATGCCGAAAAAAAGTATCAACAAGCAAAGAATGACAGAAAGAGATAAATAAAAAGACCTTAAAAAAACATTTAAACTTCCCTTTGTTTTCATAAATTTTCAAACAGTGAAGAAAGGGCGTTGCCTAAAAGCACTGCTGAATAATTCGCCTCCTCAAAAGTATTTGCATCGGTTCCTACTTCAATTAAAACCGAGCCTAAGGACAAACTTTCGTTGTAATTTTTGGAATTAAGACATATTGACCTTGCAAGGCCGGGGTATAGAGATTCTATTTTGCTTTGGATTTTTACGGCGAGTTTCAGGTTTTCTTTATAGTTGGGAAAATTTTTAACATCGCCCGACTGCGAACCCATAACAAGCATTAATTGGGCGGCAGATTTCCCCTCGATATCTTTTGTCAGTTTAACTTTTTCGCTGTCATTTTCCACCGAATCCCGGTGAAGGTCGATAACAACCTTTAAGGAAGGGTATTTTTTTAGATAAGCACAAATTGTATTCGCCGCCCGACTGTAACTTTGATTATATTCCGGATAGTCGTGGAGGGTGGTGTCGTGCAGGGTTTTTATACCCGACTTGTTAAGAATATCGGCAACCGTATTGCCTATTGCCACCATATTTTCGGATTTATCGGTGGTGCGTTCTTTGTCGGAGGAAGTATAGTATTCTTTATCTTTTGTTAAATATGTTTCGGTTGCGTGGGTGTGTAAAATTAAAACCTTGGGGGCTTTTGTTTTTCCCACGGTATATTTAAGCTTTGAATTTAAAAGCTCTTTAATATTTATAACAAGCTCGGTATTATTCTTTAAATATACATTTTCATAATTGGTGTTGGCAGTATACGGAGAAATGTATTTTTCCGTAATTTTTCCTTTGACCGTGGTTTTTGCCGATACTTGGGCGGTGGAGTCCGTGGCACTGTTTACAGAGGATGTGTCGGCAACCGTTTTTTCTGTCGGCAATAAATTTTCGGCAGGTTTTGCATTTGCCGGAACATCAAAAACCGATGCCGTAACCGTTTCGGTTGTCCCGAAAAGAAAATAATATATCCCGGTTAAAAGCAAAGAGGCACAAAGTATGCAAGACAAAATATAAGAAAGTTTGTTATAGTTTATTTTCATTGATTTCCCCTCCGTTATAAAAATATGAAGGAGAAAGACAAAATTATGCTAAGACAGACAACATATCTTTGGGGATAAAGGGTTGTAAAAACTCATTTAAAGAATTTGCTAAAACCTCCGAAGCGGTTTTGACATACATATCAATCTCCTTCGGAGTTACCATCATAGACACATTACCGACACCGCAATCGTCAATAACGGTAGGCATACCGATAGAAATAACCGGTACTCCTAAGGTTTTTTCGCTTAATTCTTTTCGCTTGTTGTCAACTCCAGAACCCGGAGAAATACCCGTATCGGTAAACTGAAAGGTACGGCAAAGATTTTCTCTGTTTGCCGCGGCTAAAGCATCAATAACAATAATAAGGTCAGGCTTTACCGAGTTTACGAGAGAAAAAACAAGTTCACTTGCTTCAATTCCGGTTTTGCCTAAAACTCTCGGTATTACGGTGGAAACACATCTAAGCCCTTGGAGTCCCAAGGATGATTTTATATCATCGCCTAAATGTCTTGTGGAAAGTATTTTGTCAATACAAAGAGGCCCTAATGCATCGGGTGTTATGTCGGAATTTCCAAGACCTACAAGCATAGCGGAGGTTGGTTGTTTTACAACTATCTTTTTAAGAATTTTTATTATAGCGGGTTTTATATCCGAAACATCCGCCATATTTTCAAATCGGTCAAAACAAAGGGTAAAATATTGCCCTTTCGGTTTTTCTAAGGCTTTTGCGGCAAAATCGGTTTTTACCTCGGTTTCAAATATTTTGCACCCGCAAAATTCGTAATTTCTTGAGTCAACACCTGTAATATTTTCGCTGTTATCAGCCGTTTTTTCCATAACCAAGTCGGTTCTTTTCGGCATTTCTATCACCCTTTTTTATTTTGTACAAAAGAGACAAAAAAATACCGACCTAAAAATCAGGTCGGTAAAAATTTAAGTTAAAAATATCAGTTTGCGTCATACTTTGCAACGATTTTTTTAATTCTGTCGGCAGGGTCAAGCAAAGTGCTGATAGAATTATCGTTGTTAAGAGTGTCAACAATAAGTGCGATATACTTTGACATATTAACACTTACATACCATTCACGGGAAAGAAGCTCGGGAGTTTGATAAATAAGGTTTGTGGTAAATATCTTGTCGATAATACCGTTTTTATAGAATTCATCAAATTTTTCAAGCCCTTCAACAAAAAGACCGAATGTGGAGAATACGAAAATTCTCTTTGCACCTTTTTCTTTTAGTTTTTTGGCAATATCAAGCATAGATTCGCCGGAAGAAATCATATCGTCAACCAAGATTAAATCTTTGCCTGTGATATCGTTACCCAAAAATTCGTGGGCTTCAATGGGGTTTCTTCCGTTTACAACGATGGAATAATTTCTTCTCTTGTAGAACATACCAAGCTCAAGTCCTAAAACGGAAGAATAATAAATACATCTTCCCATACCGCCCTCGTCAGGAGAAACAACCATAGTGTTTTCTCTGTTTAACTTAACATCGGGAACGGATTTAAGCAAAGCTTTAATCATTTGATATGCGGCCTGAACATTATCAAAGCCGTCAAGGGGAATAGCATTATTTACACGAGGGTCATGTGCGTCAAATGTGATGATATTCTTTACACCCATAGAAACAAGTTCTTGCAAAGCCATTGCACAGTCCATAGATTCACGGGTTGTTCTTCTATGTTGTCTGCCTTCGTAAAGCATAGGCATAATAACTGTAATTCTTCTTGCCTTACCTCCGAAAGCGGCGATAACACGCTTTAAGTCTTGAAAATGGTCGTCAGGACTCATAGGAACGGTTTGACCGTACATCTTGTATGTAACATTGTAGTTGAAGCAGTCGCAAATAATATAGGCATCAAGACCTCTTGCCGTGTGCTTTAAAACAGCCTTTGCTTCACCGGTTCCGAAACGAGGGCAATTTGCTCCTACAACAAAACTTTCATCATCCGGAATATTTCTCCATTGTTTTAAATAATAATCCACCTTTGCGGAAATATCCTCGCATCCCTTCATGCTGACAATGGCGAGGTCGCCATAGGGCGTGTGCTTAAAATCAATATTTGACATACAATAATCCTCCCGAATTTATTATCTATATATATAATAACATATTTCAGCCGACATAAAAAGACTTTTTTCTTAAATAAAGTAAAAAATATTATTTGCTATTGAGAGTGTTTTTTGGTATAATTAAACAAGTATTGAGAATTTATTATAAGGAATGATTTATATATGCCAAAGGTAGTATTGTTATCCCATACTCCCGAGCCTGAAAAAACCGTGGCTTATGCCGCAAAACTTTGTTACAGTTCTTCGGGAATTGAGGAGCTTAGGGACGGATTAACTCCCGAAAAAATCAGTTCGTTTGTAAAAATGCTTTCGGATATGGGACACGAAAGCCCCATTGAACATGTTAGCTTTACCTTCGGAATAGAGGGAGTAAGCAGGGCACTCACCCATCAGCTTGTCCGTCATAGATTGGCATCTTACAGCCAAAAGAGTCAGCGTTATGTTACCGAGGGTGCTTTTCAGTATGTCATTCCCCCTTGTATTGAGGAAGACAAAGAAGCCTCTGAACTTTTTAAAAAAACAATGGAAGCCGACCAAAAGGCTTACGACGATTTAGCGGATATTTTAAAGAAAAAGCATACAAAAAACTTTTTGGATATGGGATATGACGAAAAAACCGCTTCAAGAATGGCCGAAAAAAAGGCTATTGAGGATGCAAGATTTGTTCTTCCGAATGCGTGTGAAACAAAGATAGTTGTTACCATGAACGCAAGAACCCTTATAAACTTTTTCCATCACCGTTGTTGCAATAGAGCACAATGGGAAATAAAAAATGTCGCCGATATGATGCTAAAGGAAGTTTCGGCGGTTGCGCCTAATTTGTTTAAGAATGCAGGACCTTCTTGTGTTGCAGGGGCTTGTCCCGAGGGTAAAATGACCTGCGGCAAAGCAAAAGAAATGCGAGAATTTTACGAGGATTTGAAGAAAAATGGGTAAGCTTATTGTTATTGAGGGGCTTGACGGCAGCGGAAAGTCAACACAACTTAACCTTTTGCCGGAGTTTTTTGAAAGCAAGGGGCTTGACTGTAAAACCGTTTCTTTTCCCTGTTACGAAAGCGACTCCAGTGCTCTTGTAAAAATGTACTTAAAGGGTGAATTCGGCACAAAACCAAGCGATGTAAACGCATTTGCTTCCTCGGTTTTTTATACGGTTGACCGTTTTGCGTCTTATAAAAAAGACTGGGGCGACTTTTATAATAACGGAGGTGTGATAATATCGGGAAGATATACCACCTCTAACGCGGTTCACCAAACCTCAAAACTACCGAAGGAAGAGTGGGAAACTTTCCTGGATTGGCTTTATGATTTTGAGTATAACAAGGTGGGTATTCCGAAGCCGGACAAGGTTATTTTCCTTGATATGCCGGTGGATGTCTCGCAAAAACTTCTAAGCGGAAGATACGGCGGCAACGAATCCCAAAAGGATATCCACGAAAGTGATACGGAGTATCTTAGCAAATGCCGAGAATCTGCGTATTTTACGGCAAAGTATTCCGATTGGACCATAATATCCTGTGCCGAAAACGGAGAGCCGAGAAGCGTGGAGGATATTTCAAAGGATATACAAAACGAAGTTATGAAGGTGCTGTAAATGATATATGTTTTTTTGGCAAAGGGCTTTGAAGAGCTTGAGGCACTGGCTCCGGTAGATATATTAAGACGGGGCGGAGTAGAGGTAAAAACCGTGGGTGTTTATGAAAAAACCGTTTTGGGTTCTCATAATATTCCGGTAACCTGCGATATTTTAATTGATGAAATCGAAAACATCGACAGTATTGATGGAATTGTCCTTCCGGGAGGAATGCCCGGAACGATTAACCTTGAGCAAAGCGAAAAGGTACAAAAAATAATAGATGTTTGCAACCAAAAGGGAAAGATAGTATCGGCAATTTGTGCCGCACCGTCCATTTTAGGACATAAGGGCATTTTAAAGGGCAAAAAAGCCACCTGTTACACCGGTTTTGAAAAGGATTTAATCGGAGCCGATGTTTGCAATTGCCCTGTGGTAAGGGACGGAAATATTATTACCGGTTTCGGCGCCGGAGGAGCATTTCAGTTTGGTTTTAAGCTTCTTGAAGCGGTTAAGGGTGCCGATAAATCAGAAGAAATAAGAAAATCCATGCGATTTGGAGAAAGATAATAAATGGACGAAAAAAAACGAGACAATTCGGTGCCGGGATTAGATGAATTCAGCATTGAAAACGGATTTATGATTGATGACGGTGCTTGTGAAAATACGGCAGGTGCAAAAAAGAGCCACAGTCGTGGTAAAAGCGCCTTATCCACGGCAATATGGATAATTTCCATAATTGTGGTTTCGGTGGGCATTGCTTTCGGCGCAATTTATGCCGGAGCCGATTATTTGGGGATAGGTTTCGGCCGTGGCGGAAACAAAGAAATGGAAATAGATAAAGGCTCGGGAACAGCCCAAATAGCCCAAAGACTTAACGATGTGGGTGTTGTTAAAATCCCCGTGCTTTTCAGAGCATACTGTAAACTGAAGCATTATGACGGAAAGTTTAAGTACGGAGTTTACACCTTCGACAGCGAACTCGGATATGATTCTATTGCTCAAATGCTTATGACCGAGGGAGCCAAAGCCGAAAGTGTTAAGGTAACAATTAAAGAAGGTTCTACCGTTGATGAAATTGCCGAACTACTTGAAAAAAGCAAGGTTTGTACCAAATCCGACTTTATAGATGCGGTACAAAACGGCGATTTTGACTATGATTTTATTAAGGGAATACCGGTAGAAAGTGTGCATTACCGTTTAGAGGGCTATCTTTTTGCCGATACTTATAATTTTTATAATTACGACTCGGCAAAGTGCGCTTTTTTGGCTGTTGATAAAATGCTGGGTAATCTTGACAAAAAATTAAAATCGGCAAATATAGATATTAATAATCTTACGGTTAATTTAAAGCCCTATACTTTCCACGAAATTTTGACCATGTCTTCTATTGTGGAGCTTGAAGCAGGAGGCAACAAGACGGAAATGCCTAAGGTTGCGGCAGTTTTCTTCAACCGACTCCAAAGCGATGATTTTGCCACACTGGGTTCATCCCCCACAAGGAAATATCCCTACGGAAACGGTATGTATAACACCTACGAATGTTCGGGACTTCCGGTAGGACCTCTTTGTTCTACGGGAATAGAAACAATAAAGGCAACCCTTTCGCCACAGCAAAATTTTGAATATTTCTATTTTGTTACCGATGCAAAAATGAAATTTTATTATAATAAAACCATTGCACAGCATAATGCAACCATAGCAAAATTACAAGCGGAGAAAAATTGGATATATGAAGACTGAAAAAACCGTACCGGAGTTGCTTTGTCCGGCGGGAGATTTACAAAGACTTAAAACTGCGGTAGACTTCGGAGCCGATGCAGTATATATTGCGGGAAAAGAGTTCGGAATGAGGACTGCCTCGGCAAATTTCGGCATAGAGGAACTTAAAGAGGGTGTGAAATATGCCCACGATAGAGGTGTTAGGATACATATTACCTGCAATACCATTCCCCACGATGATGAAATTGAAAGGCTTCCCGAGTTTTTAAAGACCTTAAACGAAATCGGGGTTGATGCCATTATCGCCTCTGATTTAGGTACCATTTCCCTTGTTAAAAAATATGCTCCCGACTGCGAACTTCATATTTCGGTACAGTCGGGTACGGTAAACGCCCTTACGGCAACCGAATTTTACAAAATGGGGGCAAAAAGAGTAGTTCTTGCAAGAGAGCTTTCTTTAGAGGAAATTGCCCATATAAGAGCCAATATCCCTCAAGAGTTAGAACTTGAGGCATTCGGACACGGCGCTATGTGCGTTTCCTTTTCGGCAAGATGTTTGCTTTCGAGCTATATGACCGGCAGAGATGCAAACAGAGGGGACTGTGCTCAGCCTTGCAGATGGAGTTATTCTTTAATGGAACAAACAAGACCGGGACAGTATTTTGATATAACCGAAAACGAAAAAGGTACATATATTCTTAACGCAAATGATATGTGTATGGCTCCGCATCTTCAAAAAATGATGAATGCGGGAGTATCAAGTATAAAAATCGAAGGCAGGGCAAAAACCGAATACTATGTTGCGGTTACGGCTAATGCCTACCGTGGAGCCTTGGACTCATTAAAGGAATGTGAGGGAGAATGGACCTGTCCTTCTTGGGTTCTTGAGGAACTTAACACCATAAGCCACAGGACATATTCCACCGGTTTTTATTTCGGCAGACCTGAAAATGCCCAAACCTATAAAGATGCAGGATATATAAGAGATTATGCTCTTGCAGGGGTTGTAGAGGGCTATGAAAACGGCAAGGTTACGGCAATTCTTAAAAATAAATTTCTCGCAGGAACAACCCTTAACTGCCTTGAAGCGGGAAGTGTTCCTTTTGAGCTTGATACTACACTTTTGTATGATGAAAACGACAATCAAATAGAATCGGCACCACACCCTATGCAGATAATAAAAATACCCTTTGAAAGACCCATAAAGAAAGGTTCAATGCTAAGGATGAAAACCGAATAAAGAAATAAAACCTCGGTAATAATTGTATTATCGAGGTGTTTTTATGAAAAAAATTAAGATAAGCTTTGCAAAAAGGGCAACGGTTTGCTTTTTTCTTATTATCTGTTTGTTTTTTTGCACCGTTTTAAGGGTTGGAGATATAGCCCTTAGCAGTGAATACCTAACCATACAGTCTAATCAAAGTTCATATCGTATAAGTATTTCCCGCCTTAGGGGAACCATATATGATTGCAATTTGTTGCCCATTACAAATAACCGGTCGGATGTTTATATTGCGGCATCTTCGGCACCAAATACCATTATAGCTCTTTCGGAGAGCCTAAAAAAAGAAGAATATAAAGAAATTACCGAAAAGTTTAAAGAGAACAACTTTGCGGTTTTAAAGGTGGGGGAAAGGGTAAACTGTGAAAATGTTGCCAACACCCAGGTGGTATCTACCGATAATGACAGTGCTTTGGCAAAGCACATAGTGGGATATACAGACGACTCGGGGCACGGTGTTTGCGGAATACAAAAGGCTTACGATAATATTCTTTACAGCAAAAAAACCGTAGATGCAGTATTTTCGGTTAACGGAAAGGGAGAAACACTTTACGGAATAGAGCCTGATTTTGAAAACGATTTTTCGGTTACAAATTCGGGAGTGGTTACCACCTTAGACCTTACAATCCAAAAAGCAGTCGAGGAAGCAGGGAATAATCTAAATAAGGGTTGCATAATAATTTGTGATGCAAATGAGGGAAAAATTAAGGCTATGGTAAGCCGACCTGATTTTGACCTTAATAATCTTGCTAAGGATATAAACAACCCGAATTACCCTTTTTTAAACCGTGCTTTGTCAGCTTGTCCCGTAGGTTCGGTTTTTAAACCATGTGTTGCCGCTGCGGCTTTGGAAAACGGCAACAAGTATTTTTGTTACGATTGCAAAGGAAAATGCAAGATAATTGACCGATACTTTTCCTGCCACGAAAAAAGCGGACACGGTGTAGTGGGGCTTAAGGATGCCTTAAGTTTTTCCTGCAACACATATTTTTATAATTTGGGAATAAACTTAGGCGGAGAAAAAATATATAATACGGCAAAAAAATTAGGGTTCGGAAACAGTCTTAAAATCGGCAATAACATAAAAACCGATAAGGGCAATTTGACAAGCATTGAAAATCTTAAAAACGATGCGCTTTTAGCCAACTTTTCCATAGGTCAGGGGGATATTACGGTGTCTCCTACATCTATGCTGACATTGTATTTGGCAATAGTGGGCGAGGGAAAATACAGTTTACCCCATATAATAGAGGGAACCGTAAGCGAAAATAATTTTGTGCCCTACGATTACGGAAATAAGACAACTGTTATGGAAAAAGAAACGGCAAATTATATAAAAACGGCACTTAGAGATGTGGTTTTAAAGGGAACGGGAAAAACAGCAAACAGCGAAAATGTGGAAATATCGGGAAAAACAGCAACTGCACAAACGGGAAAATATTATAAAAACGGTGCCGAAATCACAAATAGTTGGTTTTGCGGATTTTTTCCTTATGATAAACCCGAGTATGTAGGAATAGTTATGTCCCAGGGAGAAAGTAAGACCTCTACTGCCGAAATTTTTAAAGAAATAGCTGAAAAAATATATAATAAATAATTGTGCCTAAACAAAATAGTCAAGAGTCTTGACAGCATAGCGATATGTTGCTATAATTGTATACAGATATGCAAGAAATGAGGTAGAGATATGCTTGAATTATCAAATAAGAGTAATTTATTAGAGCAGGATACTTATAAATATTCATTGCAGGATATAGAAAATCCTAATTTATACCGTGATTTTTATAATTACAAGGAAGTGCCGAAGGTTGCTTTTAACCATCGCCGTGTGCCTATCGGTATGCCTAAAGACATTTGGATAACCGACACTTCTTTGAGAGACGGTCAGCAGTCGGTTGAACCTTATTCGGTTGAGCAGATAGTGGAACTTTATAAATATATGTCAAGGCTCGGCGGTCCTTACGGAATTATTCGCCAAACCGAATTTTTCGTTTACAGCAAAAAGGATAGAGAGGCTATTGCAAAATGTCAGGAATTAGGACTTAAATTTCCTGAAATTACTACCTGGATAAGAGCCAACAAGGAAGATTTTAAGCTTGTTAAAGATTTAGGGATAAGGGAAACGGGAATTTTGGTTTCCTGTAGTGATTATCATATTTTTAAGAAGCTGAAAATGACAAGAAAACAGGCAATGGATATGTATTTAGCCTCGGTTGCACAGGCGTTTGAAGCAGGTGTAATGCCCAGATGTCATCTTGAGGATATTACAAGGGCTGATTTTTACGGATTTGTAGTACCCTTTGTAAACGAACTAATGAAGATGTCAAGAGATGCGGGAATTCCGGTTAGAATAAGGGCTTGTGATACTATGGGATACGGAGTACCCTATCCCGAGGTTGCCTTGCCGAGAAGTGTTCCGGGAATTATTTACGGATTACAGCAGTATTCCGATGTTCCGAGCGAAATGCTTGAGTGGCACGGACATAACGATTTTTATAAAGCCGTTGCCAATGCTTCAACTGCGTGGCTTTACGGTGCTTCTGCGGTAAACTGTTCTTTGTTGGGAATAGGGGAACGCACGGGAAATGTTCCTCTTGAAGCAATGGTTATGGAGTATGCATCACTCAGAGGTTCATTTGACGGAATGGAGCCTACGGTAATAACCGAAATAGCCGAATATTTTAAAAGGGAAATCGGCTATAAAATTCCGCCGATGACACCTTTTGTGGGTAAGAATTTTAATGTTACACGAGCCGGAATACACGCTGACGGACTTTTAAAAGACCAAGAAATTTACAACATTTTCGATACCGAAAAAATCCTTGACAGACCTGCTTCGGTAATGCTGGGTAAGACTTCCGGACTTGCGGGAATTGCCTATTGGATAAATCAAAATTATAAACTGTCAGGCAAAATGGAAGTGGATAAGAAAAGCGGTTTGGTTGTAAAGCTAAAGGAATGGATAGACAAAGAGTACGAGGGCGGAAGACAAACAACCCTTTCTTCTTCCGAGATTGAAACCAAGATAGAAGAATTTTCAGGCGGATTGCTTAAAGGAGGACTTTCATAATGGAACATAAAACCATATCTTTGGCAGACCAGGTTTTTGAACATATTGAAAACGATATTCTTAGCGGTAATTATAAGAGAGGCGATATTTTAACCGAATCAAAATTAAGTACCATGCTTGGTGTAAGTCGCACTCCCATAAGGGAGGCACTCCGCCGACTTGAGCAGGAGCATCTTATTGAAGAAACGGGAAAAGGTGCCATTGTAATCGGTATTACCGAAAACGACCTTGAGGATATTTTTCTTATAAGAACAAAATTGGAAGGACTTGTTTGTAGAATTGTTGCGGAAAACCGTACCGAAGAGCAACTTGCCCAACTTAAGGAAACTGTTGAGCTTCAGGAATTTTATCTTAATAAGCAGGACCCCGACAGAATAAAACTGATGGACAATAAATTCCACGAGCTTATTTATAAATTCAGCGGAAGAAATATTTTTACCGAGATTTTGATACCTTTACACAAAAAAGTGCAAAAGTACAGAAGGGCTTCGATAACAAACAAAAGTCGGGCAGATGCATCGGTGGCAGAGCATAAGGCAATTTTAGAAGCCATAAGCGAAAAAGACAGCCAAAAGGCGTATGAACTTTCCGTAAAACATATTGAAAATGCCTACAACAATATCAAAGGAGTAAAGTAATGGGACTTACAATAGCACAAAAGATTATTAAAGAACACTTAATAAGCGGAGATATGGAAGTAGGTAGCGAAATAGCCCTTAAAATAGACCAGACTCTTACGCAAGACGCCACCGGTACAATGGCATATCTTGAGTTTGAAACAATGGGACTTAAAAGGGTAAAAACCGAAAAAAGCGTTGCATACATAGACCATAATACTCTTCAATCGGGATTTGAAAATGCCGATGACCATAGATATATTCAGTCGGTTGCCGAGAAGCACGGTATTTATTTTTCCCGTCCGGGAAACGGTATTTGCCATCAGGTTCATCTTGAACGCTTCGGAATACCCGGCAAAACCTTAATAGGCTCTGACAGTCATACCCCTACAGGCGGCGGTATCGGTATGCTTGCTATGGGTGCCGGTGGACTTGATGTTGCTGTTGCCATGGGAGGCGGTGCATATTATATCACAATGCCTAAAATGTATAAAGTAAATCTGACAGGAAGGCTAAAACCCTTTGTTTCGGCAAAGGATATCAGTCTTGAAATACTCCGTATTCTTTCGGTTAAGGGCGGAGTCGGTGCCATAATTGAATGGGGCGGAGAAGGCATTAAAACTCTATCCGTACCTGAAAGGGCAACAATAACAAATATGGGAACCGAGCTTGGTTGTACAACCTCTATTTTTCCGTCAGATGAAATCACAAGAGAATTTCTTAAATCTCAGGGAAGAGAAGAAGATTTTGTTGCAATTTCCGGCGACAGCGATGCAAAATACGATAAAATCATCGAAATAAATCTTGATGAATTAGAACCGCTTATTGCCTGTCCCCATAGTCCTGACAATGTGGTTACGGTGGCTTCGTTAAAGGGAACAAAGGTTGACCAGGTTTGTATAGGCTCTTGTACCAACTCTTCCCTTTTGGATATGCTGAAGGTTGCCGCCCTTTTAAAGGGAAAGACAATTAAACCGTCGGTCAGCCTTTCGGTTTCTCCCGGCTCAAAGCAGGTGCTTACAATGCTTTCGGACAGTGGAGCATTAAGTCATATTTTAGCCTCAGGCGCAAGACTTCTTGAATGTGCCTGCGGACCTTGTATCGGAATGGGCTTTTCTCCTAATTCCAAGGGTGTTTCTCTGCGTACATTTAACCGTAATTTTGAGGGTAGAAGCGGTACCGCCGATGCGGGTGTATATCTTGTATCTCCGGAAACCGCCGTTGCTGCTGCTTTAACAGGCGAAATTACCGACCCGAGACTATTGGGAGAAATGCCGAAAATAGAAATGCCCTCAAGCTTTAAGATAAACGACACTGCCGTTTTAGACCCCGAAATTGAAGAAAAAGCACAAGCTGTTTCTATACTCAGAGGCCCGAATATTAAGCCTTTCCCCACTTCAAAGGCGGTGCTTGATACTTTAGAAGCCGAAATCTCTTTAAAGGTAGGAGATAATATTACCACCGACCACATTATGCCGGCAGGTGCAAAAATTTTGCCCTACCGTTCCAATATACCTCATTTATCACAGTTTTGTTTCGGAGTATGCGACAAGACTTTTCCCGAAAGAGCAAAGGCATTAGGCGAGAGCATTGTTGTGGGCGGAATAAATTACGGACAAGGCTCTTCAAGAGAACACGCCGCTTTGGTTCCTATGTATTTAGGTGTTCGTGCAGTTATTACCAAAAGCTTTGCGAGAATACATATAGCCAATTTAATAAACGCCGGAATTATGCCCCTTACTTTCGAAAATCAAGATGATTACGAAAAACTCAGTCAAGGGGACAAGTTGTCAATAAAGGATATTTATAAAGGTATGGACAGTGGCTCTGTAATGCTTAAAGACGAAACAAACGGTGAAGAAATTAAACTTATTTGCAACTTTACCGAAAGACAAAAAAGCATATTAAAGGCCGGTGGACTTTTAGCCTTTACAAAGGAGAATTAGTGTGGAAAAATATATTGATAATGCGGTGGAGCAGTTTAGAGAACTGTTAACACAGCAAATTGCCCGACAACAAAAAATGGAAAAAGAAAGAGAGGTTACCGACTTTTCGGCTCTTAAAAAAATCGTAATCGGAATTTGTACGGGAGATGGAATAGGTCCTATTATTTCTGCCGAGTCCAATAGACTTATAAAAATTTTGCTTAAGGATGAGATTGAGTCGGGTAGGGTGGAAATTAAGGTTATCGAAGGCCTTACAATAGAAAACCGAATAGCAAAAAACAAGGCCATTCCCGATGATGTTTTAGAAGAAATTAAGAAATGTAATGTAATTCTAAAGGCTCCTACAACAACCCTTAAAGGCGGAACTCTTGAAAGCGCCAATGTGGCTATGAGGCGAGAACTTGACCTTTATGCAAATGTTCGTCCTGTTTGCCTTCCCGAAGAGAATATTGATTGGACATTCTTTAGAGAAAATACCGAGGGAGAATATGTTTTAGGCTCAAAGGGCGTGGAAATCCCCGATACCTTGGCTTTTGATTTCAAGGTTACCACAAACGCCGGTACAAAGAGAATTGCCCGTGCGGCGTTTGAGTATGCGAAAAACAACGGAAAAACCAAGGTTGCTATTGTAACAAAGGCAAATATAATGAAAAAAACCGATGGAAAATTTTCCGAGATTTGCCACGAGGTAGCAAAGGATTATCCCGATATTACGGCTGACGAATGGTATATTGATATTATGACGGCAAACCTTGTAAACACAAAAATACGGAGTGATTTTCAAGTTTTCCTGATGCCTAATCTTTACGGCGATATAATAACCGATGAGGCGGCACAAATCCAAGGTGGTGTGGGAACTGCCGGAAGTGCAAATATCGGCGATAAATATGCTATGTTTGAGCCTATTCACGGCTCGGCCCCCAGAATGATTGAGCAGGGAATAGGAAATTATGCCAACCCTACAAGTATTTTTAAGGCAACCGAAATGATGCTTAACCATATAGGGTTTAAAAATCAGGCAAATAGACTTAATAAGGCGCTGAGTATATGCACCGAAACCGAGAAAAAGGTTATTGTTACAGGTGATACTGACGGTGCGACCTGTAAAGAGTTTTCCGATTATCTAATGGAAACCATTGAAAAATTATAATATATAAGGAGAAAAAAGACGGATTTTCCAAATTGAGAAATCCGTCTTTTGTTATATTTTGTGTTTTTGCTGACGCAAAACCGTCCTGTTCGAATCTTGCGCACAGAAAGCAAAAAAATACAAGCCATGCACAAGGCATAACTTGTATTTTTGGCGCGCCGGAGAAGATTCGAACTCCCGACCTTCTGGTCCGTAGCCAGACGCTCTATCCAGCTGAGCTACCGGCGCAAACATACGGCGGTTTTTTGACCGCCATAGTATTCTATCACAACTTAAAGAAAAATGCAATAGTAAATTTTAAAAAATTTTTAATTTGGGATTTATTCAGAGACTTTTTTGCTCATTCTTGTCTTTATATCATAGATAATCATAAAGAAGATAAGCACAAAACCTAAGTATCCGTTAATTCCGTAAATAATATTTACAAGCCACTTATAAGGCACAAAAATAGATATTAAGCAACCTGATAAACCAAGGGCAACAGTAATGATTTTATACTTTGAAGTGCCCTCGGAGGATACCTTTCTAACGCTTGTCCAAAGAAGCGGCACAGCCGATGTATAAATTCCCGCACAAACGATAACAGCAAATATTTGGGCAAGTAAAGGAGAAATTCTTTGAGCAAGGGCAAGAGCCGGAATATCGGCAGATGCCGAAACATCAATATTTCCGATTAAAGCAAGACAGCAAAGGGTTGAAGCGCCGAAAATAAAGAGTGCCGAAATTCCCATTCCGGAATTAACTTCCTTTAGCTTGTTTTTTGCGCCAAGCTCTGCCAAGAATGCGGCAAACCATAAAATTACAAATCCGCCGTATGAAAATCCCGATAAAAACGGATTTCCGCCACCTACCTGCTTCATAGTGTCGGCATATTTTCCCGAATCGACAAGCTCAATATTCGTTCCGAGATTGGAAAATCCTTTAACCGAGGAAATAACCGAAACCACCAAAATAAGAGCAATAATAACAGGTCCTATTTTTGAAAGAGCACCCACAATTCCGTCAAGACCGAAAACAACCGTGGCGACAACCAAAACAGTAAGTAAAACAGCCCCTAACCATTCGGGCAATCCCCATTGTTCCTTAACTGTTGATGAAGCACCGCCGCACATAACTATAAAACTAAGGTAGCAAAAAACCGCCGAGAACCAATCGAAAAACACGGAACCCACTTTTCCGAAAGATTTGCCGAAAATCCCGCAATAACTTCCGTAAATTTCCCCGCCTCTTTCTACTGAAAGTCTATTTCCGTTGGTGGCAAAAGAAATGTTAGTGTAAACATAAATTGCGGCTGCAACCAAAATCACAACCCAAAAAAGTGAGCCGTAGGAGGCTTCATACTGCACAACCTCCTGCATGGTGGCAAAACCGGCACCGATATAAAAAGAAATACAAGCGCCGCAAATTGCGATAATTCTTAAAATTTTAAACTTTGAATTCATATTGTACTCCTTTTAAGCTATTTGTTGTGCTATTGTGATAATAACCGGCATTGAAATCAAGGAAAGCAAGGTTGAAAGCGACACCGAGTTTACCGCCAAATCGGTATTTTGCTTAAATTTATAAGAAAAAATAGCGGTATATGCGGCAGCAGGTGAACAAGCACTTATGGCTGTGGAAACCAGCAAATTTCCCCGAAATCCCGGAAAATACATCCCAAGCAAATAAACAATGCCCAATGCGATAATGGGTAAGATGAAAATTCTCGCAACACAGCAGTAAAGACATCTAAAGTCCTTTAATGCCGCTTTGAAATCCAGTTTTGCCAAGTGATAGCCGATTATAAGCATTGGCAGAGGTGTATTAAGTGCCGCAAAATATTCAATCGGCATAATAACAGGCTTATATACGGGAATTTTAAAGAAAAATATTACAACACCTATCAAAAGGCTTAAAATCCCGGGATTTAGAATAACCTTTTTTACCGACATATTCTTTCTGTCGCCACTCATCAGCGTAATACCGTAAGTCCAGGAAAAAAGATTGAATATGGCAATAAAAGATGCACCGTATAATAGCCCTTCACTGCCTAAAATTGCCTCTTGAATAGGCAAAGACATAAATCCGCAATTACCGAAAACGGCGGCAAATCGGAGAACCCGTCTTCTGGAGTCCTCCTTGTCCCTGAACATCACCGTTGCAAGAAGAATAAAGATGATATGAACGATAGATGCCGATAAAAAACTCAGCAAAAGACCTTTTATTGTTTTTTCGCTGTACTGCGTGTTGACAAATGATTTAACAATAACACAAGGGGTTACGAGATACAAAACTATGTTTGTTATCGATTTTGTGCCAAGCTTTGTAAGAATGTGCTTTTTAGTGAAAAACACACCTACAAAAATCAGAATAAACAGCACAACCACTTGTAATAAAACCGTTTTAAATATCATTATTTTCTAAGCTCGGCTCCTACTTTTTGCAATTTGTCGATAATATTGTTTGTAGCAATTTCGATTTGTTCGTCCGAGAGAGTGCCTTCGGATGAACGGAGAAATACGCTGTAAGCAACACTTTTTTTGCCTTCGGGGATTTGCGAACCCTCGTAAATATCAAAGAGCTTTATTCTTTCAAGAAGTCTACCTGCACCTTTTGAAATAGCCTGTTCAAGGGTGCCCACGCTTATATCCTTGTCGCAAAGGAAAGCAAAATCCCGTTCAACGGCAGGGAATTTCGGAAGCGGCTTGAAGGTTACTTTTCTCTTATTAATAGCAAGGAGAACATCAAGCTTGATTTCGGCAACATAAACCCGTCTTTCAATGCCGTATGCTGTGGCAACCCTTGGGTGAACCTCGCCTAAAACGGCACAGGGAGTATTGTTTGCCTTAACAAGAGCCTGACGGCCCGGGTGTAAATAGGTTTCGTTGCTTCTTTCGTACTGGGTATGAGCTCCCATAAGAGCCATAACCTCTTCCACAATTCCCTTTAATGTGAAGAAATCCTCATCATCGCCGTAAATGCCGATTGACATAGTGGGAAGTTCAAGAGGTTGTTGGGTTAAAGGCAAGGATTTCGGAATAAATCTCTTGCTGATTTCAAAAAATCTTGCACCTTCGATTTTTCTGTTAATGTTAGTTGCCAAAACACTAAGCATACTTGTGGTAAGCTGTGTACGAAGAACCGAATATTCATCGCCTAAAGGATTAAGAAGCTTAATGGCATTTCGTCTTTCGTCATTTTGGTCAAGATTTAAGGTGTCAAGGGCGCCGGAAGCGATAAATGAATAGGTTGCAATTTCGTAGGCTCCCATTCCGCAAAGCAAAGACTTTATTTTGTCGGTTTTAATTCTTTCGGGCAATTTTTGACCTCTTACCACATTACCTCTCATTGGAGTGCCTACAATATGGTCGTAGCCGTAAATTCTCATAACCTCTTCGGCAAGGTCTGCTCTGCCCTCAACATCATCACGAATAGAGGGGACGCTAACGGTTAAAAGTCCGTTTTCGGCAGTAGTCTTAAGCTCAAGACGGTTGAGAATAGCCACAACTTCGTTTTCGGGAATTTCAACGCCTAAAAGCGCCAAAATATCCTTTGTTTTAACCTTTAAAATCTTGTTTTCGGGAAGTCCGTTATTACAGTCAATAACACCCTCAATTATATCACCGGCATCAAGGTCGGAAATAAGCTGTAATGCTCTTTCCATAGCATAGGCGGTGTTAATAATATCAATACCCTTTTCAAATCTGCCCGAAGCCTCGGTACGAATACCTAAAGCACGGCCGGTATGACGGATGTTATCTCTTTTAAACTTAGCGGATTCAAGGAATAGATTTTTAGTATCGTCCTCAATCTCGCTTTCAATTCCACCCATAATACCCGCAAGACAGGATGGCTTTTCACCGTCGGCAATAACAAGCATATCGCTGTTTAGTTTATATTCGTTGCCGTCAAGAGTGGTAATTGATTCTTCAGGCTTTGCATTTCTAACGATAATTTCCTTGTTTGAAAGCTTGTCGTAGTTAAATGCGTGCATAGGTTGACCGGTTTCAAGCATAACAAAGTTTGTAATATCAACTATGTTGTTAATGGGGCGCATACCCGAAGCGGTAATAGCCTTTTGCATCCAGGCAGGAGACGGCTTTATGCGAAGATTTCTGACAACCCTACCTATATAACGAGGGCAAAGCTCATAGTTTTCAACCGATACCTTAATATAGTTTGAAATATTGTCGCCAACGGTTTTGTATTCCGGCTTCGGTGCTCTGAACTCTGTGCCTAAAACAACCGAAATTTCCTTTGCAACACCTATAAAGCAGTTGCAGTCAGGGCGGTTTGCGGTAATCTTAAAGTCAATGATATAATCATCAAGACCTAAAACCTCACGCATATCGGTACCCGTAGGACAATTATCTTCGTGAAGAATCATTATTCCGTTAACCGAAGCGCCTTCATAATCAGCCTCGGTTAAACAAAGCTCTCCGCCGGAACACATCATACCGTTTGAGGGAAGACCACGAAGTTTTCCTGCAACAATATGGGCGCCGTTAGGCAAATAACTGTCGTCAAGGGCGGCGGGAACCAAATCTCCCACACTGATATTTTGTGCCCCGGTAATAATTTGAACAAGTTCTTCTTTGCCTACATCCATTTGACAAATTTGCAAGTGGTCGCTGTCGGGATGAGGCTCAATCTTCATAATTCTTGCGGCAACAACATTCTTAAGGTTTTCGCCCTGTTGTTCAATGCTTTCGATTTCAAAACCGGCAAGAGTCATCTTGTCGCAAAGTTCGTCAACCGAAACATTTATATCTACATAATATTTAAGTGCTTTAAGTGAAATTTTCATATCAAACTGCCCTCCTTAAAACTGCTCAAGAAAACGCTTGTCGTTTTCAAACAAATGGCGAATATCGCTGATTTTGTATCTTGTGGTGGTAAGACGGTCAAGACCAATACCAAAGGCAAATCCGCTGTATTCTTCAGGGTCAATACCACAGCTTCTGAGAACATTAGGGTGAACCATACCGGCACCTAAAATCTCAATCCAACCGCTTCCTTTGCAGACACGGCAACCCTTTCCGCCGCATTCGGAGCAGGTTACATCAACCTCAACCGAAGGCTCGGTAAAAGGGAAGAAAGAAGGACGGAATTTAACATTCGTATCCTTGCCGTATATTTCGTGGGCGAATTGCTCAAGTACACCCTTAAGGTCGCACATAGTTACACCCTTATCCACAACAAGTCCTTCAATTTGATGGAAAACAGGGGAATGGGTTGCGTCAACCTCATCAGCTCTGAAAACTCTGCCCGGACAAATTACCCTGATAGGGGGCTTTCTTGTTTCCATTGTACGAATTTGCGCTGCCGAAGTTTGGGTACGAAGCAAAAGATTTTCCCCGAGATAGAATGTGTCCTGCATATCTCTTGCAGGGTGGTCGGCAGGTACATTTAAGCACTCAAAGTTGTAATGGTCGGTTTCAACCTCCGGACCGTCTAAAACATCAAATCCCATAGATTGAAAAATATCAATCATATCGTTAAGTACGGTATTAAGGGGGTGAAGCTTTCCCACCTTATTAACCTTCGGCGGCATAGTAATGTCGATTGTTTCGGCTTTAAGCTTTAGTTCGGTAGCCTTTGCCTTAAGCTGGTCGGCTTTATTTCCGATTGCTTCCTCAACTACTGATTTTGCCTCGTTTACAAGTTGTCCCATTTTAGGACGCTCCTCGGGAGACAGAGAACCCATTTGCTTCAATATGGCTGTAAGTTCTCCCTTTTTGCCGAGATACTTAACACGAAGTTCTTCAATTCCTTTTTCGTCTATAGCCGAGCTAATTGCTTCCATAGCGGCGGCTTTAATGACTTCCAGCTTTTCTTTCATAAGATTTCCTCCATAAAATAAAGTGATTTTAGGGCAAAAAAACACTTCGCCCTGAAAACAGGACGAAGCCGAACATTAAACCAAGCTCCGCGGTACCACCCGTAATTTTTCGCTCAAAGAGCAAACACTCTTGCGGTTTATAACGGAACCTGACCGTTACCGACTACTTATTATCAGTCCGTTACATTATATATACATATATATAACAAGTACGGCATAAGCTGTTCATCGGTACTGCTCCAAAGGGAACTTCAAATAAACTTTGAACAAAACGGCTTACAGCCAAGGCCGTCTTTCTCTTAGAACAAAGGGATTATTCTACTTTCCTTTTTCCTCGCATTTACACTTTGCATTATATCATAAAAATTTATTTTTGCAAGGTTTTTTTATTTTTTTACATTTTGTAAACATATAATGCTATAATTTAAAGCGTAGGTTGAGTAAGTGCCCGTTTTTTGAAAAAAATTGAAAAATTTCCCAAAAAATTATAGACAAAGGGCAACAGATGTGATATAATAACAACGATATAGGAGTGGTGGGTTTTGGCACCGCAATATATTGTGTTTAATATTTTTATTTGCAACAAAATAACTGATTGGAAAAAGTGGTCATGGTTAAAAAGATTTTTAATTTAATAACTACGATTTGCTCGTCTTTAATGGTTATTTTGGCTGTTTTGCTGGTGGGCGTTCGCCTAATCGGGTACACTCCTTTTTGTGTTTTGTCCGGCTCTATGACTCCTAAATATCTTCCCGGCGACCTTGTTTATGTTCAGAAGGTTGAGTTTGAAGATTTAAAAAAAGGCGATGTTATTACCTTTTTGATAGGTGATGACAAGGTAGTAACCCATCGTATTGCCGATATCAATACCGATAACAGGACGATTGTTACCAAAGGTGATGCCAACGAAAGCAACGACACTTCCCCCGTTATGTATCAAAATGTTGTAGGTCGTGTTCGTTTTGCGTTGCCTAAGCTCGGTTATTTGTCGGACTTTATTCAAACCGACTCGGGCAAATATGCTGTTATTGCAGCATTCAGTTTATTGATTATTCTCTTTATAATTCCCGAGCTTTTCAAGAAAAGCGGAAAAAGGGAAGAAGAGAAGAAATAGGTATATTATACCGGTTGTCGAAAACGGCAAAAGGTGTTAATATAAAATAAAAATTTTGGAGGAACAAAAAATGTCAAAAAAGAAAGTTTTCTTGACAGTGCTTGCATTTGCGCTTGTATGTGCCCTTTCTATTACAGGTACCCTTGCGTATTTGACAGCAACATCAAACAATGTTACAAACACATTTGTAGCAGAGGCAGACGGTAAGCTTATCGATACCGACCCTGAAAATCCCGGAACTCCCGGTAAGTTCGAAATCGTAGAAGCTCCCGTTTTACCGGACGGAAACGGTAACTATGTAGAAAATACAAGTTCCGGCGCCCAAACTACCACCAGCGGTTTAGATTACAAAATCGTTCCCGGTAGTAAGCTTTCAAAGAAAGCATCCATCAATGTAATCGGTAAGACTACAATCCCTGCATACCTTTATTTAGAGGTAACCGAAAATCTTGACGAAGCAATCTATTCCTATGAAGTAGATGGCACCGTTTGGACTAAGATTGACGGTTTGACAGGTAACAACGGCGGTCAGATTTACTATTACACAGCAGGTCCTATTGCCGCTGACACCGATGATAACGAAAACTTTAAGAACATCAACATTCTTAAGGATGACGGCCAAGGCTACAACATTAAGGTTGACGGCGAAGTTACAGCTTCTACTTTAGCAACACTTACCGACAACAATATGGCTTTCTACGGCTATTTAGCTCAGGCTTCTTCAGGTACAGGCGATTCTGAATCTGCAAAGGCTGAGTCTGCATTCAATACCTGCTTCAAGGCTTCTGCATCAAGCAATGCTTCAAATTAATAGATAGCCTTAGTTAGATATTCGGAGGAAAAGACTATGAAAAGAAAAATTGTTCTTGCTACAATCGCTATCTGTTTGGTAGCAATCGTAGCTTGTGGTTCTTTGGCTTATTTTTCAGGCACAAAGACCATTACAAATAAGTTTAAGGTAACAGCCGAAGGTGAAAGTGAACCTGAGGACGGCGACGATATCTTTTCGGTTGAAGTAACCGAAAAAGACCCATTAGGTAATCCAACCACATCCGGTGTTACTTATTATGAAGTAATTCCGGGCAAGGTTATCGCTAAAGAGCCTGTTGTAAAGAATACAGGTAAGTTTGACCAGTGGGTTCGTTTAACCGTTACATTCACATTGGCAAACGAATGGGATAACGCTGATACTCAGCTTACTAAAGATAATCTTTTTGACAAGATTATTCTTGCTGATGCTAACTGCGGTTACGATGCTACAAAGTGGGACCGTGGAACAACCAAGAAGGACAGCGCAGCTAATACAGTAAGTTATATATTCTATTATAAGAACAAGCTTGCTCCGGATGAGACTGTAGCATTGTTCAAGGAATTAACCATTCCTACCTATCTTGATAATGACGATATGGCAGAACTTGCCGAATTCGATATCAAGGTAACAGCCGATGCTATTCAGGCTGACAACACAGGAACAACTGCTAAGGGCACATTCGAAAGCACAAATCCTGTTTATTGGACTGAAAAATAATTAGTCCCAATAAAAAACATTTTTTTGTTTGACCTTTAACCCTACGGGTATATTATGCCCGTGGGGTGGCGTCAACTGACGGTTCTACTTTTGGTAGCATCGGAATAGATGATAGATTTTCGGTGTCGTTTATTCCGATTCTACCGAATACCAAAAAAATAATCTTAAAGGTGATGTTTATGAAGAGATTAAAAGTTCTGATTAGTTTAGCCCTTGTTTTTGCGGCACTTCTTTCATACGGTACCTATTCTCTTATTACCGGAGAAGGTATTGCAAAAAACATTATTACAATGGGCACAATTAACTTTGAAATCAAGGAGTTAGGTAAGGGCGGAAAACCCTTCCCCACCGAAGGTGTCTATGTACTTCCGGGTAGCACGGTAGATAAGGTTGTATCTATCAAGAATACCGGATTACAAAAGATTTACTTTAGAATAAAACTGTTAAAGAGTGTGGAAAACTCCGACCTTCCCGCCGAAGAGCAGTTAAAACTCGATATTAATACTACCGAGTGGACCTATAAAGACGGATATTATTATCATAACGAAGCCATCGGCATAGGTAAAGAGACTACACCTTTGTTTACCAAGGTATATGTTGACGGTGCTTCGGTTGATAATAAGTATTTAGGCAAGACCTTCTTATTAAAGGTTCGTGGCGAATATGTACAAAGCAAAAATAACGGAAACAGTCCATTTGAAGCAGTTGGCTGGTCCGCAGATTCCGGTGAATAAGGAGGTTGATGACTATGAAAAACAGAATTAAATTTTCTCATATAATAACCAGCATAGTTTTAGTTGTCAGCATAGTTGTCGGCGTTTTCGGTATGGGCAATATGACAACAACTGCCGATACCCCGGGAATAAAAACTTCCGATTTGGAAAAAATCGTTCTTGACAAAAAGGTTACAGACTCTGACCCGTCAGACGAAATTTATACCCTTACCATTGACACCTTTGTTACAGGTGATATCGTTGTAAAGGATACCAAGACGGTTCATCCTGCCGATATAGTAATGGTACTTGATACTTCCGGTTCTATGAGTGATTCTTTAGGTACTTCAACAAGGTTGAAAGAACTTAAAAGCTCCGCAAAGGCATTTTTAACCAAACTTCAGGCAACCGGTGCCGACCACCGTGTATCCTTGGTTAAGTTTTCTTACAGTAGTTATACTTCGATAATTACATCCAGCGTTACCGGAAACGACAGCGGATTTATTTCGGTACACAACAATGCTAAAAAGGGTGTAAACTCAAATCTTACTGACAAAATCGACGATTTATATGCTTACGGTTCTACAAGAGCCGATGTAGGTTTTGAAAAGGCTTATAGTTCAATAAACGGCAGAACCACAAAAACCTATAAAAATGAAGATAATGTAACCCAAAACCGTCCGGTTGCCGTCGTATTCTTTACCGACGGTTTCCCGACTAACAGCGGTTCCGACGAATCCAACTTTGCTGAGGGTACCGAGCTTGATGTTGCAAATGCCGCACTTGTTCAAACCGATAAGCTTAAGAATGATTTCAAAGCTACAATTTATACTGTCGGTCTTAGTGCTAATGCAAATATCGGACCTGACAAGGATTATAACTTTACTACAAGATATAACAATAAGGGTAAACTTCTTTTAGAAGACGGACCTAAGGCAATGAACGCTTGGATGCATTTCTTATCAAGCGATTACGGTGATTGCGGCGGAAGTATGTTGACACCGAACAGAACATTAAAAACCAACAACGGTTTCTATAAGTCGGCTTCCGATGCTGCCAGTCTTGCTTCGGCTTTTGATACAATTTCATCTTCTATTATTTCGGCTGTAACCACAGTTAAGATTACAAAACAAGCCGTAGTTAAGGATATTCTTTCTAACTATTTCGAGCTTCCCGCCGATGCACAAAATGTTAAGGATATCCACATTTATAAGGTTGCTTGTAACGGATATGATTCAACTAAAAAGAAATATAAATTTGACGAAGCAAACAGAAAAGATGTCAGCACAACAACATCTCCCGATTACGACTCAAATATAAAGGTTACCATTACCGATGCCGAAATGGAAGGCGGAGTTGTTAAGAAGAAATCAAACATCTCGGTTTCGGGATTTGACTATGCCGATAACTGCGTTGTCTATGACAGTTCTTCCGGCGCTTGTAGCGGTGCAAAGCTTCAAA
Organism: Ruminococcaceae bacterium UBA1734; assembly: GCA_002315765.1. Taxonomy (GTDB): domain Bacteria; phylum Bacillota; class Clostridia; order Oscillospirales; family Acutalibacteraceae; genus UBA737. The sequence goes on from DCIE01000055.1 coordinate 44,694, forward strand.
TTCAGTTTGATGTTAAGTTGATTGACGGATTTGCCGGTGGTAACAATGTTCCTACCAACTCTCCCGATTCCGGTATTTATCTTGACCCCAACAGCACAGAACCCCTTAAGGCATATCCAAAGCCTTCGGTAAATGTTCAGGTTATTAAACCGGGCTTTGAGTTTGACCTTGAAGATATTACAATTTATAAGGGTAATACAGTTACAGCCGACCAATTCCTTACCTTGGGCGATGATGCAAGCGGTATAGAATATGACTATGTAACACGAAATGTTTATTACAAAGAGGGTACCGAATGGGTAAAGGCTCAGGACGACAAGTTCAGTCCGAAAAAGACTATTACCTATCCTGAAAAGCATATTAAGGTAACATTTGAACCAAAAGATATTCCTTTAAGCGGTACCGGAAATCCGGATGCTATCGGTACGGTACAAACTACGACCGAAAGTTTGAGCAAAAAGGATTTCACCATTTATGTATTAGAGCCTACCGTTAATGTTAAGCTTAAGGATATTCAAAGATTTTACGGCACATCCTACACTCTCGGCAGTTTCGAAACTTCCGAAAAGCCAACAGTAACAGTAGATTGGAAAGAGCCGAATAACAAGAGCAACACTCCTTCAACAAAGACGGGAGTTGTAAAGCCTTTTGACGGCGATGATATTAAACTTGATTATTCTTCCACAGGTTATTCGGGAAAAATAGTCAAAACCGCTACAACTGTTTCGGTAACACCGAAATTTAATAAGCAGGTTGCATGTTTGGAAATTGCCAGTGGCGATAAGACCTCTGATTTTGCAACAAACAAATTTACCACAAGTTGCGGTTTCGGTTGCGGAGCCGACAGAACAGACGGAACTTATAAGATTCATCCCAAGACGGGTGCTTTAACGATTTACTCCACCGGCGGCAACTACGGTGATACACACACCTACAAGATTAATAAGGACGGCACTTATTACACCACCGTGATTTTATCTTCCGGCGGAAGTGCTAAAATTTCCGAGCTTCCGGCAGGAACCTATACCGTTTCCGAAATTGACGGTTGGTCTTGGAGAGATACCGCAACATTTAAAGATTCAAAATCTTCCGCAACACTTAGTCTTACTAATGTTGAAGATGATATTACCGTTATCCACACGGCTGATTCAAATCCGTTACTTGGTTCATTTAGTTCCATAGTATCCAATATATTCGGAAAGACTAACCCATAAGGAGGAGAAAGCAATGTTAAATAAGTTTGCCGAAATTTGTAAAAGCCGCAAAGTTCTTATTACTATTACAGCAATTGCATTGTTGTTCTCTATTATGGGAAGTATGACTTATGCGTATTTAAAGGCCGAGAGTAACAGTGTTAAAAATGGCTTTTCGCCTTATGTTAAAGGCCTTGATATTAAAGAAGATTTTGACGGAACCGTAAAGAAGAATGTTACCGCAAAAAATGACGGTAACTCTCCGATTTATGTGAGAATTCAACTTGTAAGTTATCGTGTTAATGATGCCGGAAACCGCATCGGAGGAACTTCATCGGTTCCTACCTTTACACCCGGCTCCGGTTGGCTAAACCAAGGCGATAATATTTATGTCTACAGTAAGCCGGTTGATGCCGGTGCAACAGCTCCGTATTTAATCGGTAATTCGGGCATCACTCTTGCTTCGAGTTATTCGGATGCTGACGGCGGTAAACAGGCTATTGATGTAACAGCACAATCGGTTGACGCTTCTAACAAGGAAGCCGTTTCCGCAGCTTGGAATGTTAATATTTCCGCTGCCGGTGTTATTACACTTAAATAAGGGAGGATGCGAATATGAAAAAACTATTTAAAACAAGTATAGCACTTCTCCTTTGCATATCATTTATGTTGACTCTTTGCGTATCGGCTTTTGCATCGACTGTTTCTTATGACGATGTAACCGAAAAGTTTGTTTTCAAATCAGACAGCAAGGAAAACCCCACCGACTTGTTTGAAAACTTCAAGGATGCTATGCCCGGCGATAAACTTACACAGGAAATCGTTCTTACCAATGTGGAAAAGAACCGTATGAGTGTTAAGTTCTTCCTTAAATCTAAGGGTGCCGACAAGGCTTCTGAAGAATTGCTTTCAAAACTCACCCTTTCTATTAAGGTTGACGGCGAGAAGACACCTTTCTTCAATGCTCCGGCAAATGAAGCATCAAGTCTTGCGGATTGGGTAGAGCTTGGTACTCTTCATCAGGGTGGCACGGTTAAATTAATTGCTACATTACAAATCCCTACTGATATAGACGATAAGTTTTACGGCGCAAAGGGCGAAATTGATTGGGTGTTTAAATCCGAAGAGCAACCCATTGATACTGCCCACGAAGACAGATGTCCTTACTGTAACGGTGAATGGACAAGAAAGCTCGTTAAAGGCGAGGACGGAAAGTATTATTACTATTATGAGTGCTTGAATTCTCATACAACTCCTCCGGTACCTGTAAACGGCGAAAACTTCAATATCTATCTTTGGGGTGGCTTGGCAGTTCTTTCCGGTCTTACAGTGGCAGGAATTGTAATTGCGAAAAAGCGCAAAAAAATCAGCGAATAATTATTAAGGAACGGTAAAATGCCGTTCCTTTTTAATATTGCAGGTAATATTACCCAACAAAAAATAAAAGTTGACTTTTTATTGTTAAGGGGTTATAATAATCACATAAATTAAAGACTTTGAGAAAGAAAAGTACCGATTTTACGGTTTTCAGAGAGTCGCCGAGGGTGAAAAGGCGATAATACGAATTTCGGGAAGAACACTTTTTAGTCGCAATCTGAAAGCTTTTTGTCAGTAGGTGAGCCGGTAACGGACCGTTATATTCGTAAGCAGTATTTGCTGTGAGTTGACCGCTTTTGCGGTAAATCGGGTGGCACCGCGGATTGTATTTAATGCGTCTATTCGTCCTGATATTTCGGGAGAATAGGCGCTTATTATTTTTTTACGGAGTTGATTTTTATGAAGCACATCGACATTTTTGAAATTGAAACAAATAAGGATTATGTTGGTAAATCGGTTAAGGTTTGCGGCTGGGTTAGAACATCAAGAGATTCCAAAAATATGGCTTTTATTGAACTTAATGACGGTACTACACTTAAGCATTTACAAATTGTAATAGACAAAGAAAAAATAAACGATGTTTCGGAGTTTATGAAGCTCGGAACTTCCCTATGTGTTGAGGGTGAGGTCGTTGAGTCGGTTGTTGCAAAGGACAGCGTTGAGATTAATGCCGATAATATAAATGTACTCGGCACCTGTCCTGCCGAATATCCTTTGCAAAAAAAGCGTCATACACTTGAGTATCTTCGTACAATTCCGGCGCTTAGGGTAAGAACAAATACCTTTAATGCGGTTTTTCGGGTTCGTTCGGTTGTTTCGGCTTGTATTCACGAGTTTTTTCAAAACAATCATTACACATATATTCATACACCTCTTATTACCGCCAGTGATTGTGAGGGCGCAGGAGAAATGTTCCGTGTAACAACGGTAGGCGTTGAGGACGGATTTAAAACTCAGGATGAGGCTGATGCCGCTGACTTCTTCGGTCGCCGTGCAGCTCTCAGTGTTTCGGGACAACTTGAGGGTGAAGTTGCCGCAATGGCACTTGGAAAAATTTATACATTCGGACCGTCTTTCCGTGCCGAAAAAAGTAATACTCCCCGTCATGTTGCAGAATTTTGGCATGTTGAGCCGGAGGTTGCTTTTGCTGAGTTGCCCGATATTATCGAAATTGCCGAGGGACTAATTAAACATATAATAAATACCGTTTTGGAAAAATGCCAAGAAGAACTTAAATTCTTTGATGCGCATTTTGAAAAGGGACTAATAGAAAAACTAAATAATGTGGTAGCTAATGATTTTGCCGTTATGACCTATACCGAGGCAATCCAAAAGCTCAAGGAAAGCGGAGAAGAATTTAAGTATCCGGTTGAATGGGGACTTGACCTTATGACCGAGCACGAGAGATATATTTCGGAAGTTATTTGTAAGCGTCCGGTATTCTTAACCGACTATCCAAAGGACATAAAATCCTTCTATATGAAGCAAAACCCTGACGGCAAGACAGTTGCCGCAACGGATTTATTGGTTCCCGGTGTGGGTGAAATCATAGGTTGCAGTGAGAGAGAGGCTGACCTTGATAAGCTTCTTGAAGCAATGAAAATAAGAAATATGAACCTTGAGGATTACGAGGATTATATTTCACTTAGGCGTTTCGGTTCGGTTCCCCACAGTGGCTTTGGACTGGGACTTGAAAGAATTATTATGTATGTTACGGGAGTACAAAACATTCGCGATGTAATTTTGTACCCCAGAACTGTGGGAAATATATCATAAGGAATGATTATTAATGCAAGAATATAAATCAAAATTAGGCGTATTGGAAACACAAAAAGCAATCAGGTCTTTGCGACATAGATTTGAAGAAAATCTTTGTGATGCATTAAATTTAACCCGTGCATCGGCACCTCTTTTTGTAAAAAGGGGCAGCGGACTAAACGATGACCTGAACGGAGTTGAACGGCCTGTTGCCTTCGATATATTGGAAACAGGCGAAGAAGTTGAGGTTGTTCACAGCCTTGCAAAGTGGAAAAGAATGGCACTTGCAAAATACGGATTTCCGGTTCACACGGGACTTTATACCGATATGAACGCAATTCGCCGTGATGAAACCTGCGACCAAATTCACTCTCTTTATGTTGACCAGTGGGATTGGGAAAAGGTTATTACCGCCGAAGATAGAAATGTAGAATATCTTAAGGATACGGTTAAGCGAATTTATGCCGCAGTTGTGGCAACAGCCGACAGTATCGAGAGAAAGTATATGGAACTGCCAAACTATCTTCCGAGAGAAATTAAGTTTATTACTACCTATGAGCTTGAAGAAAAGTATCCCGACCTTACACCAAAGGAAAGAGAGGATAAAATCGCCGCAGAATTAGGAGCTGTATTTTTAATGCAAATCGGCGGAAGACTTAAAAACGGCGAAAAGCACGACGGCAGAGCTCCCGATTACGATGATTGGACCTTAAACGGAGATATTATTGTTTACAACAGGATAATTGATAGGGCATTTGAAATTTCTTCTATGGGTATCCGTGTTGACAAAGAGGCGCTTTTAAAGCAGTTAAAGGCTGAAAATGCAACCGATAGATTGGAGTTGCCCTTCCATAAGGCTTTAATGGAGGATAAACTGCCTCTTACAATCGGCGGCGGAATAGGACAGTCAAGGCTTTGTATGTTACTTCTTCAAAAAGCACATATAGGCGAAGTTCATTCTTCCGTTTGGCCGCAAAAGGAAATAGATTTCTGTAAGGAAATCGGCGCAACATTGCTTTAATGTATAACTAATTACCAAAACACTCACTTCGGTGGGTGTTTTCTTTTACCCTTAATAATTTGGAAAAAAAGGGCAACAATACTTTTGGTGATGGATATGAACGATTATAACGGGCTATTGATAAGCGGTGATTTTGAAACCGATATGGAGAGATTTACAAAAATTTTCAAAAAAGATGATATGCTTAGAAAAAGGGTTGTGAACTTAGGGGACAGTAATGTCAAAATCGGATTCATATTCTTCGACGGCATGGTGGAGAACAGTAATATTGACGATTCTCTTATAAGACCGTGTATTAAGGCAAAAGATGTACCGAATAATGCGGATATTGATTATGTCTTAAAGAATGTATTATACTCAAGTGAGATTTCAAAAACCAATAAGGTTTCCGAGCTTTTAACAGCGGTTTTGAACGGAGACACAGCGGTAATTCTTGATAACAGCATTTATGCTCTTAGTGTGGATACAAAGGGTTGGAGAACAAGGGGGATTGATGAGCCCTCAGATGAAAGGGTGCTTCAAGGTCCGAGAGAAGGCTTTGACGAGGCGGCTATTCCCAACCTTGCTATGATTAGACGAAAGCTTCAAACACCTGACCTTTGTATCGAAAGCCAAAAGGTGGGGAAAAGAACAAAAACCGCAGTATATATTTGTTATTTGGGCGAGGTTGTAAATAAGGATTGCTTAAATGAAATAAAAAAGAGAATAAGCAAAATTGATATTGACGGAATTCTTGACAGCAACTATATTGCCGAATATATAAGGGAAGGGCGATTTTCCTTGTTTAAAACCAACGGAACCACCGAACGCCCTGATATTGTAGCGGCAAGACTTTTGGAAGGTAGAGTGGCGGTGGTGGTTGACGGTACCCCGGTTGTTCTTACTTTTCCTTATCTTTTTTGCGAAAATTTTCAAACCGACGAGGATTATTATCTAAACTATTATGTGGGCAGTGTCGGAAGAATTTTAAGGTATTTCTGCTTTTTTGCCGGTATTAGTATTCCTGCGATTTTTATTGCCCTTACTACATTTCATTTTCAGCTTCTCCCAACGCAATTTATGATAACCATTTCCGAGCTTAGAAGCGGAGTGCCTTTTTCATCGGTTGCAGAATGCTTAGTGCTGATTTTTGTTTTTGAAATTCTCAGGGAAACAGGGCTCAGGACACCCCAAAGTTTAGGTCCGGCACTTAGCATTGTCGGAGGCCTTGTAATAGGTGATGCTGCAGTAACGGCAAGAATAGTCAGCGCACCTATGCTGATAGCAGTATCATTTTCAGGCGTTGCCGGACTTATGATACCAAGGCTTAAGGGCGCAGTTTTTTATTTCAGGATTTTCTTTGTTTTGGCAGCATCTATTATGGGGCTTTACGGGTATATGGTTGCCATAACCCTTTCGGCACTTGTTGTGATGAACACCAAAACCTTTGGGGGTGATTACACATTTTCACTTAAAAATCCCACATTTGCCCGTATGAAAGATGTGTTTATAAGGGCTCCTTGGTTTAAAATGCGAACCCGTCCGCATATTAGCAAAAACAGAATAAGAAGTAGGAATGATAAATGGTAAAAAAAGTATGGTTTGCGGTTATCGGCTTATGTATTATGGTGTCATTTTGCGGTTGTAAGGGATACCGTGAAACAGAAAACGGATATATAGTAACGGCGCTGGGGTTTGATAAAGGAAAAAAAGACGAGTTTTCAATATCGGTTGAGGTTGTTTCGGCAGGTGGCGGCGAAACGACCAATTCACCATCCTCTGAAATTCTTGTGGGTGGTGGCAAATCCCCGGGAAATGCGGTGTTCACCCTTAATGACGAGCTTTCAAAAACCCTTATTTTCGACCACTGTGCCGTTGTGATTTTAGGAGAAGAACTAACAAAAGGTCAAACAGAAGAAATTTTTAAATATTTGGATGTTTTAAAGGAACTTAATCTCGGGGTTTTCCTGACTACAACAAAAAATTCCAAGGAACTTCTGACAAAATCAAAGTCTGTTTCGGTAGCAAGAGGTTTTGATATCGCCGGGAATATTAAGGAAAGCGCTACCGAAGCAGGTATTAATTATCATAATAAATTTTATGAAATTAATAAAGCCTATAAAAACGGCGAACTGTATTCAATGCCGAATTTAGAAGTTGACAATAAAAAAATTGTAATATCGGGGGAGTCTGTCGTAAAAAAAGAAAAAAATATTGCAAAATTGTCATCGGAAGAAAGTTTGGTTTATTCTGTGTTGCGTAACGGCAATTCCGGCGGAAGGATTTATCTTGCCGAGGATTATGCCGAGATTGACCGCATTAACTCCAATGTTTCAAAGGACGGTAAAACTACCTTTGAATTTTACTATAACAAACACAGCAAAGGGTTTTCTAATACCTTTAAAAAAGAGGCGGTTGCTTTTTTAAAAAAATACGGAAAAACCCTTGACCTTAATATGGAAATAGAGGAAATAAAGGAAAGAGAGGGCGTTTAATGGATAGGGAATACTCCTTTGGAAGAAGATGCGTTGCCTTCTTTTTTGTCATGGGGGAAACGGCGCTTTTTCTTCCATTTAAAAATGCCGAATCGGGCAATTTCACAGCCTTTATTTTAGCTCTTGCTCTTGCAATTCCTTTTTATGTTTTTTGGTATTATCTTGCGGATAAAATGTTTGAAATCAAAGGCAGGAAAGTTATAGTATATATTTTTTGCCTTGTTGTGATTTTAGGAAGTGTTTTCACTTCGGCGGTTACATCAAGAGGAATAACAGCCTATGTGAAAGAAGAAATCTTGATAAAAAACAGTAAGTTTTTAATACTTGTTTTCTTTTTGGGTGTGGCTCTTTATGCTTTAAGATGCGGTAAAAAGGTCATAACTAAATACTCGGTTTTGACCTTTTGGTTTTGTCTTGGGATTACGGTGATATTATTTATCGTGTCTTTTAAAATCTTCAGGCGCAGTTATTTCATCGATGCCGTAAAGGGCGAGATTTCTTCGCTTTTCCCGCAAACTTTCTACCTTTTTGTAAAATGCTTTTTTTCTGTTGGAGTATTGGCGGTTTTTCAAAGGTTTGCCTTCCGGGAAGTAGGTGTAAAAAATGACATTCGGGGTATAGTCTTGGGGGGAGGACTTTTATGCCTTTGCTTTTTAAGCGGGGTGCTTACCTTTTCTTTAAAAACCGCATCGGAAATGAATTTTTCCTATGCACAAAGCATCGGTGTCATAAGTGTTGGTAAACTTTATACGAGAATGGACGGTTTTGCATATTTTATCTTCTTTTTTTCCTGCCTTATTAAAACGGCGGTCTGCGCAATAACAACCCAAATGATGTTCGTAAAAATGGGATGCAAAACACCCAAAGCAAAGGCAGGATTGTTACTTTGTATTTCGGCACTTTCGGGTTATATAATTTAACATTAAAATATGCCTTCTTGCATATCTTTCTATGTAAGGGGGTATTTTTATGAGGTTATTAAGAGTTTTATCCTTAATTCTTTGCTTTTCGTTATTATTCTCTTTGGGGACAATGGCAAAAACCGTTACGGTGGATGAGGACATTTCCGATGTTGATGAGCCGATTGAATGCGATGCGGTTGATTTAAGCGTGGGAAAGGATTTGCAAATCAGCGCAAAAAGCGCTATCCTTATGGAACCGCATACGGGAGAAATCTTGTATGACAAAAATTCTTCGGAAAAGTCGGCGCCGGCATCCATAACTAAGATAATGTCATTACTTCTTGTTATGGAGGCTATTGAGAGAAAGGAACTTTCTTTAAATGAAGTTGTTACGGCAAGTGAGTATGCCTGTTCTATGGGAGGCTCACAAATTTGGCTTGAAGAAGGAGAAACAATGACGGTGGACGAACTTTTAAAGGCTACCGCCATAGCCTCGGCAAACGATGCAACTGTGGCATTGGGAGAAAAAATATCAGGTAGCGAGGAATGCTTTGTGGCGCTTATGAATAAAAGGGCAAAGGAACTTTCAATGAATAGCACCACCTTTAAGAACTGCACCGGACTTGACACCGATGGACATATTACGACCGCTTATGATGTGGCGATTATGTCGGCGGAACTTATAAAACATTCTCTTATAAAAAATTATTCCACCGTTTGGATGGATTCCCTCAGAAACGGTGAAAGCGAACTTGTAAATACAAATAAATTAGTAAGATTTTATGAGGGTGCAACGGGACTTAAAACAGGCACCACATCAAAAGCCGGAAGTTGCCTTAGCGCCACCGCCAAGCGGAACAACACCGAATTGGTTGCCGTGGTAATGGGGGCCTCAACATCAAAGGATAGATTTTCCGATGCTAAAAAACTTTTGGATTTCGGGTTTTCAAATTACGAAACACAGGAAATTTCTTCGGCAACAAAACCAAAGGAACTTACAGTGTCGGTGGAAAACGGAGATAAAAAAACGCTTTTAGGTGTGGCAAAGGGAAGCGTAACGGTGCTTTTGTCAAAGGGTGAAAGCGGAAAAATCACTCAAAAAGTGAATTTAAAAGAGAGCTACACCGCCCCTATTAAAAAAGGAGATGTTTTGGGAAGCGTGGATATATATTGCAAAGAGGAACAAGTTGGGAAAATAGACATAACCGCCTCGGAAAATGCGGAAAAACTTAAATTTTCCACGGTATTAATGTGGATATTTAAGGATTTGTTTGTATTATAAGTAAATAAATTGTGAATTTGACTATTTCCACTTGAAAAACAATGGAAAATAATGTACAATAAAACTAAAGAAATCAGATGTGCTTTGGAGGCATTAAAATGGGACTTAGATTTAACAGTTCGTACGCAAAAGGTTTTATAAGAGAAAACGACCTTTTAGGCTTAAAGGCTCAGGTTGGGGCTGCTCACGACCTTTTGGATTCAAAAACAGGATTGGGTAACGATTTTTTGGGTTGGGTGGACCTTCCCGTAAATTATGATAAAGAAGAGTTTTCGAGAATTAAGGCTGCTGCCGATAAAATAAGAAAAGATACCGATATTCTTATCGTAATCGGTATCGGCGGTTCTTATTTAGGTGCTCGTGCCGCAATAGAATTTTTAAAGGGCCAATATTATAACGCTTTAAGAGGAGATGCGCCGGAGATTTATTTTGCCGGAAACAGCATCAGCGGTGCAAACCTTTCCGATTTAATTAAGATGTGCGAAGGCAAGAGAGTTTCGGTTAATATCATTTCAAAATCCGGAACAACAACCGAACCTGCCGTTGCATTCAGAGTGTTTAGAAAACTTCTTGAAGAACGCTATGGCGAAAAAGAAGCAGCTTCTCGTATTTATTGTACCACCGATAAGGCAAGAGGTACTTTAAAGCAATTGGCTGATGAAAAGGGCTATGAATGTTTTGTAGTGCCGGATGATGTGGGCGGAAGATTTTCCGTTCTTACCGCAGTAGGACTTTTACCTATTGCCGCCGCCGGTGCTGATATTGATAAGTTAATGAAGGGTGCCGCAGATGCGAGAGCCGACTATGCGGTTAAGGATTTGGATGCCAACCCTTGCTACACATATGCCGCACTTCGTAATGCTTTTTACCGCAAGGGTAAATCAATTGAACTTTTGGTTTCTTATGAACCGAGATTTACCATGATGTCAGAGTGGTTTAAGCAGTTGTATGGCGAAAGCGAAGGCAAGGACAACAAGGGACTTTTCCCTGCAAGTGTAACCTTCTCCACCGACCTTCACTCTATGGGACAGTTTGTTCAAGACGGTAGCCGTCTAATGTTTGAAACCGTTGTAAACATTAAAGACAACGGTGAAGATGTTATTATCGAGGAAGAGGAAACCAACGGTGATGGTCTTAACTTCCTTGCAGGTAAGCCTATGTCTTTTGTAAATGAAAAGGCGTTTGAAGGAACCGTTTTAGCTCATACCGACGGCGGTGTGCCGAATCTTGTAATTGAGATTGACAAGGCTGACGAAGAGAATTTAGGAAGACTGATTTACTTCTTTGAAAAGGCTTGTGCAATTTCCGGATATATGCTTGGGGTTAATCCTTTTGACCAACCGGGTGTTGAAAGCTACAAAAAGAATATGTTTGCACTTTTAGGAAAACCGGGTTACGAGGATGCTAAGGCTGCTTTGGAAGCAAGACTTGGCAAATAATTAACGGAAACAACCGCCGGTGTGCGGTAATAAATATAAAGGAGTCAATATTATGATTAAACTCATTATCGGAAAAAAAGGTTCTGGTAAAACTAAAAAATTAGTGGAAATGGTAAATGCCGCCGCCGAGACAAGTCTCGGAAATGTTGTTTGCATTGAAAAGGGTGATGTTCTTACCTTTTCCGTTACTCATAAGGCTCGTTTGATAGATTCCTGCGATTTCGGAATTTCCGGATACGGCGAGTATTACGGTATGCTTGCCGGAATTAAGGCAGGTAACAACGATGTTACACATATCTTCGGCGATGCAACTCTTAGAATAGGCAGCCGTGATTATGAGGAGTTTGCCGCATTCTTAGAGAGAGTTTCAAAAATCTCCGATGTGGAATTTGTGTTCACACTTTCCTGCGATGAATCCGAGTTACCCGCAAAGATATTTGAATTAGCCGAAAAGTGCTGATTCTCCAAATTGCAAATCAAAATATAAAAGTATGATTCAAAAAACGCTTTAAAATAAAGCTATTAATTGTCAGGTTTTTCGTTAGATTAATCTGGCAATTTTTTATTATTAATATTGCAATTGTTCGAGATATAGAATATAATATATACAACAAATCTGCGGGGGGTTAATTATGGAATATATGTCAGCGAAAGAGGCAGCGTACAAATGGGGAATTTCTCAAAGACGAGTTGCTGTGCTTTGTTCAGAAAAAAGAATAGAAGATGCAACAATTATAGGAAATATGTGGATTATTCCAACTAATGCTGAAAAACCTATTGATGCGCGTGCTTTAAGATATGTCGAAAAAGACGAAAAACATGTAAAACCTTTTCTTAAGTGGGCCGGCGGAAAAGGACAATTAATTTCTGAAATTGAACAGTATTACCCCTTTGACAATAATGTTACAAAATATGCAGAACCTTTTGTAGGCGGCGGCGCAGTACTGTTCGATGTTTTAAGCAAGTTTAATTTAAAGCAAGTTTATATTAGTGATGTAAATGCTGAGCTGATAAATACATACAAAATGATAAAAAAACATATTGACGAATTGATTCAGCAATTAAGGGTGCTGCAAGAACTGTTTTTACCTTTGTCAACCGAAGACCGGAAACTTTTCTACAATTCAAAACGCGAAAGATTTAATTATTTAAAAGCAAACGGTGATGAGAGTGTAAATATAGAAAAAGCCGCTTTAATGATTTTTTTAAATAAGACATGTTTCAACGGATTGTTCCGCGTAAACAAAAAAGGTCTTTTTAATGTTCCGATGGGTTCTTACAAAAATCCTTTAATATGTGATGAAAAAAATCTTAGAGCTGTATCGTCTAAATTAGAAAATGTTGAAATTGTATGTGGAGATTATCGAGAATCGCAAAGATTTATTGATGAACACACTTTTGTGTATTTTGACCCACCATATCGACCCATAACCGATACGGCAAGCTTTACGGCATATACTGAGAATTTGTTCACAGATAAAGAACAAATTGAACTTGCAAGGTTTGTTGATACTTTAAATAACAAAGGAGCAAAAGTTGTAGTAAGCAATTCCGATCCTAAAAACTCCAATACAGAAGATGATTTTTTTGATAATATCTATTCATCACACAAAATAAAGCGTGTCGAAGCGAATAGAATGATAAACTGCCAAGCACAAGCACGAGGAAAAGTAAAGGAATTACTTATTAGTAATTTTTAAGGAGGATATATATGATTAAAAACGGCAAAGGCGGAGGGAACACAAAAACAGGTTTAATATTTGAAGGAAAAACCGATTTAGAAACATTTCTTTCAAATCAAAAGGGATACTGCGTTAAAAACGAAAAAGAAGAAGTTGTTTTTAATAATAAAAAGACAACTATAACACTGAAAAACGTTTACTATAACGATGTAAAAATTGCAGAATTATATAAAAAACATTCTTTTTATAATTCATTGCTAATAAAATTAGGGATTGATTGGAAACAATATATATCAAAACAACTTTTACCGGACGACTCAATATTTGTTATTATAAAGAATACAGTTTTTATTATTGAATGCAAACATCAACAGGTTGCCGGTTCTGTAGACGAAAAACTCCAAACATGTGATTTTAAAAAGAAACAATATAAGAAGCTGCTTTCTAAAGCAAATTTAGAGGTGGAATATATTTATTTGCTTGATGATTGGTTTAGAGATGCAAAATATAAAGATGTACTTGATTATATTCAAAGTGTTAATTGCGATTATTTTTTCGAATATATTCCACTTTATAAATTGGGTTTACCTGTCCCCGAAATTCAAAAGGTATAATCATGGTGAGAAATAAGATTACAAAATGGGAGCCGGATGATTTTGAACTTGAAATGACAACCCATTGGTCATTTCCAAAGCGTGGCGATTGGGCTACACACGATGCAAAATGGCGTGGTAATTGGTCGCCTTATGTCCCAAGAAACATTCTATTAAGATATTCAAAAGAGGGTGATTTGGTATTAGATCAGTTTGCCGGCGGAGGAACAACGCTTGTAGAGGCAAAACTATTAAATCGAAATATTATCGGCGTAGACATAAATGATATTGCCATAAGCCGTTGCAAAGAAAAAATAAATTTTGAACACGAGTGTGCCAACGGTAAAGTATATATTCATAAAGCCGATGCTCGTAATCTTGATTTTATACCAAATGACAGTATCGATTTGATTTGCACGCATCCGCCCTATGCTGATATAATCAAATATAGTGAGGATATTGAAGAAGATTTATCGCATTTAAAGATTAAAGATTTTCTTGGAGAAATGAAAAAGGTAGCCGATGAAAGCTACCGAGTTTTAAAAAAGGATAAATTCTGCGCTATTCTTATGGGAGATACAAGACAAAAAGGATGTATGATTCCTATGTCTTTCGATGTTATGAGAATCTTTGAAAAGTCGGGATTTAAACTTAAAGAAATTATAATTAAAGAACAACACAATTGCAAAGCAACAGGTTATTGGAAGACTAATAGTATAAAATATAATTTTCTTTTGATAGCACACGAATATTTATTTGTATTTAAAAAATGATTTGTAGCATTTTTTGATATGATAAGATTAAATGATAACAATATTATTCTTATGCATTATTAAAGCCTCCGCAGGTATTTCTGCGGAGGCTTTGCTAATATCTTGAATGGATTATACTAATAATTGTTTAGGAATCGGGACATATAGTATTTAGAACTCTTTTTGGTTTCGCTGTTCAGCCAATCAAAGCCTTTTTCTTCGGTGAGAGTTTTAGTCTTTGAGAAGAGATTTGTTCCGAGACCTAATCTATCACCCTTAATCTCGCAACCCATAGCGGCAAGTGTGGTAGGGAACATATCAAGGGTTGTAAAATCTCGGTTTTTGCTGTTCTTTGTGGAAACAGCAGAGTTTATAAAACAGTTATAAACATGGCGGGTGTAGTTTGATGGAATGTTTTTTGAAGCATAATCCTCGTCCATAGTACAATGGTCGCCTGAAATAATCACGGTTGTATTTTCGTAGAAATCCTGTTTCTTAATCCAATCGACAAAAGCCGATACAAGTCGTGAAGAACAGGCAAAAACATTTTCGTATTTGTTTTTAAACTGATTTTTACAAAGTTTGCATTTATATCCGCTTGGGAAATGGGTGTCAACCGTTAGCAATGTATAGGCAAAAGGTTTGTCGGATTTCGCCATATCAAGAATTTTTGACTTTGAAAACTCGAACAGTTTTGAATCCTCAAAGCCCCAGTTTACAAAATAATCCTCGGGAATAAGTCCATCTTCTTTAATTGAGAAAAGGTCGTGAATGGTATCGGTGCCGTGTTGAAGGTACAAGTTCCTTCTTCCGCCGAAATTACTGTCAGAGCCTACCATAAGAGCCTGATTATATCCGTTTTCCGATAAAATATTACTGAGGGTTGTAACGCCCGGCAGGAATTTTGTGTACTTTTTATAGTCGTTTTTTCCTAAATTGCCCGGGAGATAAAGGGGTATTCCGGCAGTTTGTGATACCATACCGGCAACGGTCCAACCCGAACGCTCAACCGCAAGGGCGCCACCTACCGAAGAATTGTCTGAGAAGTTGGTATTGCTTTTGGCTAAATTATATAACTCGGGAATAGTATTATAAGGTAACGCACCACCTTTATCGGTGGAAAAGAAAGATGTTTCCATACTCTCAAGGAAAATATATATTAAATTCCTTTTTGTTTCGGGGAATTTAATATCGGTGTCTTTTGGGTCAACATAATACTCGTCATAGATTTTTGTTCGCTGACTTAGGTTTTTTATGTAATCAAACATTCCCACACTTCCACCTGCAAGGGCAAAAAGTGTTATGCAAAGAATAACGGAAACGACTTTAGTAGATGTTTTGCCCAAGGGATACAAACGGAATTTTTTTGAGAATGCCGAAAGAACAATTGCGAATTTCGACTTGTAAAACACCAAAAAACTAATTAACGCCGTTACAAGAATTGCAGGAATAAGCCCGTTTTTAAAATATGAGCTCATTATATTGCTTGATGTGGAATGGAAATCCGAAAGTAAGGTGAACACAATGGAGTCAAATCCGGTGTCGCCGAAAGTTCTAAGGTACCAAAATGCCGAGAAAAAGGCAGTAGTACCTAAAAAAATCAGTAGAACAGATAATATCGCAAGAAAAAAATTCAAACCCCTATGTTTATTATTTTTCTTCTTCATCGTTAACCTCTTGTAGAGAAATTTTGAAATTCTTTGCAACAAAAACCTCCGCAACTGCCAAAACCACAGCCGAAATCAAGGCAATTGCAATAAACGATATTGCGGCACGGGGAGTGGTGTCGGTTTCCAAGGAAATAAAAGGAATGTCCGCAGTGCCGAATACAAATCTTTTAAGCGCAAAAATCAATCCGTTGATTAAAAGATTGTTAAGAGAATAAATACCCAAAACATTTTTTAAATCAAGGTCTGCTTTAAGGATTTTTTCAAAAAGAAAAACCGAAAAACAAGCAGGTAAGAAAAGACAAATAAAACCAATCATACTTTATCTCCCTAAAATACAAATTTCTACAAAAATTATAGCACACGCCATAATTAAAGTCAAGAAATCAAAGGAAAAAATCGACTGTTTTTGTGGTTTGTCATAGCCCTTTTAGTGGTAAAATCGGTTGATTTTTTATATTTGTTGTTGTATAATAAAATAAGGTGGTGAGAAGATGATAAGAAAACAAATTGCATTAATTAAAAATCCTATAGTTTTATGTATGGTATTATCGTTTTTTGCCATTGGTGGATTTCACACCTTTATTTCGGCTGCAATTTCGATTTTTTTGTTCGTATATCTTCTTATTTTGAAAAACAAGCAAAACAAAATACTGTTTTTTGTAAATATTTATTCCGTATCGGTTGCGGTGCTTTGTTTGTTTTATTTTTCAACCCTTTTTTGGGCTGTTGATAAGCTTTCGGCTATTTACGGTTTTATAAAGTTTTTACCCTTGTTGCTTTTGATTTTATGTCTTATGCAAACCGATTGCGAAAAAGCAAGAGAAGATGTTCTTTCGATTATCCCTGCCTGTGCTGTTTTAATGACGGTTGTTTCGGCAATACTTATGCAAATCCCTGCTTTAAAAACCTATTTCTCCGTGGCAGGAAGATTGGCAGGATTTTTTCAATACCCAAACACATTCGCCTTATTTTTACTTGTGGCGATTATTATTTGCGGACTCGATAAAAAAGAAAAACTGACAGTAAGGCTTATTGCCATAGGAATTTTACTTTTCGGTATTATTTATTCCGGCTCGAGGACGGCTATGTTAATAGCTTTTCCGGTTTTTGTTTTGCTTGTTATTATGCAAAAAAACAAAAAGTTTACGATTTCGGTTTCTCTTGTTTTTGTCGGACTTATTGCCATGGCATTAGGTTACGCCTTAATAAAAAATGATTTTTCGGTATTCGGAAGATTTACTCAAATTTCTTTAAAATCAAGCACCTTTTTAGGCCGCATACTTTATAACAAAGATGCTTTAAAGCTGGTTGCTAAGTATCCCTTCGGAATGGGATATTTAGGTTATAATTATTTGAATCAAACAGTGCAGACGGGAGTATATACGGTAAGGTTTGTACATAACGATTGGCTTGGTATGTTGCTTGATTGCGGATTTATTCCTTTTGTACTTTTTGTCTTTTCGGTCGTTAGATTTTTCTTTGAGAAAAATGAAAATCCTCTTAATAAAATCATAGTGGCGGTCATTTCGTTTCATAGTCTTCTTGATTTTGATTTTCAGTTTGTTTCGATTTTTCTTTTATTTGTTATGGTTTTGCCTGTTAATAAGGGCGAGGAAAAAGAATTAAACCGCAGTTCTGTCATAACCGTTTCTGCTCTTTTGACTGCCTTTTCTCTTTATATAGGCAGTATTTCGTTTTTGTGCTATTCAAAATGCTACAAGGCGGCAAACGATATTAGTTTTTTAAACAATACCGAGGCTTTAATGGGTCTTTTGTCTTCGGAGGAGGACAACAAAAGGTCGGCGGAAATTGCCGACAAAATATTAGAAAGCAATCCGTATGTTGCGGCGGCTTATAATGCGAAAGCCTTAGCGGCATTTGAAGAAGGCGATTTTGCAACGGTAATAGCAAACAAGGAAAAGGCCTTGGATTGCGAACCTTATAATATTGACTCCTATAACGAATATGCATATATGCTTTTGGTTGGCAGAAATTTGTACATAGAAAACGGCGATAATAATAGTGCGGAGTATTGCCGTAAATATATTCGGGGAATTGAAAGCAGGTTACAGACACTAAAAGAAAACACCGACAAAATAGCCTTTATGATAAAGGATAAGCCTGAATTTTCTTTAAGTGACGAAATAACGAAATCCATTGAGGAGATAGGATAAGAATGTATCTTAAAAAATACACCTCTTTTCTTTTAGCGGCTTTAATTTTGATTTGTTTTTCCGGATGTGGCCAAGAAAAGAAGGATAAGAAGCTTTACTTTGTTGACAGCGAAGGAAATCCCTTTGCTCAATATGACGGTGAGATAGGGTTAAGCGATATGTCGTATTTCGGATTTGCCGACATAGCATTAAAAGAGGCTGTTTCCATTATACAAAGGCAAAAGGGCCTTTCGGAAACCGAAGCCGCCCGATTTTTAAAGAATAATGTATATGTTGAAACCACACTGCAAAAAGATGTGGAAGAAAAGGCAAATATCTCCTTTAAAAATGTCATAGGCAGCAACAGCGGATTTGCAATAACCGATTTAAAGGGTGCTGTTTTGGCAGCAGGAAGCAGTAGCGAAACCGAAAATTATGCAAATTATCCCACCTATGCAGGTTCTACCATAAAACCGCTTAGTGTATATGCTCCCGGTATGAAAAAAGGCATACTTAATTGGTCGTCAATGCAAAAGGATGAACCTATAAAATATATCGAAGAAACAAACAGCCCTTGGCCTACCAATGCTGACGGAAAATACAGCGAAAAAAACATTTCGGTATCCGATGCAATAGCAAATTCCACCAATACCGTTGCTGTAAAATGGCTTAAAGAAATAGGAGTCCGAAATTCTATTAATTTTTTAGAGGATAATTTCGGCATGGATTTTTCTTTGGAAAAAGAAATAATTAAGGAAACCTCCCAAGAAGAAGTTTTGGGAAATGTGGCACTGGGTTACCTGAAATCAGGGGTTACGGTTCAGGATATGGCGGGATATTATGCTGTTTTTGCCAACGGCGGTAATTATTATGAGCCGTACACGATAAGCAGAATAATGACAGAAAACGGCAATGTTGTTTATGAACACACCGATAAATCCAAGACGGTTATAAGTTCGGAAACCTCCTACATAATGAACAAATTGCTTCAGCGGGTAGTTTCTCCCTTGGGTACCGGAAAAGACGCTTATATAGAAGGCGGAAAGATTGCCGGTAAAACGGGAACAACTGACGGCAATTCCGACAACTGGTTTGTAGGCGTTTGCCCAAGTTACAGCTGTGCGGTATGGCACGATAACGGCGCAAGCGACACAAATAGAAGTCCCAAGGTTTTTAAAGATATTATGACAAATTTTGTTGATATAAGCGCAGGGGAATATCCTGTTTGCGATTCGGTGAATATGGAGATATACTGTGGCGATAGCGGTAAAATAATCGGCGAGAATTGTGAACTTTCGGAAATGGGATATTTTTCAAAAGAGAATACTCCCGAAAAATGTTCCTCTTGCAAATAACTTTGATGATTAAGGCCGAACTAAAGGCTTGGTTTTTTTCAAATAGATAATAAGCGGGGTGATTTTCTCGGAAAAGCCAATCCGAGCATTAACAAAAAATATATGAGGAGTTTTTTAAATGAATAATGCAAAAAAAGCGATAGCATTGCTATTGTCGGTGTTGACTGTTGTTTTATCAATGTCGGCACTGTTCACGGTAACTTCAGCGGCTGAAGAATCCGATGAAGTTGAAATCTCGGTGCCGAGAAAGGTTTATTATTCCGGCAATAATACCGTTACCTTTTCGGCAAAAATTTCAAACAACAAAGCTTACATTACAGGTTGTGAGGCAGGTTATGAGGTTAAAAAAATCGAAGTGCCGAGCAAGTATAAGGGCTACACTGTTGTGGGAGTTTTGGACCTTTCTTCAAAGAACGGTAACTGTTATCCGGGCGAACTTGTGCTTCCCGATAGCGTAACCTCCATTTCCAAGGATGCATTAGCCTGTTATGCTTGGTCCTTAACAAAAATTACCGTAGGTAAAAATTTCAAAGGCTTAACACAGGATTTGTTCAGCGGAAACTATTATATGGAGTCTATTAATGTCAGCACCAGCAATCCGAGTTATACAAGTAAAGACGGTGTAGCATACAACAAGAAGGCTACTAAAGTTATAGCCTATCCTACACGCCGTACCGGCAAATATAAGGTTCCGTCAACCGTTACAGACCTTTCTTTGTTTTACACCGAAAACATAACCCCCGATTACGATTTTTCCGAAACAAAGAATTTCGTTAAAACCGGCGGTATAGTGTATTCAAAGGATAAGAAATCGGTTATTACCTGCGATAAAACCAAATCCGGCGCCGTAACAATCCCCAATACCGTTACGAAAATTTACCCGGCTGCCTTCTATTACTGTACTAATCTTACATCGGTAAAGGTTTCTAATAAGGTAACCGAGATTGTTTATCAGACATTTGAGGGTTGCAGTAAATTAAAATCCGCTTCCCTTCCTTCCTCTGTAAAGAAAATCGGAAACGAAGCATTCTGCGGAACGGCATTAACCTCTGCTCCGCTTACCAATTCGGTTAAATCAATCGGTGCATCTGCCTTTGCAGGTACAAAAATAACAAAGGTTACATTGCCTGCAGGCATAGAGGAGATAGGTGCAGCAGCATTTGCTTATACAAAGGTTAGTAGCGTTAAGTGGAACAATAAGATTTCTTATATTCCTTCTACCGCATTTTTAGAGTGCACATCCCTCACTTCTTTCGCAATTCCAAGCACGGTTACCGATATTGCTTACGGTGCTTTCTCAGGTTGTAAAAAGCTTAATAATGTTAAGGTTCCTTCAAGCGTTAAATCCATCGGAGGTGATGCTTTCTCGGGCTGTACTTCCCTTACTTCCATTAGCCTTCCTGCTACAATTTCGGAAATCGGGTATAGAACATTCTACGGTTGCTCATCTTTGAAAACAGCCAACATTCCTGCCGGAGTTAAAACCATCGGATACTATGCTTACGGTGGTTGTGAAAATCTTACAACCGTAAATCTTCCAGATGGAATTACCGAGGTTTCGGAATGCGCATTTGGTTATTCTCCGAAGGTTAAATATAATACATATAGTAATGCAAAGTATTTGGGTAATTCCAAAAACAAATATCTTGTATTAATAAGCGCAACTAATACAAATATTACAAGCTGTACCGTTAATCCGAAAACAAAGGTTATTGCGGATAGCGCGTTTTATCAGTGCGGAAAGTTGGCAAGTGTTACAATCCCCAAGGGTGTAATAACCATTGGCAATTACGCATTTTCAAGTTGGTCCGAAGATGTATTAAAAACCGTCAGCATTCCCGATACCGTTACAAAAATGGGCTCCGGTGTTTTTTCAGGACGCAGTAATTTGAGTTATTACGCTTATAATAATGCCCTTTATCTCGGCAATGCCTCAAATAAGTATTTGATTTTGGCAAAGGCCGCTAACACGAATATTACAAGCTGCACTATTAATGCAAAGACTAAGTTTATCTTGGACTCGGCGTTTAACGGTTGCAAAAACCTTACATCAATTACCATTCCCAAATCGGTAGTATGTATCGGTTCAAATGCATTTGGCTACTGTTCTAAACTGCATACGGTAAAAATGGCAAACAGCGGTGTAACAAAAATCGATTATGGAGCATTTAACGAATGCACAGCTCTTCAAAATCTCACTATACCCAGCTCCGTTACTGATATTGATAGTGATATGATAAGTGATTGCGACAAACTTAAACTTAAGACCTATGGCGGTGCATCTTATTTAGGAAACACTTCAAATCCGTATGTTATGTTGGTAAAAGCAAACTCAACAAATATTACCTCTGTTACAATAAATTCAAAGACCCGCTTTATTAACAAAGATGCTTTTAAAAATTGCACAAAACTTGCTACGGTAAATCTTCCTAAGAGTGTAAAAGTCATTTTCGAAAGTGCTTTCAGCAAATGCAACAGTTTGAAAAAGGTTGTATATTCGGGTACTAAAGCCGAAAAGTCGGAAGTTCAAATCTACTACAATAACGATGCTCTCGCAAATGCAACAATAACATACTACACAGGTCTTCTTAAGCAGGGCAATAAGTGGTATTATTACAAAAACGGCGTAGTTGACAAGTCAACAACCCTTGTTAAGTATGGTAAAACATACTACTATGTAAAGAACGGTACCACAAATAACGCAACAACTCTCGTTAAATATAGCGGAAAATGGTACTATGTAAAGAAGGGTGTTCTTAATAAGTCCAATACCCTTGTTAAATACAGCGGTAAATATTATCATGTAAAGAACGGTACATATAATCCTAAAGAGGGTGTAACCTTCGTTAAGTATAACAAGAAATGGTATTATTGCAAAAAGGGTGTTGCAAACACGAAATTCAGCGGAAAAGTTAAATATAAGGGTAAAACCTATAAGGTAGTTAAAGGTATAAGAAAGTAATACCTGACAGTCAAAGCATCTTCGGGATAAAAACCGAGGATGCTTTTTTAGATAATATGCAGTATATGTAACAATTTAACCCAAAATAAAAAAATAGAAGGTTAATGCAAAAAAATGCTTGACTTTTTTTAGGTTTTGATATATAATCAAGAATTACTAATGAAGATGGGGGATTTTGCGCCTTTTTTTCGGTAAAGTAGGGTGCTTTATGTGTAAAAAAGGGTACAACTTTTCTTGTCTGACGCGAAATTTTCGCAATAAAAATTTATAGGAGTGAATCTCAACCTATGAAGAAAACAGATATGGTCAAGCCTGTTAAACTGGGTAGAAATCAACGCATGACCTTCTCCAAAATCAATGAGGTTATAGAAATGCCTAATCTTATTGAAATCCAGAAGGATTCTTACGATTGGTTCATTAATGACGGACTCAAAGAAGTTTTCGCCGATATGGATCCTATTACGGATTTCAGCGGTAATTTGGAATTAACCTTTACCGATTATCGTATTGACGAAAATCCGAAGTATGATATTGCCGAATGTAAGGCAAGAGATACTACTTATGCCGCACCTCTTAGAGTAACCGCAAGACTTGAAAATAAAGAAACCGGAGAAATAAAGGAAAGCGAAGTGTTTATGGGAGATTTCCCGTTAATGACTGCTTCGGGAACCTTTGTTATTAACGGTGCCGAACGCGCTATCGTATCACAGTTAGTTCGTTCTCCCGGTGTATATTATGCCGAAAAGGCTGATGAAAAGACCGGTAAGCGTCTTTTCTCCTCAACCGTAATACCTAACCGTGGTGCATGGCTTGAGTATGAAACTTCGGTAAATGATGCTTTGTATGTAAGAATTGATAAGAACAGGAAGTTGCCAATCACTACATTTGTCAGAGCATTAGGTATTGAAACCAATCAGCAAATTCGTGAACTTTTAGGTGATGATGAACGCCTTAATGCCACATTTGAAATAGATGAAACAAAGAATACCGAGGAAGCACTTGTAGAGGTTTATAAGAAGCTTCGCCCGAGTGAGCCTGTAACCATTGAGGGTGCTAAGGCATATTTGGCACAGTTGTTCTTTGATGCTCATCGTTATGACATTTCAAGAGTAGGCAGATATAAATACAACAAGAAGTTAGCAGTGGGAGCCCGTGCAATCGGTAAGGTTGTTTCCCGTCCGGTTATAGACCCGATGACCGGTGAAATTATTGCCGAGCCCGATACTGTTATTAATAAGGATTTAGCCAACGAGTTTGACACCAAGGGTGTACTTGAAGTTTATGTAAATGTACAGGACTTTGAGGGTAATGTTACCGAGGTTAAGATTTTATCTAACGGTATGGTTAGACTTGCCGACTTTGTTGATTTTAATGAAGATGAGCTTTTAGAGCTTTATAAGTCCGGAATCAATGAGAATGTAAGCTTTGCGGTTCTTCGTGATATTATGAACGAGTGCGATTCCAAGGAAGCGTTAAAGGAAGCAATCCTTGAGGCTGCCGATGCACTTATTCCGAAACATATTGTACTTGACGATATTTTCGCCACAGTAAACTATTTCCTCGGTTTGCCCCACGATGTTGGTTGTGTTGACGATATTGACCATTTAGGCAACCGTAGAATCAGAAGCGTAGGCGAGTTATTGCAAAATCAATTCCGTATCGGTTTCTCCCGTATGGAAAGGGTTGTAAGAGAGAAGATGAATCTTCAGGCACAGGATGCCGAGAACATCACTCCTCAAAGTTTAATTAATATAAGACCGGTTGTTGCCGCAATTAAAGAGTTTTTCGGTTCTTCTCCGCTTTCTCAGTTTATGGACCAGACCAATCCTCTTTCCGAGCTTACTCATAAGCGCCGTTTGTCGGCATTGGGCCCCGGCGGTCTTTCAAGAGACCGTGCATCCTTCGAAGTTCGAGATGTTCACTACACCCATTACGGCCGTATGTGTCCTATTGAAACCCCTGAAGGTCCTAACATCGGACTTATTTCCTATCTTGCAACATACGCAAAGATTAATAAATACGGCTTTATTGAGGCTCCATTCAGAAGAGTTGACCATGAAACCGGCCGTGTACTTGATGAAGTTATTTATATGACTGCTGACGAAGAGGACGAGTTCGTTGTAGCACAGGCTAACGAGCCTCTTGATGAAAACGGATACTTTGTTCGTCCGAAGGTTAATGCCCGTTACCGTGACGGATTCCAGGAGGTTGAGTCCTCAAGGGCTGACTTTATGGATGTATCGCCGAAGATGGTTGTTTCGGTTGCTACTGCAATGATTCCGTTCCTTGAAAACGATGATACCAACCGTGCTTTGATGGGTTCAAACATGCAGAAGCAGGCAGTTCCCCTTCTCAAACCCGAAAACCCGATTGTTGCTACCGGTATGGAATACAAAGCAGCTGTTGACTCGGGTGTTGTAGTTCTTGCAAAACGCGCAGGTGTTGTTACATTTGTAAGCGCCGATATTATTAAAATTCGTGCAAAGAACGGAGAAATTGACGAGTATAAGCTCATTAAGTTCACCCGTTCAAACCACGGCACTTGTATTAACCAGCGTCCTATCGTTTCGGTAGGCGACCAGGTTGCCGAAAAGGAAGTTATTGCTGACGGCCCGGCTACTTCAAACGGTGAAATCTCCCTTGGTAGAAATGCCCTTATCGGATTTATGACTTGGGAAGGTTATAACTACGAGGATGCCGTACTTCTTAATGAAAAATTAGTCCGTGAAGATATGTACACTTCAATTCATATTGAAGAATATGAACTTGAATCTCGTGATACCAAGTTAGGACCGGAAGAAATCACCCGTGATATTCCAAATGTCGGTGAGGATGCTCTTAAGGACCTTGATGACAGAGGTATTATCCGTATCGGTGCCGAGGTTAAGGCAGGAGATATTCTTGTCGGTAAGGTAACACCTAAGGGTGAAACCGAGCTTACCGCCGAAGAAAGACTTCTTCGTGCAATCTTCGGTGAAAAGGCAAGAGAGGTTAGAGATACTTCCCTTCGTGTACCTCACGGTGAGTACGGTACCATCGTTGATGTTAAGGTATTTACCCGTGAAAATTCTTCCGAATTAAGCCCCGGTGTTAATGTTGTTGTTCGTTGCTATATTGCCCAGAAGCGTAAGATTTCCGTAGGCGATAAGATGGCAGGACGCCACGGAAACAAGGGTGTTGTATCCCGTATTCTTCCAAGTGAGGATATGCCGTTCTTGCCGGATGGCACTCCGCTTGATATAGTTCTTAACCCGCTTGGCGTTCCTTCCCGTATGAACATCGGTCAGGTACTTGAGGTTCATTTGGGATATGCTGCTAAAGCTTTGGGTTGGAACATTTGCACACCTGTATTTGACGGTGCTCACGAGGCTGATATTCGTGAATGCTTCAAAATGGCAGATATGCCCGAGGACGGTAAGGTTCAACTTTATGACGGTAGAACCGGTGAGCCGTTTGACAACCGTGTAACCGTTGGTTATATGTATTATCTTAAGTTGCATCACCTTGTTGACGATAAAATTCACGCCCGTTCAACCGGTCCGTATTCACTTGTTACTCAGCAGCCACTTGGCGGTAAAGCTCAGTTCGGTGGACAG